>CAZAZR010000010.1:0-46802 GCA_964489685.1 uncultured Solibacteraceae bacterium | reverse complement strand
GTGAAGCGGTTATTGGTGTGTGGAGCGGTGGTGGTGATGGGTGTGGCGCTTGCGGCGCAGGCGCCGGCAAACCGATCGGCGAGTGGTCGAGGCCAGGCCTCGACGCAGATCGGCGGCGAGTGGGTGAAGGGTGAACGCGCCTCGACATATCAGGGCGGCAAGTGGATCGACGTGACGTACGGCCGGCCGGTGCTGCGGCAGCGCGCCAACATCTTCGGTACCGGTGCCGACTACGGCAAGACGCTTTATGCCGGTGCGCCGCTCTGGCGCACGGGCGCCGACGTCTCCACGCGATTCAAGACTGATGTGGCGCTCGACTTCGGCGGAAAGACCCTGCCGGCCGGGGAATACACGATGTTCATCGGCCTTGCAGAGAAGGAGTGGACGCTCGTGCTCTCCACGTGGCCCGCGCAGCAGAAATACGACCCGGCGAACAAGACGGAACTCTGGGGCGCGTACAACTACACGCCAGACCGCGACGTCCTTCGCGCACCGATGAAGATCGACGCCCTGCCGTACTCCGTCGATGAGTTCACGATCGCGTTCGTGGACATGACGAAGACCGGGGGCCGGCTCGCCGTCATGTGGGACAAGACGATGGGGAGTGTGGCGTTCAAGAGTCAGTAGGGGTCCTGGGGTCCTGGGGTCCTGGGGTCGTCACGGGCGGTTGCGAGATTTCTTCTGGTTCCTCGCGGTGAACGGTTCGAGGCTCTTGCGGAGGTTTGTGAGGGCGGCGCCGCAGCGGCCCGCAGTGTCGAGGCTTTGGGCGATGGCGTGTGGCTCGAAATATCCCCGAGCGACGCCGTCGCCAAGCCAGCGTTCCGCTTCCGCAAGCGACGCGCGCGCGTATCGCAGAAATGTCACGAACTCTCCCGCCACGTACCGATGCCAGCCTTCAACGAGGCACGACTCAACACTCGCTGCGGCATCAGAGAGCTGAGCCCGGAATCGAAAATCACGGCTCGCACCCGGGTTCACTCGAATCAGCCGGTACACTTCCAGCTTGAACTCGACCGCCAACTGAAACGCCGCCAGGTCCTCAAGCCGCTTCACGCCCACGCCTGACGACAATCAATCGCTGTGCCATCAGGAACCCGATGAAATCGATGGGACGATCGAAGTAATCTCGCAAGAACTGCGTACTTCGGTACCGCCGACGTACGCATTCCCGTCCGACCCCTGGACCCCCGGGGACTACTGCGCTCTCACCTCGTACACCCGCGGCCACTTCTTGCCGGTGATGAAGATGCGTTTGCCCACGGCGTCATACGCAATGCCGTTCAGCACGTCGGCCGGAGGGGTGCGCCGGGCTTGCGGCCACAGGGTCGAAAAGTCCACCCACGCGTTGACCACCCCCGTGGCCGGTGCGATGCGGGCGATGCGATCGGTCTGCCACACGTTGGCCCATATCTCGCCCTCGATCCACTCCAGTTCGTTGAGCTGCGGCACTGGACGGCCGTTGTCGGTTACCCGTATGGTGCGCGTGGCGCCGTAGGTTTTCGGATCGAGGAACATGAGGCGGTCAGACCCATCACTCATCACCAGACCGCCCTTCGCGTCGTAGGCGATGCCCCACCCTTCCGTCTGGTACTGAAACGTCCGGCGCTGGGTGAACGTCTTGCGGTCGTAGACAAACCCGACCTTGCTCTGCCACGTCAGCTGCACCAGCGCATCGCCCACGAGCGCCAGGCCTTCCGCAAAGTACTGGGCGTCCACCGCCTTGCGCTGCAGCACCTTGCCTGTGCCAATCTCCACACGCCGCAGCGATGACTCGCCGAACAGCCCAGTGCTCTCAAAGAACTCGCCGTCGGCATACACCAACCCCTGCGTGAACGCGCCAGGGTCATGCGGATACGTGTTGACCACGGTGAAGGCCTGCACGGGCGCGCTGCGCCGTTGAGCACCAGGATCCGGGCTGCCGCCACGAACCGCGACGAACGTCGCCACACTGACAGCCGCCACCGCAAGACTGCTCACAAGACGTCGCCGAGTCATGCCGTCAGCATTGCACACCCGGAGCCGGATTGGCGCCACCTACGATCCGCCGCCCGTGGGGCCACCCGCCGGCGGTGGCGCCGGTGCGGGAAGCGGTAGCGTGACAAGGGTGACAGCTGCCCCAAGCCAGATCATGTCGTTCGTGATCATGAGTCCGCCGGCTTTGACGCCGATCTCCACGGATGTACCGCGCACCATCAGTGTCTGGGCGAATCCGATTGGCACGGCCACCGGCCTCAGTTTCTCGATCGGCAGACGCACAGAAAAACCCCTGGCCAGCAGGCCTTCGAGCGTCTCGGGGATGTTCACGCGGTCGATCACGAATCCGCACAAACCGGTCTTGGAGTCCAGCGTCTGCTGGATCAGATCCCACGAGGCCCTGGATGGCACCACCCTCACACGAATCCGAAGCGCCGGCAGGCGCGGGGTCACCATGATCGCGTCGTCGGTCGTGGACAGCTGAAGAGTGCCGGCCAGGCGGTAGACCGCCGGCGTCACTGTGCCGGTGACGACCTCGAGCATGGACATGTCGCCACACACCGCGCCGCTGATTCGTCGTGCGATCCAGCGGAAATCGACCACCGCTGATCCTCTGCCGGATTTCACACTGACCGGCAACGCCAGCCGCATCTGGTTGCCACCAAACGTGAGATCCGGCACGCCGGCACCGAGCTTGACGTTCACCTGCTTGACGCGAAGCGTGAGGTCGAAGTCGCCGAGCGACACGACTCGACGCACCTCACCCTGTCTCCGGACGGTCAGGTTGTCCAATGTGAGCGACACGTGCTCCGTCATGCCGTCGACCAGCGTCGAAACCACGGCGTGCGCAAGCGCTGTCGGGATGCCGATGCGCAGCGGCGTGTCGGGTCCGCCGGTCAGGCGGGGGTCGAGGCTCACCGCGCCGACGACGGCCGCGCGGAGTTGCTCGCGCTCTGCGGTGAGCGAGACCACGTCTGCCTGCAACGCCGTGATGGTCTTGCGTCCAGTGCGCGCCCGGCTGACCATGACCAGCGCCGTCGCGACCGTCGCGACCACCGCCAACACCGCCACCACCGTGGTCACCTTCCGGCGAATCACTGAGCCCCCTTGCCGGCCTGAGTGACCTCGACGTGCAGACCGATCCACAACCGGCCGTTCGCCGCAAACACGCGTGAAACCGACGCCTTCACGGGAAAGCGCACGCCGGCCATTTGCACGGGCCCGTCCGTGATGGCCGGAATGAGGATGTCCTGCTGCACACGGACAGGGATTTCGACGACGGGCAGTTGGGCCACAAGTTCCAGGCGAAGCAGTTCGGCCACGTCATCCAGGGATGAGCCGCTGAACAACGCGCCGACGCCGGCCTCCGACTCAATGGTCAGATGATCGGCGGCGATATTCGCCCGCAATGTGAACGTGGTGGTGTCGATGTCGATGCCGCTCAACGCCCCGATGAGTTTCACAGACACGCCGATCCCCGGCAGGCCGTCCCGGGTCACCATGCCACGCAGTTGCACGGTGGGCGCGCCGTTGAAGCCGACATCCACCGCGGTGAGCGCGATCCGGTATGGCGCAGCCACCATGTCGATGGGCAGTCGCCGGGCAATCAACTCCTGAACGAGTGCCTCGTGAATAGACACGACGACATCGGACTCCGGGATCAGGGTCCCGCCGCCGCTGAGCAATGCCGCCGACTCCCGCAGCCCTTCAAGTTCGCGCTGGAGCTGGACCTTCTCCGCCTGCAGGGCGCTGGCGCCTTCGTACGGATCGCCACACGCGGCCGCGGAGGCGGTCACACACGCGAGCCACGCAATCGTTCTTATTCTCCCCACTGAACTGCCATGTCCGGCTTCATCCTACAGGTTCGGCAAGAGCCGCACCTGTGCAGTCGGGGTCAGCCGAACAAGTCCAGCTGGCTCCCGCCAGGGCGCCGGAAGGCGTGAGTGGAAAGCGTCAGCCTCCCGGTCAGGCCCAGCCTGCGTCGATGGAGATCGAACACCTGGAGAATACCTGCGCGGCCTGGTGTTGCGCCAGTGACGCCAGCAGATCGGCATCGCGCGTCACAAGATGGTTCTTCGTGATCACAGCAACGGGATTGCGGAACTCCTCGAGCACCTCGAGACATGCGCGCGTCATCCGGAGTTTGCGCTCCACGGGCTGGTAGGGATCGGTGACGCCGCTGAGCCCAATCACCTGTGGCGTCCAGGACTTTGCCGAGAGAGCCTCGCGGAGAAGCGCTGCGGCATTGTCCTTGACGAAGATCTTGCTCTCAAAGTCCGCGCCCGCCGACAGGCCGAGATACTCGTGATACGGCCGCGCGTAGCAGTAGATACACCCGTGTTCACACCCACGGTATGGATTGACCGACGCGTCCATTGGCGCATCGGGACTGTCGTTGAAGGCCAGAATGGTCTTTGAGGTATCCCTGAACAGCTCGGTGGGCCGCGCGGGTCGGGCCTCGTCAGGCTCGTCGCCCAGCTCCTCGACAAAAGCCAGTCGCTCGAACCGCCCACTGGGGTTCGCCGGAGTACCCCTGCCCTTCACGGCTGGTTGTCTGGACACGCTCCCAGCCTAGCGCCAACAACGCTTGAAAGGCGAATAAACAGCGTAACTACGTCGCATTCGTTCAAGACAGACCCGGTCGTCCGCGCTAGAGTGACGAATCTATGCGCAAGGTGCTCGCCCTCACCCTCGTCGTCATCGTCGGCGCCGGCGCCGGCGCCGCCATGTTCGCCCAGCAGGCCCCTCCCAATCTGAACGGAACCTGGGTGGCCAGCAAAGACACCCCTGCGACTGTGCCGGCCGCGCCCAGTGCGGTGTTCGGCGATCGGTTTGCGCTGCGCGCGGAGGGAACGAGCATGGCGCTGGTTCGACCCCTCCGGGGCCGGGCGATCGCGCTCACGGTTGTTTTTCCACTCGACGGGAGTAACGCCACGGTGCTCAGTCCGAGTCGGCCGTGCATGGGGCAGTCGGGGCAGGTGGCCTCAATGACCTGGCTTGGTGACGTGCTGCGTTACTCGATTGTCGGCACGCTCGCGCCGGGTGCCAGCGCCGCCAGCCGTGCGGCCACGCCGCTCGACTATCGCTTCCGGTCGGTCTCGGCGGACACGCTCGTGGTTGAAACGAGCACGCGCGACGCCGCCACGGGTCAGTCCAGGGCAGTTGGCACGGTGTATCAGCGTTCCACCGACCCGCTGCCCGAAGATCCCGCGTCGGCGTCGACGGCCCCGCCCATCGCGCCAGCCAGGATTGCTGACGCCGCGTGGATCGCCGGCGACTGGATCAGTGTGACCGGCACCGGCAGCATCGAAGAACGGTGGTCCACCGGCGCCGGTGGCGGCATGATCGCGACGAGCCGGACCCTTCGCGGCAACGTGATGACTGAGTTTGAGTTTCTGTGCATCTCCGAGCGTGAAGGCACGCTCGTCTACACCGCCCTGCCGAATGCCGGTGCCGCGACGGACTTCACGCTGACACAGATTGATGCTGACAGCGCCACGTTCGAGAATCCGGCGCACAATTTTCCGAAGCTGATTCGCTACGTGAAGCGCGCTGATGGCGGCATGGATGCGATGATCAGCGCCGGGGGCACGTCCAAGCCGACGACATTTTCGTTCAAGCGGAAGCCGTAGCCGTAGCTCGGGCTGGTCCTCAAGCCCGAGTGCTCGCGCCTTGAGGCGACGCAGCCGCCTGCGCGCTTGCGGCTCCGCTGAGCCGCGCGCTTCAGGAGGTGCGCGCTTCCACCGCCGACCTCGACGAAGCCGTCACGCGGGTCCAGCACACGCTCCTGGAGTGGATCGAGCCCGACCGCATCGACCCGCGGGTGCGTGGCGCCGTGCAGGCCATCACGCGCGGGCGAGGTCTCGTGTCGATCGACGCCGTGGCCGCGGGCGTCTCCACCACGCGGCGGCATCTCGAGAGGAAATTCCTCGAGTCGGTGGGAGTAACGCCAAAGCGCCTGGCGCGAATCACCCGCTTTCAGCACGCCCTGCGCATCCTCGAGGACTCGGACGCACCTGCACCGGGTACCCACACCGCCGCCACGTGCGGCTATGCCGACCAGGCGCACTTCGTCCGCGACTTCCGCGACCTCGCCGGCTGCTCGCCGGGCGAGCACCTGTTGCGTCGGGGAGAACTGACGGGAATCTTCAGCTGTAGTCCTGTGTCGGCCCGCAGCTCTACACCGTGACCTGTCGTGACGTCGATCTCGTGCTGCTTCGTCCCCCGATCCTGGCGCGCGCGAGCGAGCCTTTACCGCTGGCGCTGGGAACACTGGGCGCCCTTCATTTGGCGACGGCGCTGATTTGGCGAGACCGCATGGATCAGTCGTTGACGATGGCGACGCATGACCAGATTCTGGGCCAGGCCGCTCGCGCGTTTGGATTCATCGTGCTGGGATAGGGTCTGCTCTGGACCACGAAGGCGGCGCCGCCAGGGCTTCTTTCAGCGGTTCGGCTTTCGGCCCAATGGCTGGGAAGTGCTCGCAGACGCGCTCGGACGGAGGCCGCAAGTCCGCACCATCTGGCACGTCAGCATCGGAGAGATTGCGCCGCGGCTGATCACTGCGTATCCTCTAGCGAGGCCTGCTTAATGATTCGCGAACATGAGCGCCGCGCCGCTCAAGGCGGGCGATGTTGGAACGGTCGTGCAAGTCCACAAGAACCCGGAGCCACGGTGGCCGTTGCGACCGTTGCCACCCACCAGCTTCGGCCGATCAAAATCAGCACCTGATGCGCTTGCACCTCGCCCTTCGCCGGCTCGTACAGGCCCCGGCCTTCACGGCCTTCTCAATCGTCACGCTCGCGCTGGGCATCAGCGTGACGACCGCCATCTACTCGGCGATTCTCGGCATCAATCGCGGCACCGTGGGCCTGGCGAACTCTGATGAGATCGTGACGATTCGTCAGGTCGCCGAGCGCACGGCCAATTTTTCCGGACCCGAGTTCGCCGAGTTGCAAGCGGGTCAGACGCCGTTCCTCGGTCTGGCTTCCGTCGCCATGTTCTGGACCGGTCTTTCGGGCGACGGGCGCGCTGAACTCGTGGCCGGGGAAGCCGTAAGCGGTGACTACTTCCCGGTGCTCGGAGTGCGTCCGGCTCTGGGGCGCCTTCTGCAGTCAGCCGACGATCAGCCGGGCGCACCGCCGGTGGTCGTACTGTCTCATGCCACGTGGCGTCAGCGATTTGGCGGCGATCCGGCCGTTGTCGGCCGCACGATTCGTCTGGCTGGCCGGCCGTTTGAGATCGTCGGTGTTGCGGCCGAAGCCTTCAAAGGCCTGACCGTGGGCTACGACGTACAAACGCGAGACCTCTGGGCGCCGCTCTCCAGCGCGCCGGCAGGTTCGACGCGACATTTCACGGCCGACCTCAGGTCACGTGAATGGCGCGGCCTGACCGTGGTCGGGAGACTGGCACCAGGAATGACACCGGACCTCGCGATGTCCCGCCTCGCGCCGCTCCTGGGCGAGTGGGACAAAGTCTCGCCGCTTGATCGTTCGGCGGTGCCTCGCCCGAGGCAAGCGCTGGTCGCGCGCGCCTTCGAGTTGCCAGACCAGGAAATCACCTCGACGTCGGCGATCGTCATCCTCGCGCTGCCCGCACTGATACTGCTCGTGGCGTGCACCAATCTGGCAAATCTCACGCTGTCACGGAACGCGTCTCGACGTCATGAGTTCGCCGTGCGTCGGGCGTTGGGCGCCTCGCGGTGGAGGGTTGTCAACGATCAGTTGCTCGAAGGCGCGATGGTTGCAGGCGCCGGCGGCGCGGCCGGATACCTCGTCACCAGGTACGTTCTCACTTTCATCCGCAGCGCCATAGACGATCTGGCTGGTGGCATGGCATCGCGCTACTTCAACCCCGAGGTTGACGCGAGCGTGCTCCTGGCGGCGGGCGGCTTCGCGCTGTTGGCGTTCATCATCGCGAGCCTTGCGCCGGCCCTGCAGCTCACGCGCTCCAGTGACAGGACGATGCTGTCGAGCGATGGCGGGACCGGAGTTGTGCCGCGGTGGCGCGGTCGCGCCAATCTGATCGCTCTCCAAGTGTGGGTATCAGTGTGTCTGTTCCTGCTGACAGCGATCGGTGTGCGTACCGTCGTCGACGAACACCAGGCACTCTCAACCTCGGCGGATGTCGGTCTCGCGCAGGTGGACCTGCCCTTCGGCATCCAGAAAGTTGACGAACACACGGCTCGCGGGGTCGCGGATCGGATCGTCAGGGAGTTGCAGAACGAGGCCGGACTTGATGGCGTTGCGCTACGCACCCGATTCCTCGGCTTACGGTTGACGCTGACACCGCCGGACCGCCCGTTGGTGCCCAAGGTCAACGACGGCAGCTCCGCCTACCTCGAACTGCTGAGCCCCGAAGCCTTTCCTCTCAGAGGCATCTCGTTGCGGACGGGACGCGCCTTCGGCGTCGATGACGCAGCCGGCCAGGCGCCGGTGCTCATCGTGAACGAGTCGCTGGCGCGGTCCCTCTTCGGCCGTACCGACATCGTTGATGAAGTGGTAGTCGGACGCGGCCAGGACTACGCCACGGGAGCCTCGGTCACGAACGCGTATCGGGTGGTGGGCGTGACAACGGACACCCTCGATCTCCGAAGGAGTGCACGGTCACCGGCACAGGTCGAGAACGTCATCTACGCGCCCTTCGCACAGCACTATTTCGGCATGGTGTCGATTCTGGCGCGTAGCCATCGGCTCGACGTCTCCGAGACGCTCTCGGTGATCCGCACCACGGTGCGCAAGGTGGACCCGGAGCTGCCGATCTCATTTGCGGGTCGGGCAGACCCCGAACGGTCGCAACAGGCGGCGGTGATGCGACTGGTCACCGGCACGGGAGCGGCGCTGGCGTCGTTGACGCTGATGCTCTCGATGACCGGCCTATATGGCGTGCTCTCTCACGTGATCACTCGCCGTACACGTGAATTCGGTCTGCGGATGGCCCTCGGTGCTGACCGAAGACGCATCCTGGCGCTGGTGCTGCGCAGCGGATTTCGTCCCGTGATCGAGGGATTTGTCCTCGGCGTAATCTCTGCGATTATTCTCCAATTGATGGTGCAGCCACTGTTCGTCAATCCGCTGGCCGATTTCGACCCGCTGTTTGTACCGCTTGCCGCCGGGCCGCTACTGGTGGCGGCCGCGCTCGCCTGCTATCTGCCCGCGCGCCGCGCGATCAGAGTCGAACCGAACGTCGCGCTCAGAAATTTGTGAGGCAGCGCGAGGTCATCCCGAGCAAGTCCGCGCGACTGCCATCGCGATAGGGTCTGCCGCGTTCTGGTAGGATGTCGATTCTCAACAAACGAGCCGTAGCCTTGCCAAAGATCATTCGCCCGACCAAACCGTCGCAGAGCCCTCGCACGCCGAAGCCGACGACGCCGCCCGATCAGAGCCCGCTCCCAGATGGAGCGCTCACTGACATCGCCGGAGGCGCCACAGGATTCTTCGACGAAGCCGATGCGCTGTTCGGCAAGGTCGCCGACCTTCGAGCCCCCCACGATCGAACTGTCAGGAAGAACTAGACGAGTCAGCGTTGGTCGCTCACCCTGTTACGACAGCGGGGTGAGGTTCGAGGCGACGTCGGTGCGATAGGCCTTGAATGCCGGCACCAGCCCGGCGAGCGCGCCCAGCACAATCATGCCGACGGGCGTCATCCACAGCGCGGGATCGAACTTGAACGCGTCCAGCACCACACCCGTCTGGGCGCGGACGATGACAAATGCGGCCGCGAGGATGCCGCCGTACACGAGGAATCCCAGGAGTGCGCCGATCGTGGTGATCGTGGACGCTTCAAGGACGATGGCCGAAAAGACGGTGGCGCGACGCGCACCAAGCGCGCGCAGAATCGCGAACTCACGTCGCCGCTCGTTCATCGTGTTGTAGATGCTCGCCAGAATCGAGCCGGCCGCCACCACCACAATCAGATAGGCCACCATTGTGAGGATACGGCTCACCCACCCGATACGATCGAAGAGCTCCGCCATCACGCGGCCGATCGGCCACGCGAACGTGGCCACCTTCCCCACCTGGTTGATCTGCTGATTGAGCAGAAACCCCGCCTGCGGATTGCGCAGCTTCAGCATGACGGCGCTGACCTCGAGGTGTTCCTCGGCGATGACTTCCCCGGGCGTGGCCCGGATCGGTTTGCCGCCGCCCCGCAGCACATGGCCCGACATGCGGTAAATGCCTTCAATGGGAATCCACAACACACGGTCGGACGGCCCGTTGGTGGGCTCCATGACGGCCACCACCGTGTATTCATCCTGGTGTTTCTCGCGCTCGCTGAACTGCAGCCCGTGATACGGCGTGAACGTGGAACCAACGGCCAGACCCAGCTTGTCTGCGACGTAATGCCCGAGGATCGCTTCCTTCTTCGATTCGTCGAACACCCGCCCGCCGGTTTTCAGCACAAAACCCTGCCCTTCGCGGTAGGTGAATTTCGTGAACATCTCCTGCGTGGTGCCGACGATGCGATAGCCCTGGTAGTTGTCGCCCACCGCGTACGGAATGGCGAGCGTGACGCGCGGGTCTTCGGAGATCTCTTTGTAGAGGGACCACGGAATGTTTCCGGGTGACGTCTCCAGGTGAAACACGGTATTGAGCACGAGTTGCAGCTGGCTCCCACGCGCGCCAAGTACCGCATCGAACCCGACCTTGCCCCCCGTGAAGGCGTCGTAGGTCTGCGCGTTAATCGCAAACACCGCCATCGTCAGGCCGGCGGCCAGACCGACCGACACGATCGTGACAAACGACGAGAGCGCGTGCTGTCGCAGACTGCGCCGAACCAGGGACATCAAGTTCACAATGCCGTCCTGTTCTCCGCGTGCACCGGGGCGGCGGCATGTGCGGCCGCGGCCTGATTGAGGTCTGCCAAATCCTCGGACCGTTCGAACAATGCGAGCACGGCCGGATCGTGACTGACCAGCAGGAGCGCGGCGCCATTCTCGCGGCACGCCTCGCGAATCAGCTCCAGGGCCTCGCCTGCGTGACGCTGGTCCAGGTTGCCGGTTGGTTCATCGGCCAGCACCAGTTTGGGACGATTCGCCAGCGCACGCGCCACGGCCACGCGCTGCTGCTGGCCAATCGACAACTGCGAAGGGCGATAGTTGATACGGTGCGACAGACCCACGCGGTCCAGCAGTTGTTGCGCACGGGCGCGGTCTACGCCCGAACCGAACAACATGCCGAGCATGACGTTCTCGATCGCCGTATACCCCTGCAGCAGGTTGAAGTTCTGGAAGACGTATCCGATTGTCTTGGCCCGCAGGCGATCGCGGCCGCTCTCAGACATCGTCGTCACCGTCTGCCCGGCGAGCACAATGGTGCCTTTATCTGCCTGGAGAATGCCCGCGATGAGATTCAGGAATGTGGTCTTGCCCGAACCGCTGGCCCCGCGAACGGCCGCCTGCTCGCCCTCGGCAAGCTGGAACCGCGGCACATCAACGATCAGCGTCTTCTCGCCGTCGGGCGAGAGGAAGCTCTTCTGGAGACCGGTGATGTCGAGCAGCGGCAGGGTTGTCACTGCACGCTGTCGGCGACGATGGAGTAGAGGCCGACGATACGACCCTTCTCGACCTCTTCGGCGATGCTGAATGTACCGCGCACGAGGATCTCGTAACCCGCGCCGTAGGTCTTCGCCTTCTGCCCCGGCTTCATCGACACATAGATCCACTCGTTGATGCGGGGCACGCCGCCGAAGCCGCACGCATCAACGCTCGCGTTGAGGATGAACGTGGATGTGCCGGAGCTGTCGTAGTCGAGCGGCAGGATGTTGCCGTAGATCTCCACCTTCTTGCCCTGGAGCGCCAGGATGGTGGCGGGAATGGTGTTCTTGACCTGCTTCGGGGACGGGTCGAAGGGATCCGACGGGTTGTAGTCGAACCCGGCCAGGAACCAGAAGTCCAGGAACATGAAGCCCGACTTGCTCACGCCAGGCTTAGCGGCGGTGGACTGGGCGGCGGTGGACTGGACGGCAGGGCCAAGGTTGGCCGCGAGCAACACGATGGCGGCAACGACGGAGAGCCGGATGGCGATGGAACGCGGCATGGACCCGATTCTATCAGCGTTGCGACCAGGCTCGAACCGCGCGGTCCACGTCATGCCCCGTGTCGGCAATCCACTCGTCCCCCCGCAGTTGCAGGTCGCCGCGCGCGTTGCCGAATCCGTACCGGGCCACGCACACGGCCGCGCCTGCTCGCCGGGCGGTTTCGACGTCAACCATCGAATCTCCCACAAGCAGGGTGGACTCCGGGGCAGCATGTGCCAGTGACATCAAGTGCTGCAGGCCCGCCGGATCGGGCTTGCGCCCCAGGACGCTGTCTCCACCGACGACCGAGAGGAAGTGCGAGGACCAGCCAAATGCCTCAAGCAACTCCAGTGACGGGGCCAATGGCTTGTTGGTCAACACGGCCAGGGTCGCCACGGGCGCCACCGTGCCCAGCATGTCGCTGATCCCGGGATAGGGCCGGGTGGTGGCAAGCAGCCGGGTGCGGTAGTGAGCCTGAAATCGCTTCAGGGCGTCGTCCAGATCCGCGTCCAAGCCGGCGGCCTCAAGGGCCCGCTGAACGAGCACCCGCGCGCCCTCGCCCACCATCATCACCACGCGGTCGAGCGGCAGCGGCGCCGCGCCAAACGACTGAAGGACGGCATTCGTGCTGTCAGCCAAATCCTGCCGCGAGTCCACGAGCGTGCCATCCAGGTCAAATACCACAAGCGCCATCAGTTGGGCCTCATTTTTGCTTAGGATACCTGTATGGGCCTCCGCCGACCTCTATGGGTGACGACCGCTGTGCTGGGCCTGTGGGCTGCGGCGACGTGGCCCGCACCCGTCGATGCCACCAGGCACGACCAACAACAGCCGACCTTTCGTGCGGCCATCCGCACGGTCCCTGTCTACGCCACGGTCACAGACGCGTCGGGCCGCCTGGTGCCTGACCTTGAGCAGGGCGACTTTGAGATCTGGGACAACGGCAAGAAGGTGGCGATCTCGATCTTCGAGAATGCCATCCAGCCCATCACCGTGGTCGTCATGCTCGACACGAGCGGCAGCATGACGATGAATCTGGATCTGCTGAAGCAGGCGGCGACACAGTTCGTCATTCGATTGCTGCCGGCAGACAACGCGCGTATCGGGAGCTTCAGCGACAAGATTCGGGTGGCCCCGCCTGGATTCACGAGCGATCGCGACGAGCTTGTGCGCATTCTGCGTGACGACATCCAGTACGGCAATCCCACCGCGCTGTGGGACGCCACCAACGTCGGGATGGAGGCACTCAAGGACGTCCAGGGCCGCCGGGTGGTACTGGTCTTCACCGATGGTGCGGACAATTGGAGTCGCCTTGATCAGGGCGATGTCCTGGCACGCGCACGGAGCGAAGAGTTCCTGATTTACGCGATTGGCCTACGGTCGCGGATGCGCGGGCAGGGTGTGACGCGCCCCGACGCGGGGCTGCGAAAAGTGGCCGAGGAAACCGGCGGCGGATATTTCGAGCTGAGCCGCACAGACGAACTCAACGCGACGTTCACGCGTGTGGCTGCGGAGCTGCATAGCCAATACGTCCTGGGTTTTACGCCTCTGGCCGAGGACGGCAAGGTGCACACGCTTGAGGTTAGGATCAACAGGCCGGGCCTGGTGGCTCGCGCCAGAAAGAGTTACGTCGCCAAATGATTCGAGTCGTGTTCGCCAGCATCACCTCCGTAGTCGCGGCCGGCATGCTGACGTTGTCGGCGGCTCCCGATGCCGCGCCCTCCCAACAGCAGCCGACGTTCAAGTCGGGCACTCGCACGGTTCCCGTGTACGCCACCGTGTTTGATGGAGACGGCCGGCTTGTGCCGGGCCTCGAAGAAGGGGACTTCGAAATCTACGACAACGGCAAGAAACAGACCGTGACCATATTCGACAACAAACCGGTGCCATTCTCCGCGGCCTTGACGCTGGACTCGAGCATCAGCATGGAGATGAACCTGCCCTTCATGCAGGATGCCGCGGTTCAGTTCCTGATCCGGCTATCGCCCGAAGACAAGTGTGTGGTCGGTTTCTTCAATTCCAAGATCCAGTTCAGTCCGGGGCTCACCAGCGACCGCGACAGTCTGGTCAGTTATGTCCGCAACAACATGACCCGGGGCAACTCCACCCGGCTCTGGGACGGGGTTGACGCCGCGATGGATCAGTTGGCGGACGCAGTGGGACGCCGCGTGGTGGTGGTGCTGACAGACGGAGACGATCTTGGGGCCAGCAGCCGCAGCAATGGCGACATCCTCGAGCGTGCGCAACGCGAAGACGTCATGCTCTACACGCTTGGCATTGAGTCGTATTACCACAACGGCGAGCGGTGGACACTTTCGCGGCCCGGAGGGGCCTTCAGGCGCCTGGCGTCGGAGACCGGCGGCGGGTTCTTTGAACTGAAGAAAACAGCCGAGCTGAACTCCACGTTCACGCGTGTCATCGCGGAGCTGCACAGCCAGTATGTGCTGGGATTCTCGCCGGCGACCATGGATGGCAAGGCCCACAAACTCGAAGTGCGCCTGACCAAGTCCGGCCTCACCGCCCGCGCCCGCAAGTCGTACGTGGCGAAATAGGGGGACGGGTGTGTTTTCCACAGAAAACCTCAATTTGGGGACAGGTCTCAGATAGACTTCTCCCCCTGAGACCTGTCCCCAAATTGAGGTTTTCTGTGGAAAACACACCCGTCCCCCTCTCGCGTCGTCAGTTCCTTTCCACCAGCGCCCTTGGCGCCGGCGCTCTTGCGGCCGGTTGTGCTGGCGCGCCAGAGCCCACCCCCGCGCCATCGCCCAGCGACCCGCCGGCCTTCCTCAAGGGGCTGGCGCCCATGACATCGGGCGTCGTGCCGATTGGCGACGACGAACGGCGGGCGCGGATTGCGAAAGCTCAGCGGCTGATGGCCGAACAGAAGCTTGATGCCATCTTCATGGAGGGCACGGCCAGTTGCTTCTACTTCGCCAACATGCGCTGGGGCCAGAGCGAGCGGACCTTCGGCGTGGTCATCCCCGCCAAGGGCGACTTGGCTTACGTGTGCCCCGGATTCGAGGAAGACAGGGCGCGCGAGATGATTACCTTCGGCAACGACGTGCGGGTCTGGCAGGAGGACGAGAGCCCGTACAAACTGATCGCCGACATCGTGCGCGACCGCGGTGTGCGACACGGCCGGGTCGGCATCGAAGAGCGGGTGCGATTCTTCATTGCCGACGGCATCACAAAGGCGTCGGCGCTCGAACTGGCGGACGCCACGCCGGTGACGGCCGGGTGCCGCATGTACAAGACCGCCGCCGAGATCGCGCTGATGCAGCGCGCCAATGACGTGACGATCGAGGCGTACCGAGCCGCGTTTACGACCATCCGGCCGGGAATCACGCAGGGTGAATTGAGCGGCAACATCGCGGCCGCCTTCAAAGCCCTGGGCTACACCGGCGGCGCAAGCGCCCAGTTCGGCATCTACACGGCATTTCCGCACGGCAGCGCCACACCGCAGACCCTGAAAGAAGGCGACGTGGTGATGATCGACGGTGGTACCAGTTGCGAAGGGTACGCGTCGGACATCACACGAACAGTGGTCATGGGCAAGGCCACGCCGCGGCAGGTCGAGATCTGGAATCTCGAAAAGCGCGCGCAGGATGCGGGTTTTGCGGCTGCCGTGATCGGCGCTCCGTGCGAAAACGTAGACATCGCCGCCCGCAAGGTGATCGTGGACGCGGGATTTGGCCCTGGCTACAAGGTGCCGGGCCTGCCCCACCGGACGGGACACGGCATCGGCATTGAAGGACACGAGTGGACGAACTTTGTGCTGGGCAACAAGACGCCGCTCGCGCCCGGCATGTGCTTCAGTGACGAACCCACTGTGGCCATCTACGGGGAGTTCGGCATCCGGCTTGAAGATTGTCTCTACATGACCGAGGGTGGTCCGAAGTTCTTCACCAAACAGAGCATCTCGATCGATCAGCCGTTTGGCTGATCGTGATTTTCCAGGAAGGCACACATGACACGTCAACTCACAACAGCCGCACTCACCCTCGCCCTCATGTCGTCCGTCGCTTGTGGCAAGAGCGCCGAGCAGGAGCAGGCCGAAAAGACGGCGCAAGCGATCGCCGATGCCACCAAAGCGGGTGCAGATCAAATGGCGGCGGGTGCCGCAGCGATGGCCAAGGGTTTGGAGCAGATGACTCAGGGCGCCGGCGCCGCGGGCAAGGTCGAGGTGTTGCCGTTCGAAACACTCGGCGAGGCCTTCCCGGAGATGAGCGGCTGGACGCGCGGTGAGGTCACTGGCAGCTCATCCACCTTCCCGATGGCCATGTCGCAATCGGAAGCGAGCTATCGAAACGGCGACGCGCGCATCAAACTCGAAGTGGTCGATGCGGCATTGGCTCAGGTGATGATGGCACCGTTGTCGATGTTCATGACCGCCAACTTCAGCCAACGCTCCTCGGACGGTTACAAAAAGGGCACAACAGTCAAAGGGCAACCCGCATTCGAAGAGGTGAATACCAAAAACGACACGGCCGAGATTACGGTCGTGGTCGACAAGCGATTCATCGTCACCTCGCATGGATCCCGCGGTACGGGCATCGACCCTGTTCGCGCCGTGCTCGAGCAGATGGACTTCAGCAAGCTGACGGCCGCGAAGTGATCCATCACGTTCGGCGAGCGCTTGTGGTGGCCGCGATGGCCACCGGCGCTGTGGCGTGTGGCGGCGGCTCGGAATCCACTCCGGCGCCGCCAGCAACTCCGCCGGTTCAGACACCGAGCGCGCCTGCCGTGACACTTGTCTCTCTTGAGGACCTGCGAGCGTCGGTGCCGCAGGTGGCCGGCTGGACACGAGGCGAAATTAGCGCTCAAGAAGGCCCGGCGCCGAACCGTTCCACGCACGTGCTCGTGACGTTCACACGAGGCGCGGAGAAACTCGATCTGGAGATTGCGGATACCGGAGGCGACGAACGCGCCATTGAGTCGCTTGAGCACATGGCCGGCTCCACCACGAGCCGCACCGTGGGCAACGGATACTTCAAGGGCACGACCGTCGCCACGTTTCCAGCCGTTGAGTCATGGAACACCGTGGACAAAATCGGCGAACTCAGCATCCTTATCCGCCGGCGCTTCATCATTCACGTGGCGGGCGCAAGACTCGCAGACGCGGCTCCGATGCGCGCCCTCGCCGAAGCCGTCGACACGTCGAGACTGCGGTAGGGGAGCGACGGATGAGATTGAGGATTGAGGGATTGGATGGGCGGATTGCCCCATTGAATTGCTGGATCGTCCGATTGGTGGCGGTGGCCCATCCCCAATCGCACCATCCTGCAATCTCCCAAGTCCTCAATTCCTCAATTCCTCAATCCTCAATCCTCAATCCTCAATTCCACAGGGTTTGTTACAACCTAAAGCCGCCACTCAAGACGTCGGCGGGGTCAACCACAAACGTGTGCTCGCCCGTAATCGACGCCGCGCCGGTCAGTTCAGGCACAATCGCCGCGTAGTCGCCCACCGTCGTCCTCGACAACACGCGCGCACTGAACGTCGTGCCGATGATGCTTTCATGCACGAAGGCGGCGCGGTCGTCGGTCAGCCCCATCGCGTCCAGCACGGCCAGCACGGCACAGGTGCCGGTGCCGCAGGGTGACCGGTCCACTTCGTGGTCGGCAAAGACCGTCACGTTGCGCAGGTGTGCGTCGGCGACTGTGGGCGGACCGGTGAAGATGGTGCCGTAGACGCCCGTAAGCCCCGGCTCGAGCGGGTGCACGACGGTGATCACGCGCTCAACCTCGCGAGCGATGGCCATGCCGACGGCCTTGAGATCGCCCAACCGCTCGCGCACCACCGCGAGTCCAACACTTTCCGCATCCACCACGGCATAAAAGGCGCCGCCGAACGCCACATCCACCCGGACATCCCGTCCGGCCACGCGCACGACCAGGCCCGCAGCCAACACGAACGACGGCACGTTGACGAACGACACCTGCGCCACCCGCGCCCCATCCATGTGCGCGCGGGCGCGAATCTGGCCTGCAGGCGCGTCGAAGACCAGCGTGTGTCGGCCGTCGGCAAGGGTCACGAGGGATCGCTCGAACGCGATGGTGGTCACCGCGACAATACCGTGGCCGCACATGGTGCTGTAGCCCTCGTTGTGCATGAACAGGACGCCCACATCCGAATCAGCCCGCTCCGGTTCGGTGAGTAGCGCGCCGTACATATCCGCATGGCCGCGCGGTTCGAACATGAGCACGCGGCGCAGATGGTCCTGTTGATCGCGGGCCCACGCCCGCCGTTCCATCATCGTGGCACCTTCGGGGGCCGGCCAGCCGCTCGTCACGAGACGCAGTGGTTCCCCTGCCGTGTGCGCGTCAATCGTGCGTAAGATGAGGGACATGGCTCTATTGTTATCGGAACACGACGTCCGCAGTGTGCTCCCCATGGCGGATCTCATTCAGGCGATGTCCGCGGCCTTGGCGGAGTACTCCGCAGAGCGTGTGGCGCAGCCGGTGCGCACGGTGATTGAAGTGGGCCCCGATCGCGCGTACTTCGGGGTGATGCCGGCGGTCATCGACTCGCCGGCGGCCATGGGCGCCAAACTCGTCACCGTGTATGCAGGCAACCACGCGCGTGGCCTGACCTCCCACCTGGCGACGATCATTCTCCTGGACCCGGCCACAGGCGCGCTCGTCGCGCTTCTGGACGGCCGCTACATCACCGAGGCGCGCACGGCCGCCGTGTCTGCCGTGTCGGTGGACCGCCTCGCCCGCCCGGACGCCACGCGCCTGGCCATCATCGGCACCGGCGTACAAGCCCGCAGCCACCTCGACGCCATCAAGCACGTCCGGCCACTGACGGACGTGCGCGTCTGGAGCCCCAACGCGGAGCACTGCGCGGCATTCGCGCGATCGGCATCAACCGACACCGGCCTCACCGTCCGGGCTGCAGCCAGCGCGCGGACGGCGGTGCGCGACGCCGACATCGTGGTGCTCGTCACCGCATCGCCCGTGCCGGTCATCGACGCCGACGACATCGCGCCGGGCACGCACCTCTGCGCTGTGGGCGCGTGCAGGCCCACGCAGCGCGAAATGCCGACCGCACTGGTCGCCCGATCGCGTCTGTTCGTGGACTCGCGTACCGCCGCACTGGTCGAGGCCGGCGACATCGTCCTGCCGCTCGCAGAGGGCGCCTTCTCCGCCGACCACATCGTCGGTGAACTGGGGAGCCTCATCCTTGGGCGATGCGAGGGCAGGCGGTCTGCCGACGATGTGACGCTGTTCAAGTCTCTCGGCATGGCGGTCGAAGATGTCGTTGCGGCGCAGTTGGTGGTTGAGCGGGCGACGACAGCGGGCCTGGGCACGAGGTTTTCGCTCTCGTGACAGTGATGACGCGTGCGGCGGTTGCGGTCGCGCTGATCGTCGTGCAGGCCGGCCTGGTGGCCCAGGCACCCGCGCCGAGGCCCGCACGTGCGCCGGCCGAGGCGTTCACTGCCGCGTACAACCTGAACTACGACGAGGCGCTGCGCCTGGCGCGGCAAGATGCCGCGGCACGGCCGGATGACTCGGAAGTACATCGCACGCTGGCGACCATTCTCTGGATGCATGCGCTGTTCACAAGAGGCGGCGCCACCATCGACCACTATCTGGGCGGCCTCACGTCGTCGCAAATCACGTTGCCTCCCCCTCCTCCCGATGCGGACGCCGAATTCCGAAAACATCTGGACCGCGCCATTGCCCTGGCTGAGGCTGCGGTCAAGCGCGACGCCCGCAACGCCGGGGCACGATACGACCTGGGGGCCGCCTACGGCTTGCAGGCGTCGTACGTGGCCACCGTCGAAGGGAAGGTGACTCAGGCCTTTGGAGCGGCGCGTCGCGCGTACAACTCACACGAGTGGGTGCTCGAGCATGCGTCGGATCGAACCGACGCCGGACTCGTCGTGGGCACCTACCGCTATGCGGTGGCCGCGCTGTCGATGCCTACGCGCCTTGTCGCCTACATTGCGGGCTTTGGTGGTGGGAAGGAGCGCGGACTTCAGGTGATCGAAGGTGCAGCCACGCACCCACTCACGCGCACCGACGCGCGCATCGCCCTCGCGCTGATGTACAGCCGCGAGGGGCGGCAGGCGGACGCGCTGGCGGTGCTCAAGGCGCTCTTCGCCGACCATCCCCAGAACCGCCTGCTGCAACTGGAGATTGGGTCGGCCGCGTGGCGCGCGGGCCTGCCGGCTGAAGCAGAAGCGGCTCTGACGGCCGGCCTGGCCTGGCACGATCGCGACCCCCGCCCAAAGGTCCCTGGCGAACGAGCGCTGTGGATCTACAAACGTGGCATGGCGCGGGTCTCGCTCAATCACCTCGACGAGGCCGTTGCCGACCTCCGGTTAGCGCTCACGCAGAACCCAGTGGGCTGGGTGCGCGGCCGGGTACACCTGGAGCTGGGCAAGGTCAGCGATCTGCGCCAGCACCGCTCGGCGGCGCTCAGCGAGTACCTGACCGCCAGCGAGTTGTGCCGAACCCACCAGGATCCCTGGTGCCAGGACGAGGCTGGGCGCTGGAGGAAACAGCCCTTCAGTTTCCGTCCAATCTCGTAGACTACAGCTGGCACGCATGAAGACCTGGCTCAAGATCCTGCTCGTGGTCGTAGCGATCGGCATGCTGGGCATGTGTGCGATCGCGGGCGCCGGCATCTACTTCGTGTCGCAGCACGTCAATACCGAACGCGTGTCAAGCGGCAGCGCGCTCAAACAGTTTGACGACGCGCTGGTGCCGTTCAAGGACCAGAAACCGCTCATCGAAATCGATGCGTCCGAACGCGTGCGCCGCATGCGCGACCTCAGCCAGGCCCCGACCGCTGCCGTCAAAGCCACCACCCTGGTCGTCATGGCCTGGGAGCCCGACCAGGGCCGCATCGTCAACCTCAAGCTCCCGCTGTGGGTGCTGGCGATGGGGCAACGCAAGGTGGACCTCGGCGTGGGCGCCGAGACTTTCGACCTTCGGCGGCTTGAGCTCGACGTCGATGAAATCACGCGCGTCGGTGCCCTCCTGATTGTCGATGTCCGCGGCCGCTCGGGTGAGCGCGTGCTGATCTGGACTGAATAAAGGACATCACGGCGCTGACGCTGCAATGACGGAATGGCCGAAATGTCAGAAATGGCGAAATTCTGGTGGCTTCGCGGCCTCGCTGGATTCGGCACGGCGCTTGCAGTGTGGACAGTCATGGAGGTCGTAATGACTGGAACACGTGGACTGATGTTGGCCTTGGCACTTGTGGTTGCCGCTCCTGCGGCGGCGCAATCGCGCGACGAGCAGCGGCGACCTGACCCGCGGCGCGACGACCAGCGGCCGGACCTGCGTGACCGGCCAGACTCGCGCGACTCGCGCGGCGGCCCCCTCTACCGCGCGACGCCCCGCTTCGATGCGGCCTTCCGGAATGGACAGGATGACGGCTACGAAGCCGGTCTACGCGACGGTCAACGTGGCGAACGCTTTGATCCGATCGGCGAGAAGCGTTACCGATCCGGCGATCGCAAGTACGACCGCCGCTATGGTCCCAGGGATCTGTACACCGATCGGTATCGCGATGGATTCCGTCGTGGATACGCAGACGGCTATCAGGACGGACGCCGCTACAACAGCCGCAACCAGGGCACGGGCTGGTGGCCTTTTGGGAGATAAGAACCGTGTAATCAAGCCAGGCGGAAGAACTTTCGCATTCGCGCCAGGAGCGACGCATGGGTGGCAGCCGGCGTTGCGCCTGGCGCGGACTTGACGGCGTCAAGCCCGGCACGCCGCGCGGCTGCCGCTGCGGCGAGTGCGTCCAGGACGGATGGTTGACTTCGCACATGCGCGCCAAAGGCGTCGGACGAAATCTCGAGCAGCGTGGTGTCGCGGCGCGCGGTCACCGTGGCTGAACGGGCGTCTCCGGTCAGCAGTGACATTTCGCCGAAATAGCCGCCGCTTTCGGTCACTGCCACTTCGCGGCGATCGGGTCCGACGGAAATCACCACGGTGCCATCGGTTACGAGGAACATCGACCCGCCGGGCTCGCCTTCCTTCACGATTATTTCATCGCGCGCAAACAACTGTTCACGTGCGGCCGCAGCCAGCGCGCTGTGCACCTCCGGGCCGAGTGCCGCGAAGATGGGCACGGTCGCGATTTGCGCGGTGAACCTCTGCTGTTCGGCCCCCAGGTCCTTGGGCACTTCAGTGCGACCGTATTCGATCTGGATCGGCCACGGAATTTCGATGTTCCGTCGCCGGAACTCGTAGTAAATCGCGGTGCGCACCTGATCACGAGCCTTCTCGTCGTGTTCAAACTCCTGCACCCAGAATCTGGCTCTGAAGTTCAACGCCGATGCGCCAAACTCCACAAGCACGACGTCGGGCGCCGGCGCACTGAGCACCCGTGAACACCCTGACATCGCGGCAAGAATCGCATCGCGCACCAGGTTCGGTGGAATCTCGTAGCCGGTGCCGACCTCCACGCAGAGCCGCGTCGGCGCTCCCGGCTCGGAATAGTTCGTGATGGCTTCCTTGCCCACGATGTTGTTGGGAACGATCACGAGGTTGCCGGTCTTTGTCTGAATCTTCGTGGCACGCCACGTAATGTCGGTGACCCGCCCCTGGAACGGGCCGACCTCGATCCAGTGGCCGGGCTTGAACGGCCGGTCAATCTGCAACGCCAGCCCCGCGAAAAAGTTGCCCAGCGTGTCCTGCAGGGCGAAGCCCACCACGACCGCGCCCACGGCTGAGGCGGCGAGCAACTGCTCGGGAAACGCCAGCGTGACGACCAGGAGAAACACGCTGATAATCAGCGCGCCCTGCACAATACCAGGCGCGCGCTCCGTGGCATGGTCGCTGAACCACGAATGGAACAACAACGTGATGACCACCTGGATGGCCCCAAGGGTCAGCAGTAATTTTTCAACGCTGAAAATATTGCCGGCATACCCCTCCGGCACCACGGTGCCGACCAGCACGAGATGAGCCGCGACGGCAGCGGCCGACACCCCAAGGGTGAGCCTGAGCCGGCGGCGGAGCGCGGGGTTGCGCACCGCAAACAGGAGCGCCAGCGTGGCGACAAGCAGCGCCACGCCGGCGATGAAGTGCGGACTTGTCAGGCGTGCGGTGTCCACGTCAGCCCGAGATGCCCTTGCGGAAGGCGGCGATCTCGGCCGGCGTCAGCGTGACGGTCACGCGGCCCGGGTTCGGGCCGCCCTTGGCGTCGCGATCGGGGTTGACGCCTCGCGATCCGGCGGATGCCACCGTACCGGTGTTTGTCTTGTCGGCCCCGAGTTTCGACGTGACTCCGCCGAGTCCAAACTTGCTCGTGCTCGCCGTCGGCGTCGTGGTGCTCGCGGCGGGCGCCGGCTTCGCCGTGGTCGGTGCGGCAGACCCGCTGCTGCCCGTGAGTGAAGACGCGCCGGCGGCGCCGGCGACAACGGTAACCGCTACCGGCGTGTAGGTAATCGTCGCCTTGTAGCGCGCGGCGACCGTGGCCGTGGCCGTTAATTTCTCGGACTTGATCTGTCTGGCCAGCTTGCTCACGCGATCCGTGGTCTCGGGATGTGAGGCAAACACGCCGCTCGGTTCCTTCAAGTCCTTGTTCCGGGCCGACAGGCGCGTCAGGAACGCACCCAGACCGGCCGGCGCGTACCCCACCTTGTTGGCAATCCTGATACCGACTTGATCGGACTGGTTCTCGTCGTCGCGGTCGTAGCTGTTCTCGAGCAGGTTCGCATACGCGCGATCGAGCATGAACTCCAGCACGTTGCTGCGAGTCGCGGCCTCGACGACGCCGCCGGCCACCTTCGACTTCTTGATTGCGTTGATCGTGTGCTTCGCACTGATGTGCGTAATTTCGTGTCCGAGCACGCCGGCCAGTTCGGCCTCATCCGCGATGAGCGCCAAGGCGCCCCGCGTAATGTGCACGTAGCCGCCGGGCGCAGCGAACGCGTTGACGCCGTCGGTGTCGAGCACGATGAACGTCCATGTCAGGTTCGGCCTGGAGCTCGACGACGCGAGAACGCGGCCGACCAGCGAGACGTATTTGTGCACCGGCGCGCTCTGCACGACGCCGTACTTCTGCCTCAGGCGGGCACTGATGGCCACGCCCATGTCCTTTTCTTCCTGCTCGGTGATGACGAAGTCCTTGATCTGGTCGGCCAGGCTCTTGGCTTTGCTGAGCTTGCCGGCCGCCTGACCGAGTTTGCCGAGTTGCGCCGCCGCCGGCGCCGCGACCGCAAGCATCAACACACTGATGAACAACACCCGTTTCATGACCGCCCCCCCAATACTTCGTGAACCACGATCGCCTGGGCCTTGCCCTTCACCGTAATCGCGCCAATCTCGCGCGTGGCGACATCCGTCGTCAGCCTGGACCTGACGGCCTCGCTGATGAGGATGCGCACGCCGTGTTCCTTGGTCGCCGACTCCAGGCGCGACCCCAGGTTGACCGAGTCCCCAATGACTGTATAACTCATGACCGTGTCGGAGCCGATGTTACCCGCAATCATGTCCCCGGAGTTGATGCCAATTCCAATATCCACAGTCGGCATGCCTCGGGCCTTCCAGTCGACATTCAGCCGGTTGAGTTCCTGGACCATCTCAAGCGCAGCCGCCACGGCATGGTCCGCATGGTGCGGGTCGGTGACGGGGGCCCCGAACAGGCCCATCACCATGTCGCCCACGAACTTGTCCAGCGTGCCTTGATGGCGAAACAGGACGGCGACCATCGCAGAGAAGTACTCGTTGAGCTGGGCGACGACGGCTTCTGGTGTCGCCTTCTCGGACGCGGTGGTAAACCCGCGGATATCTGAAAAGAGCACGGTCATTTCGCGGCGTTGACCACCCAATCGCGCGAGCGACGGGTCCGCCACCAGGTGGGCAAACACATCTGGTGACACGTACCGGCCAAACAGTTGTTTCATCTGGCGCTTCGCACGACCTTCAACGAAATACTGCCAGGCGGTGCCGCCAAACGTCGCCAGCGCAAGCCCCAGGACTGGCGTCACGAGCGCGACCCACACGCCGGCCCCGATGGCCGCGGTCGCCGCCCACACGAGCAACGCGGCAAGAACCAGGACCACGGCCACCGCCCACCCCACGGGCAGCATGACCGCCACCACCCCGGCCGCGAGGCTGGCGGCGCCAGTGGTCAGGACGTCCAGCCGCGTGCCGGCCTTCCGCATGAACCGCTGTGACATCACGTCATCCACGGTTGCGGCGTGGAGCTGAACGCCGGGCATGGCGGGGCCACCAAACGGGGAGGGGTATGTGTCTTTCAGCCCGGCCGCCGTGGTGCCGATGAACACGAACTTGTTTCGGAACTCGGCCAGGTCCACAAGCGACGCGGCGCCATTGAGCAGCAGATCTTCTGACCGCAGCAGGTCCACAAACGAATACGTGGGGTACGTGCGCTTGCCCTCCGAATCGGCGTAAGGCCCATGCAGCCGCAGGAGCATCTGTCGCGACGGCACCTCCTCACCGGTCGTGGCGCGCGCGGCTTGCGCCAACAGCGGCACACGCGCTGAGCCCACCTGCAGGACCGAACGGTCCAGCGACACGGCCGAGGCGGGTACGCGATCGGCGGCCAGGAACGCCGCCAGCCCGAGCCACGGCACCGCCCGCCCCTGGGCCACGATAAACGGCAGCACACGCCGGGCCGTGCCATCAGGATCAAGTTCCAGCATGGTGTGCCCAACGCCTGCGCTTGCCGCAGCCAGGTCGGCAAACGGCAGGCGGAGATGCGGCCGCACATAGAAGCCGGCTCCGGGCTCGTAGTTCACGCCCGGCAGCGGCGGCGCCGCCGCCGGCACGGGCGCGTCCGCAGCGGATGAGCCCTCGAAGAGGGCTTCGGCGGCGAGTACGACGTTTCCAGCGCGCCGGACGCTCTCAACCAGGGCGGCATCCGACTCGGCGCCCGACATGGTCGCCCCACTGTCTCCGAGCGGAAACGCGCCGCGCAAATCCCGGTCCATGAACAACACGTCGTAGACGATCGCCCTGGCCTGCCCACGGGCGAGGAAGTCCACCACGGCCGAGTGCACGATGCGCGGCCACGGCCATCGCCCAAACGTGGGTTCCAGCAGGCGCAACGACGTTTCGTCGATCTCGACGATAACCAGGTCCTGATGCGCCCCGCCACCACGGGCCAGACTGGTGCCATGCGTGGCCACGAGCCGGCGGTCGTAGGTGGAGAGTTCCTGGTCCGTGAAAACCCGGAACAGGCCGAGGCCGCAGGCCAGCGCCCACGCCGCGCCGCCGATGGCGAGACCGATCGCGAGTTTTCTCATCGACCTGTGAAGAGTAGACCGAAAGGAGCCGTCCGCCTTCGCCAATCAATCGCTGCGAGCGATGAGCGAAGGCTGGTAGCGGTACGGGGATTCGAACCCCGGTTCTGTGGTTGAGAACCACATGTCCTAACCCCTAGACGATACCGCCATGCGGATGGGGCCGGCCCCCGGCCCTGACACGAACACTGAAAGTAGCATCGTGGCAAGAAGGCGGTCAAGTCAGCGATAATCGACAGGTTCAATTGCCGCCATGACTTTCACCCGTTTTTCTGCCGCTGCCCTACTCCTGACGCTGACCGCCTGCTCGCCCGCGCCCACGCCGTCCGCCCCGCCACCTGGCGCGGGCGGCAAGCGCGTGGACACCGCCACGGCTGGGTCTGTCATTGGGCGTATCACGTACACCGGTCAGGCCCCGAAGCCCGAACTGCTCCGGATGGGTAAAGACGCCGCCTGTGTGGCGCGCGCCGGCCCGAACCCCCAAAGCGACGCCGTGCTGGTGGGCGCGGATGGCGGACTCAAGAACGTCTTTGTCCACGTCAGGGCGACGTTCGACGAATACACTTTCGACACGCCGGCCGAGGCGGTGACGATGGACCAGAAGGGCTGTGTCTATCTGCCACGTGTGTTCGGTGTGCGTGTGGGCCAGCCCATTGAAATTCTGAACAGCGATACCACCGTGCACAACGTGCACGCGCTGCCGATGCAGAACCAGGAGTTCAACGAAAGCCAGCCGCGCGCCGGAATGCGCACCACGAAGGTCTTTACCGTGCCCGAAGTCATGGTGCGGTTCAAGTGTGACTTCCACGGGTGGATGGCGGCGCATGTGGGCGTGATGAGCCACCCGTATTTCGCGGTGACCGACGCCACCGGCGCATTCGAACTCAAAGGCGTGCCGCCCGGCACCTACACGATTGAGGCATGGCACGAGGCCTTCGGCACACGCACGCAGCAGGTGACGATTGCCGCAAGTGGCCAGCAGGCCGTGACCCTGACCTTCAGCGCCTCCTGACATGCCATCCACTCCCTCGCGCGTGGCCGATTGGATCACGCTCGCCAAAATTCGAGTGAACACCCTGGTCGTCGCAACCACCGCAGGCGGCTACTACATGGCCACGGACGGGGACGTGGACCTGCTGCGCCTGGGGGTGACGTGCGCCGGCACGGCGCTCGTCGCCGGCGGCGCGGCGGCGTTTAATCAGGTCTCCGAGCGCGATACCGATGCCCTCATGGACCGCACGAAGAACCGGCCCGTGGCGGGTCTACGCATGTCGCCGCAGGAAGGCCGCGTCGTGGCCGCGGTCCTGTCGGCCGCCGGGTTGGGCATTCTGGGCGCGGCGGTGAGCCTGCTGGCGATGTGGGTGGCGCTGGCCACACTGTTCAGCTACGTCCTCTGTTACACGCCGCTCAAACGCTACACATCGTTTTCGACAGTGGTGGGTGCCGTGCCTGGCGCGCTGCCGCCAATGATTGGCTGGGCTGCGGCACGCGGGTCGATCGATGAGCTGGCCGGCTGGTCGCTGTTCTTCATCATGTTCATCTGGCAGTTGCCGCACTTCCTGGCGATCGCCTGGATCTACCGTGAAGACTACGGCCGCGCAGGACTGCCGATGTTGCCGGTCATCGATCACACGGGCGCCATGACGGGCCGCCAATCAGTGCTCTGGGCCGCCACGCTGGTGCCGGTCAGCGTGATGCCCACCGTGGTGAATCTGGCCGATCAGACGTACGGCATCGGCGTACTCATCCTCGGCCTGATGCAGTTTGCCCTGACAGTGCGCTTCGCGTGGTCGCGCACCAAGGCCAACGCACGCGTGGTCTTCTACGCGTCGATCATCTACCTGCCGCTGCTGTGGATCCTTATGGCGCTCGCGAAGCTAGGAAATTAGGCACTGAAGAAATGATCTCGGTGAGTGATCTCCCTACGTTGAATGCGTCGCTGAACGCGCTCTGCACGATCCTGCTGGTGATCGCGTACTTCCACATCAGGGCCAGGCGCATTGCGCAGCATCGCACGACCATGCTGGCGGCGTTTGCGACGTCGGTGTTGTTCCTGATTTCCTATGTGATCTATCACCTGCAGGTGGGCTCGAAGCCGTTTCCGGGCACCGGGGTGCTTCGCACGATCTACTTTGCCATCCTGGTTCCGCACGTCATTCTCGCGGCGGCCGTGGTGCCGCTCGCGTTGCTCACCCTGCGTCGAGGCCTGAAGCGCGACGACGCGCGTCATCGCGCGATCGCGCGGTGGACGCTGCCCATCTGGCTGTTTGTGTCGGTGACGGGCGTTATCGTCTATCTGATGTTGTACTGGCCACAACCCGCTGCCTGAGGTTGGCCACCGTCAACGCGGTGTTGTTGAGCGCGCGATGGTCATCCGCGTCACAGGGGTTGGTCGTCAGGACGCCGGCGACGCAGTCAGAGCGCGTGCCGCCTGGAACCCCCATCGCCTCTCCAGGCAGGAACCAGAGGTTGCCGCGGCAGGCGAAACTTCCCCCGGTACAGAACGGGTTGAGGCGATTGTCAGGGTTGGCCCAGGCCAGCAGCCGCGTGCAGTTGAAGCCCTGCACGGCGCAGGCGTCGTTGTACGACATGACCGTGCGCCACCGCTGGCCTACCCGAGTGTTGTTATAGCCGTGGGCGTAGGTGTAGGGGAAGAGGGACGTGCTCACGTACCAGTCGTGCTGCGCCCCCATGTTGTGCCCCCACTCGTGGGCGACGGTCAGGCCCGGCGTGACACAGACGGTATCGGTGACGCTGTAGCCGAACGGGTCGAACGCGGCGCTGACTGTGGACATCACGTAGGCAATACCGCACGCGTCGCCGCCAGTCGGATGGACCAGCATCATCACCAGATCCGCGCCGAACTGGTTGCGGAGCGCGGGCACGCCGCTGAGCGGCCCCAACCCCTGGCGCAGGCTCGTGAGGTTCGCGCTGAACGAACCAACTTCCGTGTACCCCACCAGTGCGCTGTGCACCAGTCGCACACGATGCTTGACGTCGCTGTTCGCATACGTCGTATTGGTCTCGCTGATGCCGATGTTGATGAGGTTGGCCATTCCAGCCGCGCCGCCCGCGTGCTGCTGCGCCAATGAGGTGTAGACCACCATCACATCAATCGTGTCGGCCGCATCGTTGAGGCTGCGATCGGCCGCGGCGGCGAGCGCTTCGGGCGAGTAGGTGGGTTCAAGCGGCTCGGCCTCGCGTGGAAGTGCAGCCTGATCCACTTGCGAAATCACATGCACTTCGCCGCTGGGCTGAGGATTGGCAGCCCGTGTCTCTTCTGACGCAGGCCGGATGTTGAACGTGCCCGAAGGCATCACCACACTTCCTGCCAGCAACCCGCCGCCATACACCAGCGTGACAGCACTTCCGGCCACGCCGTCCACATGCCCCACCCACGTGACGCCAGACGCGTTGGGATCGAAGCGATCGAACACCGCGACAATGTAGACGTCCGGAAAGAGGTCGAGCGAGAGCGCCGGCTCGCGCACCAGCTGCGGCCGGGTGCGGGGATTGGGAAACGTGTTCACGTCAAGCGCGACCGCGCGCGCGCGCCGCACGCCCGGGTCGCGCGTCGCGAGGACCTGGTCCAGGGCGGCAGGGGGCAGGAGTGCATCGGTCGATAACGGACTGGACGACGCCCGGACCGGCCCCAACCACGAGGGGCTCAGAGCGACGATCAGGCCGGCCCCGACCAGTACACCTGCGCGAACCAGCGAGAAAGATCTGCCCATGTTCTGCCTCCCGCCGTTACTATACTGCCGGCCACGCGCTTTTTCCTGGAGACACGCATGCTGACTTCGCCCCGATCCGTTCGCCGGTCCGCCACGCGAGTCTTCGCCACGCTGAGCGCCATCGCCGTTGCAGGGCTGTGGCCGGCAGCCGCCCAGGCCCAGAACGCCGCTCGAACTGGCAAGTGGACCATCGAGTTCTACGGCGGCGCGTCCTCCTCATCGTCATCCTCGAGCGTCGGGCCGGTGCCGGCGTTCGCGGCAAGCACGCCGTTCACGACGGAGTCCGGGCAGCCCAGCCGCGCCGTATCGTCGTGGTATTTCGGCGATGGAGCCGGACTGCTGAATCAGGTGCAGGCACGGTTCGCGGCCATTACCGGTACGCCATTCCCCGAGATCATCCCGATGGATGCCGCGTTCGGCCGCAGTGGCGGCAGCCGCAAGAGCGGCGGTGCGTTTGGCCTGCGCGTGGGAAGGGCGGTGACCTCGAAGCTCAGCGTCGAACTGAGTGTGGAGCACAGCCTGGCGAAACTGGCACTGGCCGGCGCCCTGCAGGATGCCTTGAAGGCCAGCAGCGCCAGCTTCGAGGAAGCGTTCCAGGCATTGCTCTCCACGGCGCCGGTGACCAACCTCGTGGTCACTTCGCAGCTCACGACATCCGACCGTGCGAATAGCCAGAATCGAGTGGCAGGCGCTGTGAGGTGGACGGTCCTCAGCGGCAGCAAGTTGGAGGCGTATGTGACAGCGGGAGGCGGCGTCATGCTGAACAGCGGCAAGGGCCCCGAGGCGATCCTTAACGGCCGATACACGTTCAGGCTTTTTGGCGCGTTCCTGATGGACGAGACCGACCGTGTCGTGGTGAGCGTCACTCAGCCGAAGAACAATGCGATGGGCCTTGTGGGCGGCGGCCTGACATACGATCTGTCAGCGCGCACAGGAATACGGGTGGACGCGCGACTCCTGGTAAACTCGACGAAGGACGTCACGAGGCTGACTGCGGCGCCCGCCGTGGCCACCGCGACGACCACGGGAGTGTTGCCGTCGGTCACGAGCCCGGGGATTCAGTTCAGCACGCAACCCAACGTACGGTCCTCGCTCAGCGGGCCGAACCTGAACGTCACGCTGTTCGAAGGCTCGGGCACCAACAGGCAGGTGTCGGTGACGATCGGGATATTCAGACGATTTTGAAAGGGGTCCTGGGGTCCCGGGGTCAAACGACGTTCCTGCGCCGAATGGCGCAGGCACCACCGACTCCTGGACTCCCGGACCCCGATCAGTACAGCAGATACTTCGCCCGCAGCAGTCGCCAGCGGGCCTCGCCGCCACTCCACGCCGCCGCAATGGCGGCCGGGTCGTCGCCGCTCTTGAGGCGCGTGAGGCCTGCGGCGGATCCAAACAGCCGCAGCGACGAATCCACCTCGAACACGCCCGGGAACAACCGCAGCAGTGCAGATGCGATTTCGACGCCGACACGCACCGGTCGTACGGCATTCCTGTCGGTGACGACAATGAACACACCCTGGCAGGCCTCGTTGGCAAACTTGCTGGACGAGGGCGTGAACTGTTCGGGATAAAAGCGCACGCCGGGAATGGCCCGCGCGTTCAGCGCTTCGGCAAGCCGAACCCCATCGATCCACGGTGCGCCGATGTGTTCAAACGGCGTATCGGTACCGCGACCCACGGAGAGGTTCGCGCTCTCGAATGAGGCGAGCCCCGTGTAGAGCGTGGCGGCGTAGAGGTTGCGCATGTTCGGCGACGGACCAGTCCACATCAGGCCCGTTTCGTCGAACCAGGCATCGCGACGCCAGTTGCGCATGGCGACCACGGTCAGGTCTGCGCCGATCTTCTTTTCGGCATTGAAGAGGCGCGCGAGTTCACCGATCGTCATGCCGTGTCGCGTGGGCATGGCCGGCAGGTAGCCGATGAAGCTCACCGCGTCGGGATCGAGCACGGGGCCTTCGATCTGCACGCCACCAATCGGGTTCGGCCGGTCCAGCACAACCACCTTGATCTTTCGCAACGCCGCCTCCTCCATCACATACGCCATCGTCGTCATGTAGGTGTAGAAGCGGGCGCCGACGTCCTGCAGGTCGATCACGATGGCGTCGAGGCCGGCGAGCATGGCGGCGGTGGGACGCCGCGTGTCGCCGTAGAGCGAATGAATGGGCAGGTCGGTCTTGGCGTCGTGGGTGGACGGCACGGCGGCGTCCACAAGACCGCGAATGCCATGTTCGGGGCTGAAGAGAGCGACCAGTGTCACACCTGGAGCACTGGCGAGCACATCGATGGTGGCGGCACCGTCACGTGCGCGGCCGGTGTGATTGGTGAGCAGGCCCACACGCAGGCCCTTGAGCGGGGCGAACCCACCGGCACGAAGTACATCGATGCCGTTCTGCACTGGCGCGTACGCGGGTGCGGGCACCGCCGGCGTCTGCGAATCGAAGGTGCGACGAGTACCGGCCAGACCAGTGGCGGGCAGTGCGGTAAACGACGAAGCCGCGATCGTTGCCACACGCGCGCGTAGAGGGGTGACGTCGCCTTTGCCGTCGGGGTGCACGCGGTTGGACATGAAGACGACGAACACCTGCGTCGCCGGGTCCACCCAGAGGGACGTACCGGTAAAGCCCGTGTGGCCGAATGAACCGATGGGCAACAGTTCGCCGCGGTTGGAGGAGTAGGACGAATCCATGTCCCATCCCAGTCCCCGGATGCTTGGCAACCCGTCGGGCGTGGATGGACTGGTCATGCGCGCCACAGCCAGCGGCGAGAGTACGCGCGCGCCATCAAGTTCGCCGCCGCGCAGCAGCATGCGGGCGAAGCGGGCCGTGTCGTCGGCGGTGCTGAACAGGCCCGCGTGCCCGGCCACGCCGCCCATGCGCCGCGCGGTGGGGTCATGCACGATGCCGCGGAGCATCTCGGCGCCGGGTCCCGCGCAGGGCCATCCATACGGCGTGCACACCTCCGTTGGCGCGATGCGGTTGCGCAACGCAGTGGGTGGCGTGAACATCGTGTCGGTCATGCCGAGGGGTCGAAACAGACGCGCGGCCACAAACTGTTCGAACGGCTGGCCGCTGACCCTGGCCACGATGTCAGCCAGCAGGAAGAAGCCGATGTCGCTGTAGACGAATTGCCGGCCGGGCGCGGCGCCAAGCACTTCTTCGTTGGCCAGGTTGATCGCGGCCTCGTAGCCCACCCAGGGGTCGGCCAGGTCCACGTCGGGACGAAGGCCCGACATGTGCGTGAGCAGGTGACGGACGGTGACGCGGTCTTTGCCGTATCTCGCGAAGTCGGGGATGAACTGCGCCACCGGATCGCTCAGGCGGATCCTGCCGTCTTCGACCAGCATCATCACGGCGCTCGTGGTGGCGACGACCTTGGTGAGCGAGGCCATGTCGAACATCGTGTCCACGGTCATCGGCTCAGACGCCGGTGCCAACGCGCGATTGCCGTACGCCTTCCGGAACACCACGGTGTCGCCACGGCCGACCAGCACCACCGCGCCCGGCAGCTTCTTTTCCGCGATGGCGTTGGCCACGACCTCGTCGATTTTTGCCAGGCGCGTGGTGTCCACTCCGGTGGCGGCAGCGGCGGGTCTCCCCACCTGCGCGGACGGCGCCGTGGCCGCACACAGCATCAGGGCACAGGCGGTCATCCAGTGGAGCATCCGTTCACGCGTCATGGCGGCAATTATACGGGGCGGGCGGCACCCCTTTTCCGGCCTTGCCGATGGTGTGGATGTATGTAAATATGCTTTTATGCGCACCACCATCATGTTCGACCCGGCACTGATGCGGCACGCGAAGGCCCGGTCCGCTGAACGCGGGGAGTCGCTGAAGGCGTTGCTCACCCGCGCGCTGGCGTCAGAATTGGCGCTGCCCCAGACAGCGGCAGGCCGCACTCGGGCACGTTTGCCGCTGTTTGGCGCGAGCACGGGGACGGCGGTCACGTTGACGAACGCGGACCTGGAGCAGGCGCTGACTGACGCAGACGTGGAAGGGCTCGGCGTGCCGGCTCGGCAGTCCCCAGGCCGCGCGCGAACCCGGCGATGAAACTCCTGGATGTGAATGTGTGGCTGGCAGCGGCCTGGGGGCGTCACGTGCATCACCCCGTGGCCAAGGCCTGGGTGGACGCGCAAGGCGATGAGTTGGCGTTTTGCCGGGTGACCGAGATGGCCTTCCTGCGTCTGGTCAGCAACCCGGCGGTGACCGGGTCGGATGTCCGCACGCGAAAGCAGGGATGGGACCTGCTGTTGGCGCTCCAGGACGACCCCCGCGTGAGGTTCCTTGGCGAACCACGCGGCCTGGCTCCGGTGTGGATCACGCTCTCGAAGCGCAACGACAAGAGCCACTTGCTCTGGACCGACGACTATCTGGCCGCATTTGCTCAGGCCGCGCCGGCCACGCTCGTGACGCTCGACCGGAAGGTCCGCACGCGCTACCCTTCCGTGGACGTTCTGGCGCTCGGGTAGTGCTAATCTTTCTCTGGAGGCTTCAGACTCATCATGACCACTTACTCACTTCGCCGCCGGGCCCTTGTGCCTCTGGCCGGCCTGCTCGGCCTTGCGGTCACATTCGGCATGTTCACGACGCCTGGGTTGACGGCGACGGAACAAGACGAAAAGACGATTTTCCTTTCAGTCGTTGACAAGGACGGCAAGTCCGTCAGGGATCTCACCACCCGGGACCTCGCCATCCTCGAGGACAGGGATGAGCGGGAAGTGACCAACGTGAAGTTGTCGACTCAGCCTCTCGCGATCGTCCTGCTCGCTGACACGACCAAGCAGGCGGGCGGAACCGGCATGATGTCGAGCCAGACCAGTCAGACGGGTGCGGCCGAACTCATTCGCGACATCCGCGTCTCGCTTGGCACGTTCATGAGGGACATCTCCACGGCGAACCCGGCGTCGCAGATGATGCTGATGGAGTTCGGCCAGGCGGCGGTGCCCGTCACCAAGATGACGTCGGACATCGCCGAACTGGAAAAGGGAGTGACCCGGCTCTTCCCGAAACCGGGCGCGGCTTCAGTCCTGCTCGAAGCGATTATCGAAGCAAGCAAGGAACTGGCCAAGACGACAACCCCGCGGCGCGCCATCGTCGCCCTCAACATTGAGCCCGGTGACGAGCAGAGCCGCCAGAACATCCGTCAGTTGCACGAAGGGCTGGTGAAGGCACACACGACGCTCTGGGCAGTGTCGCTCCAGGTGGGCACCAACAAGAACCAGGCGCGCGGACTGGTGCTCGAGAAACTGACCGGCGACCACGGCGGCCGCCGCGAGTTCATTCAGTCGCAGTCGGCGCTGGAACTCATCATGAAGACCTTTGCCGACAACCTCCTCAATCAGTACGAAGTGACCTATAAACGACCCGTGGGAGCCACGCCACAGCGCGTGCTCGTCGGCGTCAAGGGGCGTGACGGTCTGAAGCTGCACGCCAGCCTGATCCCGCCGCAGTAGCGGGATTGTCGGGCTCATGACTCGTCGCGGGTTGTCCGTGGGCCTGGCGGTCCTCGTTGTGGCCGCCGGCACGGCGTGGATGCTGAGCCGGACGCCTGGTTACGTACTCAGCCAGCAGGCCGATCAAAACATCCTGCTCATCACCATCGACACCCTGCGCGCCGACGCGCTGGGGTCGTACGGTGGCCAGGCCGCCACCCCCACCCTTGACGCCCTCGCGTCGCAGGGCGCGCGCTTCACGTTCGCCCACGCGCACGCGGTGGTCACGCTCCCCTCGCATACGTCGATCCTTACGGGGCAGCTGCCGTATGAACACGGCATGCGCGACAACGCCGGCTTTCGCGTGAAAGACGGCACGGCCACGCTCGCCACGCGGCTGAAGCCGCTCGGGTTTGCCACTGGCGCCTTCGTGGGCGGGTTCCCACTCACAAAGCGCTTCGGCCTGTCGCCCGGGTTTGACGTCTACGACGATCAGATCAGCGAGATGAAAAGCGACGTGACCTTCACGTTGCCCGAACGACGCGCCGATGAAGTGGTGACGCGCGCTGTGGACTGGATTCGCCGCACACCCGGAAAGTTCTTCGGCTGGGTGCACGTCTTTGACCCACACTCACCCTACAAGGCACCCGCCGAGTTCGCGGGCAAATCGCCCCGCCCCTACGATGACGAAGTGTCGTGGGTGGACCACGCGCTTGAGCCGCTGTTCACCCATCTGGCCACCCTGCCGCGGCCGACCACCGTGATTGTGACCGCCGATCATGGCGAAAGCCTGGGCGAACACGGCGAAGAGACCCACGGCATGTTTGCATACGAAGGCACACTGCGCGTGCCGCTGATTGTGGCCACCATCCAGCCCGCCGGGGCCACAGGCACGACCCACGGCAAGACCATCGACACACCGGCCCGCCACATCGACATCGCGCCGACCGTGCTCGACGCGGTAGGCGCTCCTGTGGATCCGAAGTGGCTGGGCACCTCGTTGCGACCGGTCATCGCCGATGGCGACGGCCCCGACAGGCCCAGCTACTTCGAATCGATGACCTTCAACCTCGTGCGCGGATGGGCGCCGTTGCGCGGTGTGCTGCAGGCCCGCACCAAATACATCGACCAACCCATCCCCGAAATCTACGATCTGACTGCAGACCCGGGCGAGGCGAGCAATCTCGCGACCCGCCAACCCGATCGCCTTCAAGTGCTGACGCATCTGCTGGGCACGTACAGCACTGCTGCGCCGCACCGACCGGGACAGATGTCCGCCTCGGAGCGTGAGGCGTTGCGGTCGCTGAGCTACATCTCAGGCAGCGCACCTGAGCGCCACGTCTTCACCGAGGCCGACGATCTGAAGAACCTGGTCACTATCGATCGCGACCTGCATCGGGCGTCGGAGTTGTTTCGGGAAAACCGGACCGCCGAAGGGGTGCAGATGCTGCGTAGCGTCATCGCTCGCCGGCCCGACACGGCCGATGCCTACATCTCACTGGCCTACACGGAGTGGGAATCCGGCCAATGGCCAGCGGCCATCGCCACGCTCGAGTCGGGACTGGCGGCTGGCGCGCCAGACCGCGACCTGCGTATCCGACTGGGCATCTACCTCGCCGAGAGTGGCACCAACCTCCCCAAGGCGATTGCGCTCCTCGAGTCGTTGCCGGACACCGACGTCGAGGGACTCAATGCCCTGGGCCTCGCGTACAGCAGAGCGGGGCGGGCTCGGGACGCCATCAGCGTCTTCCAGAAGATCCTTGTGCTCGACCCCACGAGCGGCCTGGCGAATCAGAACATCGCCTCGACGCTCCTGGAAGATGCGGCACGACCGGAAGGTGACCGTGGCGCGAAGCTGCGCGAAGCGGAGCAGTTCGCGCGGCGGGCCCTCGATCTCGACCCATCGCTGGCGAAGGGCTTCACCACTCTGGGAGTGATCCTTGCGCAGACCAACCGGAAGGCTGACGCCATAGATACCTGGAAACGCGCGGTGCAGTTGGACCCGAACGAGTTCGATGCCCTGTACAACCTGATCGTGTTGCTCGCCGACGCGGGGCGGATTGGTGAGGCGCGCACCTACGGCGAACAGTACGTGCGGACCGCCCCACCGCAACTGGCCCGCGACGTGGAAGTGATTCGGCAACTGCTGAGACGATGAAGCGCCCCTGGTGGCCCATCGGGATCGTCGTGGCAGTTGCCGCGTTCCTGAAGCTGATCGTGGTGTGGCAGTTGGCCGACCACCCGCTGGTGCAACCTGACATCGGCCTCGATACCACGGCGTACGCCGATCTCGCGCGCCAGGTGGTGGCTGGCGATCTGGCACTGGGGCCTGGCCTCTACTACGTCTCTCCGCTCTACATCTACGTGCTGGCCGCTGGCCTGGCACTCACCGACTCATTCACGACTGTTCGAGTGCTGCAAGTGCTGGTGGGCGCCCTCGCTGTGGGCGGCATCTGGACGATGGCGCGGGAGTGGAGCTCGAGCCGCGCGGCCTGGTTCGCCGCGGGTCTGGCGGCGGTCACGGGGCTAATGACGTTTTATGAGGTCCTGATCCTGCAGGCGTCGATCGACGTCGCGCTCACCACGGCCGCACTCCTCGCCCTGACATGGGCACTCAAGGGCCGAGGCACACGGTGGTATGGGGTGGCGGGTGTGGTGCTGGGCCTGGCGGCGCTCAACCGGCCGAACATGGCCATGGCGGCCGCAGGCCTTGTGGCCGTGCTCCTGGTCACCAGGCGCGTGCGTCCGGCCGTGCTGCTCGCGGCAGGCCTGCTCGTCGGCATGGCGCCCGTTGCCGTGCGCAACGGCGTGGTGGCCGGCGAATGGTCACCGGTCTCGTCGCATGGAGGCCTGAACTTCTACATCGGCAACTCGGCGACCGCCACCGGCTTCTACGCTGAAGTGCCGGGTATCTCGCCCGACATTCGTGGCCAGTCTCGCGATGCCCGCCGCGTAGCCGAATTGGCTCTGGGCCGGCCGTTGTCTGACACGGAAACCTCGGACTATTTCTTTGGCCTCGCGTGGACGTGGATCAGCGGGCATCCGGGCCAGGCGGCGGTGCTGTTCGTGAAGAAGCTGGGCTTTGTGTTTCATGCGCAGCACGTGGCGCTGCCCTACTCGTATCCGTTCTTTGCGTACGACGCAAAGACCGCGCTCCGGTTCTACGCGATCGGCCCCTGGCTGCTGATTCCACTCGGTGTGGTGGGGCTCGTCATCCTGCTTCGCCGCGCCGAGGATCGTTCAGCAATGGTGTGGGCCTCGTTCGTCCCGATCTACGCGGTGTCTGTGGCGCTGTTCTTTCTTGCCGAGCGGTATCGATTGCCGCTGCTGGTGCCGCTGTGTATCGGATCCGGTATCGCTCTGGACGCCTTCGCGACGTATGTGGCGCGCCGACAGTGGCGGGCCCTCGCCCTTCCCCTCCTCGCGCTGGTCGTCGGCCTCGGCGCGGCAAACTCAACACCCTCGGTGGGTGACGACCGCTGGAATGAAGGTCTGCGCATGGCCCAGCGCCTGATCATCCTGGGCCGCGACGCCGAAGCCGGCGACTGGGTGCGCACGCTCGCGCCGAGCGCGCCCCGACCAGGAGCGGCACACTATGGCGCCGGCATTCAGTACATGCTCGGGGGCAAGACCGACCAGGCCCTCACGTACCTGGCCGACGCACAACGCCTGAACCCCGGCGAGGCCGACACCGAATACACGCTCGGCCAGGCATTGCTCAAGGCGGGTCGCGCCGCCGAGGCGTTGTCCCACCTGCAGCGCGGTATGGACGCCGGCACCAAGGCTCGCGTCGCTGGATATGACCTGGCTGTCGCGCTTCAGGCCACGGGCGACCTTCGCGGTGCCGCTGCAGCGATCGGGAGGATCACCCCGGCCCCCGGAGACGATGCGGAGGTGTGGTTGCAGGTCGGCCGTCTGGCGGCAGCCGTGCAGGCACCGGATGTGGCGGAGCCGTTTTTCCGGCGCGGTGCGGCGCTCGCGCCGGACTCGGCGGCGGCGCACCTGCAATATGGTCTCAATCTGCTGGTGCTCAACCGCATCGATGACGCTGCGCGTGAGTTTACGGCAAGCGTCAGGCTCGATCCGCGAGACGCCGATGCGCTTGCGCATCTGGCCTACTGCGAACTCGTGCTCGGGCGCGTCACTGAGGCGCGGCAACATGCCGACGGTGCCCTCGCGATCGCATTTGGCCATGCGCTGGCGACCGCCGTTCGCGCGAAACTTCACCCACGATAGATTTCACACGAGGCATGAAGGGTCTGAAGGAACCTCGCTCTTTCAGACCTTCACGCCTCGTGTCAGTCACTTCTTCCTCACGGTCGCGATCGCCGCGCCGGCGGGCTGGCCACCGACCCGCACGTTGGCGCGCAGGCGATAGACGCCAGGCGTGAAGTCGTCGATCGGATACTCCACGACCATCCGCAGGACCCCGGGCGAAAATTGTGGAACCACTTCGCGCTCATCAACAGGGTCGGTTTCTCCGGCACGCGTCAGGATCAACTGCACCTGGACGTCGTTTTTCAGCGCGTCGAGGACGCCTGGGGCACCACCTGCGGGCGCGTAGAGTTCCAACATCGCCTGGAGGCTCGTGGCCCCCGGTGGCAGGTCTTCAAGCGCCATGCCGTGCGGCTGCCCCTTCCCGTCTACCCACGCGATGATCAAATCGCTCGCGGCAAAGGGTCCCATGGCACTGAGCTCGGCGTCGATCGGCACTTCCAGCGCACCGAGCGCACCTGTGGCATCGGCCACGGCCAGTCGCAAGAGGTACGACCCGGGTTCGGCCGGTAGCGACACGGACAGGCTGAACGGCCCGCCGCCCACAGGCACCGCAATCTCGCGTCGGCCTGTCGTAATCGCACCGAGTGCGGCACCCTCCTTCACCAACCCGAACATCGCCACCAGCGGGCCCCTCACAGTGCCAGGCATTTCTGCATTCACGCTGAGGTCAAGCGACGAGGAAGACGACGAGCGGCGGAGGGCCGTGGCGACCCTGAGGGGCACGGCGCCATGCGACTGGCCCTGGCCGATGGCGGCCCTGAGTGTGTCGTCCACCGTGGGCTCGGCGGTGTCGAACGGCGACACCGGTGGCGCCACGCCGTGGCGATTGGCGAGCACGGTGAGACCTTTGCGACCCACTTTGGCTTCGACGCTCGTGATGCGCGAAGGATCAACATCAGGCGGCGGCTCGATGCCCAGGCGATAGACGGCGGCACTCGCGTTTCGGACGCGGGCAAAAAACGTATCGGGCTGACCGATGATCCGGTAGAACTGCCCTCCCGCCATTTCGGCGGCAAGCTGGCCGCCGGAGAGAAACATCTTGTTATCTTCGATCCGTCGCTGAGGCGCGCCGGTATCGGCCTGTGGCGGCGCAGGATTGGCCTCACTCGAACCGGTGGGCCCTCTGACCTGCCGACGGCCGCCGTCGGTCAGGCTCAGGTCCCGCTCTTCCATGAGCACACTGACCTGAACTCCGGCCGCGGCAGCCGCACGCGCCACCGGGGTCAGTTGGCTCGCGTCGCGGCCCACCGCCAGGCCATCGGACAGCAACACCAGGTGTTTCAATCCGGTGGCAGACTTCATCGCCTCGATGACCGCCACGTACGAGCCGACCTGGCGCCGGGTCGTCTGGCGCGTACGTGAGGCGATGGTGCGCGCCTGCCGGTTGACCTGCGTCGCGCATTCGCTGGCCGCAATCAAGACCTCAAGCGGTTGGCTATCCACCTCTGCGCGTCCGCCGTTGAAACACGCGCGCGAGATGGCCACCTTCAACTGCTCCATGTTGCCGTCGTCAATATCGATCGCCTGAAAGATTCCGATTGAACCGTCGGCGTCGTATTCGGCGGTGTCAAACACGTCGGCGCCCGGAGGTGTGAGCGACCCTGGCTCGCTGGCTTCCCCCGCCGCCCGTCGAAGCACTTTGTGGATCCGCGCCCGATCGGACGTTGGGTTCACCGATGCTGACCCGCTGGTCGTGGCCACCCCAACGAGATCGATCGGCGGCAGACCGTCGATGAACTTCTTCGCCGACAGAAACAGCGCCTTGCCGCGCAGGGGCGCAAACGACAGATCGTCGATGAGGAGGACAAAGACGCGGTCTTCACCAGCCGTGATTGCCGCCGCCACAACACCGTCGTTGTTGACCGTCTGACGGCCCTGGCGAACGCCCTCCGGCGCGTGCGCCAATGTGGGCACGACAGCTGCCGCCGTCGGCGCGAGTTCTCCGGCCGCCTGCACGAAGCTCAGCACCTTGACGGGGCGGACTTTGCCGTTGAGTTTCACTTCGAAATCGCCGGCCGTGAGGCCGGGCACGGGTTTTCCGTCCCGGTCGAGAACGGACACATCCACAGTCACGAGCGTGACCGCGCTCCGGAAGGTCGGCAACTGCTGGGCTTGTGGAATCAGCGCGGCCGCGAAAGTCAGAGCCAGCCAGACATTGCGCATGCGAACATCCTACCCCCACTCAGGCAGAAGAGCATCCGCACGGGTGTAGAATCACGGTCTCAACTTCGATCGCCTCCGGAGCATCCGCATGCGCAATTACCGTAGCGTCCTTGGTGTCCTTCTCGGCGTACTGACCCTGTGGGCACCCGGGGTGGCCACTCTTCCCGCTCGGCCATTTCCGCCAGTTCAGTCAGTTCCGCCAGTTCCGCCAGTCCAGTCCCCCCAGGCCACCTTCCGCACGACGACATCATTGGTTGAAGTGGACGTGGTCATTCACGACAAGAAGGGCGACTTCGTGGGCGGGTTGACGGCCGGCGACCTGCAGCTCTTTGAAGACGGCAAGGCGCAGAAGATCGAACAGTTCTACATGGTGTCGCACGAACGGGGTGGGCAACTGATTCCGGTGACTGGAGACCAGGATGTGGCGCCTGAGGACCGTGCGCGTCGCATTTTCGTGGTGATGTTTGATGAAGGCCATCTGGCGCACGACTCGCTCATGCGCAGCAAGGCCGGTGTGGCCACGTTCATCAAGGAGAACATCGGCCCGGGCGATTTTGGCGGCATCTTCCAGAACGGTCAGATGCACAACGGGCGGCTCACGACGAGCCCGGCCGAATTGCTCGCCGGCGTGAACAGCGTGACGGTGGGCTTCGAGAACCGGCAGTCGCTTCTCGCGACCTTCCGCGAGTTCCCCAGGGTTCCGAGTGAAATCGACGCGATGCGTATTTCGGAAGGCTCCACAGAAGTCGCGCGCCGCGTGGGCGCGGCGGTGTGCCAGGAGGATCCGCAGTCGTGCGCACTCAACGGCGGCCTGAACCAGGTGGAAAACCTCATCCAGCAGAAGTCGCGTCTGTACGTGCGCCAGGCGCGGATCCTGACGTACACGACGCTGCAGAATTTGCGCTATGTGGTCAGTCGGCTCAGCCGCATCCCAGGCCGGAAAACGCTGATTTTCCTCTCCGAGGGGTTCTTTGTCGAAGAGTCGCGCGACGACCTGCTGGCCATCGGCGCGGACGCCGCGCGCGGAGGCACCACGATCTACTCCATCGACGGCCGGGGCCTGATTGGCGCACCCAGCGCGACGTCGGACGTGCTTCGCACGGAGGCCGGTCGCTCCACGGCGTTCGACAGCGGCGAGGTGGCGCCGTTCCTGCTGACGTCGGCCACCGGTGGGCTCCGCATCCAGAACATCGACTACATCGGTCGCGCCTTCAACATCGTGGTGCGTGACACCAGCACCTACTACGTGATTGGCTATCGCCCGGTCAACGCCGTCCTGGACGGCAAGTTCCGCAAGATCGAAGTGAAGGCCAACGTGTCGGGTGTCAATGTCCGCTCGCGCAAGGGATACGCCGCCGTGGCGCTGCCACCGATGCAGGCCGTGCGCGAAGGCTGGAAGTAGCCTGCGCTACTTGATCGTGACCTTGACCTCGAACCGCCGGTAGTTGCGGTACTCGGCCACACTCCGGATCTCCTCGAACTGCGTCTGAATCCGTGTGCGCGGATCGGACCCAATCTGCACCCGGCCGCCCTCAAGATAGTGCTCCACGAATCGCGTCGGCACCCACATGCCGAGCCGGACGTCTGGTGCGTACTCGGTGGTCAGTTCGGCGGTGACCGCACCGAGTGTGGTCCTCAGGACGGCCTGCCGGATGCGACCGGTGGCCGCATGCACGACGAAGTCGCACACTGATGGCACGGGCGTTCTCGACAGATCCTGGATGAGGGTGTCGGGCACACGGGCCTCCTTCGCGGTAATGGTCACCCAGACACCGCCGGCATTCTTCTGCACGCGCCTGCGTTCGAAGGTCACGTGTGGACGATAGCGATCGGTGAGCAGCAGCAGGCTCAGCGTCGGCTCGTTGAAGTTTCGGGTAATCCGGCCAAGGTTGAAACGCGAGTTGTAGGCTTTGAAGGTCCTGGCCACCTCCCCCGGCGGCAGCGTGCGCAGGGCTTCCCGCAGGTCGGGGCGGTCCTTGATGGACTTGCCATTCTGCGCCACCACATCGCGGATGGCCATCCAGTCGCTGCCTGGCGCGTACATGAAGAACACTTCGCTCTGAAGGGTCCTGACACGCGGCATCGTCTCTTCGCGAGGCGTCTGGCCGTGAATCTGCTGGCGGTAGTCTTCGTCCGCCAGGATGGCCGTCAGTTCGCGCTGGTACCCCGTGACGTAGGCGGCTGCGGCCGCCACCACCGCCTCAAGGCTGGTGGCCTCGTCGGCAGGCGTCTGGAGCGGCGCCGCACGAGGCAGCGCGCCGGCGACCAGCAAGGTCAGGACGAGCAGACGTCTCACGCAGCCTCCTCGTGGCGCGGGCAAAAAAGAACGGCCCCGGGCATTGTATGCCCGGGGCCGGTGTGTTGTTTGCCCGCCTTCGCCCTCGCGGGCTACGGCGAGGCCTTCGCCCGAGTTAGAACCAGAGCGTGATACCCGCGCGGAAGACCCGCGGGGGCAGAATCGAGTTGATGCGCTCAGCGGGAATGACGGGGTTCGAGGCCGTGCCCAATGAGCTCAGGTTGTTGCTCGAGAAGCCGAGCACGGGCGCCGAGTTCAGGATGTTGAACCCGTCCAGTGTGAACTTCACGCGGTTCTGGCCACCTCGGAACGTGAACGTCTTGTTCAGGCCGGCGTCCCACAGCACGGTCCTCTCCAGACGGGTCGTTCCGCCCTGCTCGAAGTTCAGCGTGTTGTAGGTGATCGTGCCCGACGTACCGCCGTAGACCTGGCCGGGGCCGTTGATGCTCATGTTGCGGTTGGCGCCGTCGTTCATGTTGAAGTTGGTGGACGCCATGATGCCCCACGGCAGGTCATAGCTGCCGTTGACCTTCAGGAGGTAGCGCGAACCCGTGTTGATGCCGTCAAACAGATCAACGCCAGTCGGGTTCGTGAAGAAGACGTCGTAATCGTTACGCTTCTGGATCGTGACCGCGATGTTCAGCTGCCACTTGTCGCTGTAGCGCTTGTTCAGCGTCAGGTCCACGCCCTGGTACGTCTCATAGTCCAGACTCGACTTGGTGATCGTGGGGCCTGAGGGCCGCGTCAGCCCCTGCTGCACCGTGTAGTAGTTCGCCGTCTTGCCGGTGACGGGGTCGGTGTGGACCAGCGGAGCCGCGTTGTAGATGTTCGACTGCGGGAAGCCTGCCGCGCCGGGCTCAAAGCCGATGGTGTAGGCCTGCGTGCCGAGGTCGTAGCGGCGGTAGATGTAGTCGGCGCCCACGGCCAGGTTCGAGATCAGCTCATGCGACAGACCGATGGTCATCTCACGCGTGCGGCTGAGTTTCGCATCCTCGGCCACCCGGTTGCCGGCGGCGACGAGTACGCCGTTGACGAACTCCGCGGGGAAGTTCGGGGTGCCGAGCAGTTCGGGCCGCTGGATGAAGCCGTCACGGTTGGCGTCGTTCCAGCAGGTCGAGTTCGCCACCGTGCTGCACGCGCCGCTGGTCTGGTTCGCGCCCCACGTCAGACTCACGCCACCCAGACCCGACAGCGCGTTGGCCAGCGTGATCTTCGTCGCGTAGTAGTACGAACCAGTCACCTTCGCCGCGGTCTTGCCGTTGCCGAAGACGTCATAGGTCAACGACATGCGCGGCGAGAACTGCGAAAACGCTCGCAGTTTCTCGTTCTGGCCGGTGATCGGGCTGAGGCCGCCCGTCAGTTCGCCTTCGCACTGGCCCGGCAGCAGATCCGGCACCAACGCGTTCGCCGTGACGCAACCACCCAGCCACTTCGACTGCTGCCAGTCGTACCGCAGACCGGCGTTCACGCGCAGACGCTTGTAGCTGTACGAATCCTGGATGTAGCCGTTGTACGACCACCAGTCGTTGTTCGTCAGTGAGTCGCGCGTCGCGGTGGCCTGGCGGGGCACCAACCCTGTCGCTGAGCCCACCGCCACGTACGTGCGACCGTCGCCGCAGTTGGCCAGCGCATTGCCCACGCACTGCACCGTGGCCCGGCCGCCGCCGCTGATGTGGTTGAACGTGGTGATTGGGTTCTTGCGGTAGCCCACGCCGAACTTCAGGCTGTGGTCGCCGCCCAGTACGTTCGTCAGGAAGTACGTGCCGTCCGTCTTCAGATCCAGCGACGGTCGCACCGTCTGATACGAGTTGCCCAGTGACCGGCTCAGGTTGCCCGTCGTCAGGATGGTCTGCGGCTGGATGTTGAACATGCACTCGGGCTTGGCCGCCTGCGAGTACGACGAGATCTCGATCTCGCCGCTGTACCGCGTGCCGCCGCAGTCACCCTGCGTGTCCTGGTAGTCGAGGAAGAACCCACCGAACACCTTCGTGAACGCGGTGTTGAACACGAGCCGGTCGCTCGCGATGAACGTGTGCGTCAACTGGTGCGTGGGCAGCGGGAAATACTTCCAGTACGTTTCACTCGTCTGGATCGTGACCGCTTCCTTTTCGGTGTCCGCCGAGGCGCCGCGCGCGTTGCGGAACTTGTTGTCGCTCAGGAACAGGTACTGGAACTTGTGCGACGCGTTCAGCTGGTAATTGACCTTGGCCTGCTTGTTCTTGATGATCGTCTTGTCGCTCGACAGGCAGTCCTGTACGTCCGCAAGGTTCGCATAGGTCAAAGTGCCACCGGTCAGCAGCGACCCTGCGCGCTGCGCGTCGGCGTACCCCACGCACTGGGCCCGCGACCGGTCGAAGAAGTTCACGACGCCCGCGTCGATGAGCTGCTTGTCGGCCGCCGCCCACCACCAGAGCCGGTTCTTCACGATCGGCCCGCCGTATTCGCCCGAGATGTTGTAGATCTTCTTGATCGGCGCGCCCGACAGGAAGCCACCCGTGCCGCGCGAAAACTGCGCTTCGGTCACGTTGTTGTTCTGCATCTTGTCGTTCTGGAACGTGCCCACCGCCGAGCCCTTGAACACGTTGCTGCCGCTCTTGGTGACCAGATTGATCGACAGCCCCGACGACTGCACCGACACGTCGCCGCCGCCGTTGGTCACCGAAATCTGGTCGA
>CAZAZR010000009.1:0-51115 GCA_964489685.1 uncultured Solibacteraceae bacterium | reverse complement strand
CGGTGTGCGCGCGCCCAGCGCGACGACGTGATGCGCACGGAGATCCAGCGCGTGTTCGACGCGAACTTCGGGGTGTATGGGCCGCGTAAGGTCTGGCGGCAATTACGTCGGGAGGGCCACATCGTGGCCCGGTGTACCGTGGAGCGCCTGATGCGGACGATGGGGGTGTCTGGAGCGGTCCGGGGCCGCGCGTGGGTCACCACCACCCAGTCACAGCCCGTTCTTGATCGTCCCCGCGATCTGGTCAAGCGCACGTTTGTGGCGACGCGCCCGAATCAGCTCTGGGTGTCGGACTTCACGTACGTGGCGACGTGGGCGGGGTTCGTGTACGTCGCGTTCGTGATCGACGTCTTCGCTCGGCGCATTGTGGGCTGGCGGGTCTCGTCGTCCATGCGGACGGACTTCGTGCTCGATGCCCTCGAACAAGCGATCTGCGCGCGCGGGGGCGCGGTGGCCGGCCTGGTGCACCACAGCGATCAGGGCACCAACTTGGGTTCAAGGGGTCGTCGCAACGCGTGCACGTTTCGTTGAGCTTAAGTGATTTCGAAGTACCTCTGCAGGCGTTTTCCAGCTGAGTGTTTTTCGTGGCCGGCTGTTGAGTGCAGCAGCGACCGCCTCGAGGTCGTCACCAGAGTATCGGGACAGGTCGGTGCCCTTGGGGAAGTACTGGCGCAAGAGACCATTGGTGTTCTCGTTGGTGCCCCGCTGCCACGGGCTGTGGGGGTCGCAGAAGTAGATCGGCAATCCTGTCTTGATTCGCAGCTGGACGTGCTGGGCCATCTCGGCGCCTTGGTCCCATGTCAGCGATCGGCGCAGTTGCTTCGGCAGCGTGACGATCGAGGAGGCGATGGCGTCTCGGACCGCATTCGCGCCATGGCCGGCGAGAGCAGGACCGTTCTTCACGCGAGGCTGCCCGAAGTCAGTGATGCGGGGCAGATGCAACAGCAGCGTGAACCGGGTGGTGCGTTCGACTAGAGTTCCAATTGCGGAACTGTCGAGCCCAAGAATCAGATCGCCTTCCCAGTGACCTGGCACGGCGCGGTCGTTCGCTTCAGATGGCCGCTCCGTGATCATGACCTCGGGGCTTACGAACGCCTTGCCTTGAGGCGTGCGGGCTCTTGGCACTCTCAAGGCACGCCCTGTTCGTAAGCACGTCACCAACTCCCGACGGAGCGCGCCTCGGCCCTGCACGTAGAGCGCCTGGTAAATCGCTTCGTGCGACACCCTCATCGACTCATCATCCGGGAAGTCAAGCTTCAGCCTGGCCGAAATCTGCTCAGGGCTCCACGACGTGGCCCAGCGCCGATCTTGGCGGCGACCGTGACGACGCCCGTTCCAATTCACGTCGGGGCCGACCGTCGCACCACTGCCGACAGCAATCGTGCCTGCAAGTCGCTGCTGCACGTACTGCCGCAGCGCCTCGTTGGCGGCCAGCTTCGCCACCTTGGGGCGCTTGGACTTCCGCTCGGCATGCCACTGTGCGGTCGAGGCGCGATATTCGAATCCTCCACTGCGCGTCGCCGCATTCCGCCGTAGTTCGCGCGAGATCGTCGACGCCGCACGCTCGATGCGCCGACCAATCTCTCGAACGTGGCACTTCTGGGCGTGCAGGAGTGCGATCTCTTCGCGTTCGGCAAAAGACAGGTAGCGCCCCGAAAGCGGCGTCAGGTTGGCCGGTGGCATGCCTCCATTCTCGCGGAACCACCTCGTGCCAATCGGTTGCGATACGCCTGATTCGAGCGCCGCGTCCACACTCGACACACCGCGGGCAATCGCCTTCCAGAACGCTTGTCGATGTTCACGGCCACCCGCCGCCGGACGACCTGGCGAACGGATGGGACCACGACCGGCACGATCAGATCGACGTCGTTTCGAAGCACCCATTGCAACTTCTCCTTATAGAGCTGTTGCAACGACCGATTGAATTCACCCAATACCTCTCGATGCGGTACACCGCCCGCTTGGCCGACAGCGGCATCGCGCCGTCGGTCGGCAGTCGCGGCGATGCGTACGACAACGCCCTGGCCGAATCGGTCATCGGGCTCTTCAAAACGGAGGTGATTCGACGACAAGGCCCCTGGCGCAGTCTCGAGGCGGTGGAACTCGCGACGCTGACCTGGGTCGATTGGTTTAACACGCGCCGGCTGCTTGAGCCGATTGGCTACGTGCCGCCGGCGGAATTTGAGGCGCGGTATTATGAGCAGGCCGCAGTGGCCTGACTCAATTAACTCGCCCTCTGGCATTCCCGGTACGATTCACTCAATCGCTCAATCGCTCAATCGCTCAATCGCTCAATCCTCAATCCTCAATCGTCATGGACGTGTCCACCCGACGGCGTCGTCGTACAATCCGACCGTGTCCGCTCCCCGCGTGTATTCGGCATTGGGTTCGTCGCATGACGGGAACGTCGAGTTCACCGGCGATGAAGCGCATCGCCTGCGTCAGGTGTTGCGGGTGGCGTCTGGCGATGTGGTGTCCGTATTCGATGGTCGTGGACACGAGTGGGTGGGGCGCGTCGGGGTGGTGGCCAAACATCGTGTGACCGTGGAGGGACTCGAGGCCATCACACCGGTTGCGGAACGGCGCGTCCCGATCACGCTGGCGGTGGGCGTGCTCAAGGGCGATCAGATGGACGCGGTGATACGCGACGCCACGATGCTCGGCGCGGCGGCCATTCTGCCCCTGCGCACCGCGCATGTCACCGTCCCAGCCAGAGCGTGGCAAAGTGGTGCGACGCGCGAGCGCTGGCAGCGCGTGGCCATCGCCTCGGCCACACAGTGTCGGCGGGCCGTGGTGCCCGACGTTCTTGCGGTGGGCGACCTCGACGGATGTCTCCGAGAGCCCGTCGCGTTGCGCCTGATGTGTGTGGAGCCCTCGCTTCTGGGTGGGGCAGGTGACTGGAAGCCGGAGGCTGCGCCAGAGTCGGTGCAAGTGCTGGTAGGCCCTGAAGGCGGCTGGGCCGCGACTGAAGTAGAACACGCGATGGCGGCCGGAGCCCGCCTGATGTGTTTGGGCCCGCGCACCTTGAGAGCGGAAACGGCGCCTCTGGTGGCCCTGTCGCTCGTGTCAGCCGCGTGGGGGTGGTAGCGCAGCTGCTGCCGTGAACTGAAGACCGACCCACTCGTCTTCGGCCAGACGCGGCCCCAACTGAGCGCCCAACTCCTCAAACGCCCTGGTCACAGCGCCTTCTTCGTCGCGAGTGACGCCACTGACGATCAATGTGGCCGAGGGAACGACCAACTGCAGCAGGCGGCCGGCCATTCGCACCAGCATTCCGCCAGTCAGATTCGCGAGGATGAGCGTAAATGGCTCGCCCGGTACTGACCGCTCACGCTCAATGTCCACCTGGCGAATGTCGATCGCGTCCGACAGATTATTGAGTGCCGCGCACTCGCGTGCCGACGAGACGGCATCGGCATCAAAGTCAACCGCAACGACCGACTCGGCGCCGAGCGTTCTGGCGGCAATGGCCAGCACTCCCGATCCGGTGCCCACATCAAGGACCCGCGCGCCAGACACCGCCGCATCCTGCACCAGCCGCAGGCACAGTCGCGTGGAGGCGTGATGGCCCGTCCCGAAGCCCATGGAGGGCTGGATGACGATCACGCCTTCGCGATCGACCGGCAGGTCCCATGGTGGTGCCACGGTGAGGCGCCCGACGGTCACGGCGGTGAGCGACGCCTGGCTGCGCTCGGCCCACTGTTCGTCGGGCACGTCTACCGGCACGGCACGACACGCCATCGCGCCGGCAACATGCGCGGCGGCCGCACTGCGGTCTTCCATCGATCCAAAAAAAACACGAATGCCCGACGGGATTGGCTCGGCGGCCACCGGACCGAACTCGTCCAGCTCGGCCAGGGCACGGTCCGGCCTCTCGTCGGCGTCCAGGCCCAGCGCGTCTGGCCACGTGACATCGAGGCCGGGGTACACGCGGGCGACGTCAGCCAAACAAATCCTTCACCCGCTCAAAAAACGGCTTGTCGTCGTCGGCCCCTTCGGTGGAACGCGCCTCGAGTGTTTCGATGGGCATGGTCTTGCCCAGTTGATCGATCAGTTTCTTCTGTTCCTTGCTGATTTTCTTCGGCACGTCTACGACCAGCCGCACGTGAAGCGCTCCGGCGCCGCGGCCCGAGACATTCGGCATGCCCTTGCCGCGAAACGATACGAGCGTGCCATTGGCCGAACCCGCTGAGACGTTGACGTCCACGGGACCTGCCGGGCCGTCGACCTTGAACGATCCGCCCAGGGTCATGGTGGGGAAGGGCACGCGCACTTCCATATAAAGGTCGTCGCCCTCGCGCATGAACCTGGAGTGCGTCTTCACATGGATGACGACGTAGAGGTCGCCGGGAGGGCCGCCGGCTGCGCCGTGTTCGCCCTCTCCGTGCAGCCGCAATCGCTGGCCGTCAGCAATGCCGGCCGGAATACGCACGGTGACGCGTCGATCTTTTACAACGCGGCCGGTGCCTCGGCACGACGGGCAGGGCTTCGGGATAATGTGTCCCGTGCCGCGGCATTGGCCACACGGACGCGAGACGACAAGAAAACCCTGCTGGTAACGCAACTGCCCGCGCCCGCCGCACTGCTGGCAGGTCTCCCTGCTACTGCCGGGTGCTGCGCCGGTACCACTGCAGGGTGCGCAGCCTTCCTCGCGCGGAATCTGAATGGGCGTTTCGGCGCCTTCAAATGCCTCGTCGAAGGAGATTTCAAGGTCGAACCGCAGGTCGCTGCCGCGCACCGGACCACCGCGGCGCGCGCCGCCTCCACCAAACCCGAAGAAGTCTCCCAGAATGTCGGAGAAATCGGAGAAGGTTTCGGGGTTAAACCCCTGGCCGCCACCCTGGCCCGCGCCGCCGACGCCCGCATGGCCGAAGCGATCGTAACGCGCGCGCTTTTCGGCGTCGGCCAGCACCGAGTACGCCTCGGCGCCCTCCTTGAACTTCTCTTCGGCGTCTGCGTTGCCCTGATTGCGATCGGGGTGGTGCTTCAGCGCGAGTTTCCGATAGGCACTCTTGATGTCGCTCTCGCTGGCATCGCGCGCCACGCCGAGTATTTCGTAGTAGTCACGGGCGCTCACGCCTGCGCCACCTTCACCATCGCGGCCCGGAGCAGTTTTGATCCGATGCGATAGCCGCGCCGCAGTTCCGCCGTGATCTCGCCGTCGGGGCGGCCGTTGGCTGGTTCATCGGCTACGGCTTCGTGCCACTGTGGGTCGAACGGCTGGCCCACCACGTCCATGACCTCGACGCCGCGCCTGCGCAGCAGGTCCAGCCACTGGCGCTGGATCAGGGTCACGCCTTGGAGGAAGGTCGTCAGTTCCAGATTGTTCTCGGTGCCGGCGGCCGCGCGGATCGTCCGTTCGAGATCGTCCAGCACGGGCAGGAGATCCCGCATGAGGTCGGTCGTAATGAAATCGTGCAAATCGCGCCGCTCGCGGTCGGTCCGTTTGCGATAGTTGTCAAACTCGGCCGCCGTTCGCAGCAGGCGGTCCTGGAGGTCATCGCGCTCCTGCTGCAGCGGATTCTCACCGGCGTCAGCACCGCCGCCATTCATCTCTTCGTTCGTGGTCATCTCTCTACTTTCCTACTGGTCAATTGCCTTCCAACACTCTCGTCACGGCCTGCGAGACCCCATCCACCACCGTGATCGCGCGCTGGTAGCGCATGCGCGTGGGGCCGATCACGCCCACCGTGCCTGTTCGCTGGCCATCATGAAACGTGGATGCGACGAGGCTGAACGGATGCATGTCGGGTGACGAGTGTTCCGACCCGATCACCACCGTGAGCCCGTCGGCGTCGATGTACGAGGTGAGCAGTTCGACGAGGCGGTGTTTTTCCTCGAGGAGCCGGAAGAGGGCGCGCAGCGTTTCAAGCGTGACGGGCTCCCGATCCATCGACCCGCCCAGTGCGCCGTCGAACAGGAACGACACACCCTGCACATGAAGCGTGTCCCCGGTCGCCACTTCGTCCAGGCCGCTTTGGGCCAACCGCAATGCGCGTCCGAGCAGCGCATCGTAGAGCATCCGCTCTTCGCGCATGCGGGCCACGATGGCTTCGCGCGCCTCAAGCAGCGTCAGTCCGGCAAATTCCGCATTGATGTAGTGCGCTGCGCGTTCAAGCACCCCAACGGCACATGACTCCTGGGTGTCCACCACCTTGTGGGTGATCTGGTTCCCGGTGGCGACCACGATCACAAGCACGCGGTGGGTGTCGATGTTGACAAAACTGATGTGGCGCAACCGGGCCGCCGCGCTGGCCGGAGTCATGGCGAACGCAATCTGATGGGAGGCCAGGGCCAACTCGTGCGAGACGTTTTCGAGCAGGCCGCCGGCTGCATCCGCTCGCCTCAGCCGATCTTCAAGGTCACCCGTGGATTTGAATCGGCGCCGGCCCTGCAGCAGCGAATCGACGTACAGGCGATAGCCCGCATCGGTCGGAATGCGGCCGGCCGATGTGTGGGGCTGGTGCACCAGTCCCTGCTCCTCCAGCCGGGCCAGAAGGTTCCGTACCGTGGCCGACGACAGGCCCAGGCCCGAGTGCTCTGCGAGCCAGGACGAGGACACAGGTTCGCCCTGCTCGATGTATTCCGAGACAAGGCGCGCCAGTATTCGGCGCTGACGATCGGTCAGGTCGGCAGCCATACAGATTCGGTTCTTAGCAGTCCCGACGCGAGACTGCTAATTCAGTATAGCGCAGTCGTCCGCCCGGCTCGGACGGCCTCAATGCACATGCTGATCGCAAAACTCAACAGGCGCCGTGCCGGCCAGGAACGACTCGCGGAGCTTCTTGGGACACATGGGGCCGGCCAGCATGCCAGTTTCCGGGTCGATGTCTGCAAACACCACTCCGTCGGGTACGGCGAAACCGACGTTGGCGCGGCCTGCCAGGGCATTGCGCATGAACGTGGCCCACATCGGCAACGCGGCCTGAGAGCCGCCAAGCCCGATGGGCTGGTTGTCGTCGAACCCAACCCAGACGACGGTCAGCAGTTCTGGCGTAAAGCCGACGAACCAGGCGTCACGCAAATCGTTGGTCGTGCCGGTTTTTCCGGCCGCGTCGAGTTGGAACCCATTGCTGCGGGCACCCGCGCCCGTCCCCTCATTCATGACGGCTCGCATCATGTTGGTCACCAGATAGGAGGTGTCCGCCCGCGCCACCTGTCGTGACGAACCGGCTGTCAGTTGCCGTGGCTTGCCGTCTTCGACGATGCGGGTCAGGGCGCGGAGGGGACGCACCGTACCGCCGTTCGAAAAGAGCGTGTAGGCCGTGGCAATTTCGACCGGCGACGCCTCGAAGACGCCCAGCGCAATCGAGGGGTAGGCCTTGGCAGGTGTGCCGACGCCGATCCGGGTCCACAACGCGGCCACCTGCTCGTAGCCGGTCTGTTCCGCTACCTTGATGGCCACGATGTTGCGCGAACGCGCAAGCGCACGGCGCAGTGAAATCATGCCGTCGTATTCATTCTGGTAGTTGCCGGGTTCGTATGGCTGATCACCGTCCATGAAAATCGTGGGCTCGTCCATGACCAGTGTCGCGGGTGTAGGTGCACTCGCGCCTTCGGCAAACATCCGTTCGAACGCCGCCAGGTAGACGAACGGTTTGAAGACCGACCCCGGTTGCCGCCGCGTGGTGACTGCGCGGTTGTATTGCGAGACGTTGTAGGCCCGCCCGCCAACCATCGCGAGGATTTCGCCGGTGCGCGGATCCACGGCCACGAGCGCGGCCTGCGCCTGTCCCTTGCGGCGCCGGCCCGCCAGTTGCTTGTCCACCTGCGCCAGGCCTGTGGCCACCGCTTCCTGGGCGATACGCTGCAGGTGCAGGTCAATGGTGGTGAAGACATCAACGGCCGCGCCTTTTTCGAGCAGGCCGGCGAAGCGTTGCTCTACCAGCTGGCTGACGTAGTCCACGAAGTACGGTGCCTCGTTCTCCAGGGCGCGCGCAACCAGTCCGAGCGGCGCCCGTCGTGCTGCGGCCGCCTCGGCTTCCGTCACATAGGCGGCCTCGACCATGGCCCCGAGCACCACGTTGCGGCGTTCAAGCGCACGCTCAGGATTGCGAAATGGTGACAGACGCGACGGCGATTGAATCACGCCGGCAATGGTGGCGGCTTCGGCCAGCGTGACGTTGCGCACGTCCTTGCCGAAAAAAATTCGTGCGGCTTCCGCGACACCATGGATCGCAAAGGGCCCACGCTGGCCGAGCACCACGTCATTGAGATACAACTCCAGAATCTGGTCCTTCGTGAACCGCGACTCGAGCACCAGCGACATGAACTGTTCCTGCACCTTGCGGCGCATCGTCTTTTTCGGGGTCAGGAACGTGTTCTTCACGATCTGCTGGGTGATGGTGCTGCCACCGACGAGATATTCCTTTTTGCCGAACAGGTTCGTGACCACCGCGCCGGCCGAGCGGATGACGTCGACGCCCGGGTGGTCGTAGAAGCGACGGTCTTCGATGGCGAGCACCGCCTGTCGCATGCGGCCTGGAATGGTTGCGAGCGGCGTGTAGCGCCGCTTTTCACCCGTGGCAATCGCGGTCAGCATCGGGGCTTCAAGCGTCAGCCGAGGAATGGCGCGGTCCGTCTCCTGGTTGACCAGCCTGGAGATGACCGTGACCTTGCCCTTCGAGAACTCCACGCGGACGGTGATGGTCTCCTCGCCGCGCGTCCGCAAGACGACCACGCTGCTGCCGATCGAAAACTCACCCGGCTTTTCGACCACGGTCCTCGACCCATAACCCACATCGTTCAGCCGCTGTTCCAGTTGTGCCGACGTCAACGCCTGATTTGGGCGCAGCTCAAACGGGCGGCCGAAGATGCGGGGGATCACTCTTTGTTCGCCGCCAAGCCTCGCGTCGATCTGGGTGGAATAGGTGGACCAGAGATACCCGGCGAAGATCAGGCTGAGGGCGGCGAAGCCGCCACACACAAAAATCACCATGCGCCAGAATCGGCGCCGGGATCCCTGGGCGGATTTTCCAGACGTTCCAGGTGCGGCCGGCCTGGTCCGGGCGGGAGGGCGAGCGTCCATTTCTTGTCAGAAGTCTACGGCAGAAGGGCCCGGCCGCGCCTGGGCTTCGCTTGACACATTAGGGCTCGGGACATATTTTCACTTTGTTCATCCGTCGAACGAAGTGTATCTGTGACCTTACCACCCGAATTTGCGAACGGCGACGCCGGCGGCGGAAGTCTCAACACGCGGCGCGTAAATCGGCAGCGCCTGCTTGAGGCCGTTCGTCGCTCAGGCCCCATTTCGCGCGCGGATCTAGCCAAGGCGACGCGGCTCAGTCCTCCCACCGTGTCCGCACTGGTCGAAGACCTGCTGCACGAAGTGGGGTTGATGCACGAAGTTGGCATGGGTACGTCCAAAGGCGGCCGGCCCCCAGTGCTGCTGCAGTTCAACGGAGAGTTTGGCTACCTGGTCGGTGTGGACGTGGGGTCGCGCACGCTCCGGGTGGCGCTGGCGGACCTGCAGGGCAACGTGCTGGCCCGGCGCCAGGTCCCCACCGACCCGGTCGGGGGCGAGGCGATTGTGGACCAGCTCTGTGCCGTCGTGCATGAACTGTTTAAGAGCACACGACGCGACCCGGGCAAGTTGTACGCCGTGGGCGTGGGGGCACCAGGGATGACCGATGTCCGCGCCGGTCGTGTCATCAGAGCCGTCAATCTGCCCGGCTGGGTGGACCTGCCGCTGCGCGACCTGGTGGAGGCGCGATTGGGCGCGCCCGTGCGCGTGGACAACGATGCGAACATGGCGGCGCTGGGCGAACGGTGGCAGGGTTCCGCGCGTCGGGTCAGCGACTTCGTGTTTCTCGCGCTGGGTGCCGGCGTGGGTGCAGGCGTGGTGGTCGGGGGCCGTCTGCACCGGGGCCATCACTGGTATGCCGGGGAAATCAGCCACATGAATCTCGACTTGCGCGAGTGGCAGGCCGACTTCGGCGGTCGGGGGTATCTCGAAAGTCATGTGGGGGCAGCGGCTATCTCCGAATGGCAGCACGCGCGCCCCCTGGTCGAGTCAGTTGGCGATGCCGGCCGTGATCGTGCCGCAGCTGTTGCCACCATCATTGCGGCGGCGCGGGCGGGCGACGCGCGCGCCACGGCGGTCATCGATCAGCTGGCCGTCTACCTGGGCACCGCGGTCGCGAACATCGTGGCCGTCCTCGACCCTGCGCTGATTGTGTTTGGCGGCGGCCTGAGCCATGCCGGCGACCTGCTCATTGAACCGGTGCGCCGCGTGGTGGCGCGCATCGTGCCGAACATGCCGGCCATCGGCATTTCGTCGCTTGGCGACGACGCCCAGTTGATGGGCGCTGTCTACTCCGCGGTGGAGACCGCCGAAACACGCCTGGCCGCCTGGCTCGGCGCCACATCGTTCCCGTCCCGCGCGGTCGGCCGCACGGGCACCCGATAGGACCCCATGCCGTTTTCCCCAGACTACGTACGCATCGTCCTCAACGACAACTTTGAGGACGCGAAGACGCTGTTTCTCGATCCCCTGATGGCGATTCACTACGCACACCTGGTGATGCTGCATGACACCGGAATCGTGTCGCTCGCCGATGCGCGGACCATCAGGCGCGCGCTCGATGGCATTGATCTCGATGCGGTGCGCGGCGCCGTCTATGACGGGTCGTGCGAGGACCTGTTCTTCTATTTGGAACGTCAGGTCGTCGCGGCGTGCGGCGATGCTGTCGCAGGCCGACTGCACACCGCGCGCAGCCGCAATGACATCGACATGACGATGTACCGGATGCGATTGCGTGAGTGTGTGTTGGGGCTGATCGAGGCCACGGTACTGCTGCGTCAGTCCCTGGTCGGCGTCGCGGACCGCCATCGGCACACCGTCTTCCCGGCGCACACCCACACACAGCCCGCACAGCCTTCGACGGTGGCGCACTACCTCCTGGGCGCCATCGAGCAACTCGAACGCGACACCGTCCGGTTGAAGGCCGCGTACGCCTCCGTCAACGTCAATCCCCTCGGAGCGTGTGCGATCACCGGCACCGGGTTCCCGATCAATCGCGATCGGACGAGTGCGCTGCTTGGGTTCGATGGCACGACGGGGAACACCTACGGCAGCATCGCGACCGTGGACTATCTTCTGGAAGCCGCCGGGTCGGCCGCGGTCGCGCTGGTCGGTGTGGGGCGGCTGGTGCAGGATCTGTTGCTGTGGTGCACGATGGAGGTTGGTTATCTTCGTCTGACCGACGGGTTTGTGCAGGTCAGCAGCATCATGCCGCAGAAGCGCAATCCCGTGGCATTAGAACACGCGCGCGCGCTGGCGTCGAAAGCCTTCGCCCAGGCCGGCGCCATTCCGGTGGCGGTGCACAACACCCCGTTCGGCGACATCGTTGACACTGAGGATGACCTGCAGCCGCTCGTGGCCACCATGTTCAAGGACGCCATTCGTGCGGTGTCACTCGTGGCCGTCGCACTGCAGGACGCCGACGTCGACGTGGAGAAGATGCGGCGCCGTGCTGGCGAGAACTGGATTGCCGTGACTGAACTCGCCGACACGCTGGCGCGCGAACGTGGCTTGCCGTTCAAGGCCGGCCACACCATTGCCGCGCGACTGGTGCGAGGTGCACAGACCGAACCCGACCGGTCGGTGGCCGACCTGGTGGCGGAAATTTCGAAGGATGTCACCGGCACCGCGATCGAATACACCGACGCCGAACTCGCGACGCTCCTGAGTCCGGAACACTTCGTCGCCGTGCGCCGCACTCACGGCGGTCCTGCTCCCGAAATCACCGGGGCGGCGATTGCGGTGTCACGGGGGCTGCTGCGTGAGGATGCGGGTTGGATCGCGGCCACAAAGAGCCGCCTGCTCAACGCCGAGTCGGCGCTCAAGTCCGCGGCAGTGGCCATGGGGTAGGGGAAGACTTCCCTACGTTTTCACAGCTGCACCACATAGTGCTGCCCCATATCGAGGGGCAGGCCTTCGATGAGCCGATCGCAGAGCGCCTGGCCGTAGCGATTGAGGAAAAACGCAAGGTCCACAATACGTTCCTGTGGGTGGCCCTCAGGAAACGCCAGCGCCTGGGTTCGCGTGAACTGGCGATGCAGGGTGTCGTGTTTGCGCTTGCTCGCCTGAATGATCTTGGCGTGCAGGTGTTTGAGCGTTTCCTGCATGCGGTCCAGCGTGGTATCGGCCGCGCCGACCAGCGTCGGGTCAATGGCGGGCATGGTCGCCTTGAGCGCGCCGAGCCGGGTGCGGATTTCATCTGACGCCGCCTGAAGCGCTTCTTCGACCCCCGGCGGCAACTGGTGCTCGAGCAATCGGTTGAGTGCGGACTCGTCGTGCGGCTGCAGCGCTTCGAGGGGCACCTGGTACTTCTCGAGGAATCGCACCGCAGCCGAGTCGAGAAGCGTCGCGTTGGCGCGTGGATAGAGAAGCGGGACCTCTACGCCGAAGTCCTGGTAGATGGCGCCGAGCTGTGCCTGGTACGCGAGTTCGCTGGGACCCGCGACATAACAGATCGTGGGAAAGAGTCTGTCCTGCACGACGGGCCGCAGGAGGACGTTGGGGCTGAAGCGTTCCGGGTGTTCGGCGGCTTCGCGCCGCACGTCGTCTTGCGGGCGGACGGTCTCACCCAGGGCATACCCGTCGTCCCGCCGCTTGATCGCCACACGTTCGCCGTCGCCGAGATAAAACAACGCCACGCTGTCTTCACCCGGCTGCACCTGTGGTTCGTGGCCGAGCGCGCGCATGGCCTCGCCGGTGGCTTTCGCAAAGTGGGCGGTGCGACAAGGCGCCTCGAGTTCGCGTGAAAACAGGGCCGCCACGAGAGGTTTGGCCGCCGGGTCGGCGGCTTCGAACACGACGAGGCCGTATCGGCCGAGCAGATCGTCGAGCCATGCCGCGAATGCCGTCCCCATACGCTGGCCTGGTCGATAGTGGGTGCGGAGTCGCGCCATCAGCTCTGCCGTGAATTCGGTGGTCGGCAGCGCCGCTTCCAGCGCGCCGAGCGCGTCGCCGATGCCGTGGTCGAGCACCAAAGAGGCCACCGGCCTGACGCCGGCACCCTCGAGGTTGTCCAGCGTGATCTCGCGCAGCGCCAGGTCGGCGTCAAGGACACGCGCGGTGCGTACTTCGTCCCAGTCGTGATCTTCGGCTTCGACCCAGAAGACCGGGATGGCGGCAATCCCGTGCTTTGCAGAGACCTTGCGTGCAAGGCGAATGGCCGTGACCGCCTTGAGCAATGTGTAGAGTGGGCCACCGAAGAGCCCGGCCTGCTGGCCTGTGACCACCGCCACGGTGGTGTCGTCGCCGAGTCGCGCGGCCGCCGAGCGGGCGTGGGCCGGCGCGTTTCGCCGTTCGAGCTGCGCGGTGAGCACCTTGCTCAGGCCGACGCGGTCGCGCGGCGATTGCTGGACGCGCGCGATCGTCTGCCCCCAGGCGTCGGGATCCGCCGGGTTGCCGGCAAACAAACCGGACACGCTGTGAAAATCAGAGGAATACGCGGCCACCAGTGGCCGGATCCAGGAAAACCGCCGGAGGTCGATCGAAGCGCGGACCAGTGTGTCGGTGGTGGAATCGGATTGCGCGGGCACGGCAGTCAATTTACTACAGTGGCCCTGTATCGCGTGTTAAAGTGTCATGATCGTTTCAGGAGTTTTTGCGCTGCCATTCGACGACTCCGCCGGATTTACCGCGCCGCCCGCTTTCGGCCCCTTTCGCGTCCTGCACCAGATTGGCAGTGGCGCTCTGGGGCCTGTTTTCCGGACGTTCGAACCCCAACTTGAACAACTCGTGGCTGTGAAGGCGTTCCGCCTTGATGTGGTGCCTGAAGTGACGTCCAAACTGGCCGACGCGCTCCGCCGCGTGGCGGCGGTGGCTGTGGACCATCCCGCAGTAGTTCCAGTGGTCAATGCCGGTATGGAAGGCACCACCGCGTTCCTGGCCACCGAGTACGTAGCGGCCGAGACGCTTGACGTGAGCCTTCGTCGGATGTCTTCGACCCGTATTGAGACCGCGCTGCCGCTGTTGCGCGAGCTGGCCGGCGCGATTGAAGCCGCGTGGGGTGCCGGTGTGGGGCATGGAGCCCTGCATCCCCGCGACATCTTCGTCACGCCCACAGGCATTCGCGTCGCGGGATTCGGAGTGGTGCCCGCGTTGGAATCACTGGGTATTCCGGCGCCGATCAGGCGGCCGTACACCGCGCCCGAACGGGCCGAAGGTGGCGCGTGGGATATCCGCGCTGACGTGTATTCACTGGCGATCATTGCGCATGAACTGCTGACCGGGCGGCGTCCATCCGGGTCTGACGAGGCGTCGGGGCAGTTGGCGGACGGCACGTCTGCCGAGCAGTGCGCGGCGATACGACGGGCGCTCTCGGCAGGGCTGGTCGCAGACCCTGGCCACCGGTGCTCCACGCCGACGGCGTTTGTCGAGGCTTTGACGTCTGGAGTGCCGGAACACGTGCCGGTCGTGGCCCCGGTCGCCCACACGCCATCGCTGTTCGATGTTGGACCAGAGCCTGAGGTGGGCGGCCACCTCGCGGTGCCGATGCTCGAATCGGAACCGGCAGTCGAGCCGGAACCTGGAGCGGGCGACGTCCCTGCGGCGTCCGTGGTGGACCGGCGTGAGGAACGGCCGTCCCGATCGACAGAGTTGCGGCGCCCGGCACTGCCTGATTTTGCCGCCGTGAGTGAAGCCGAGCCGACGCGCGGGCGTGGTGCTATCGGCGTGCTCGTGGCTGTGGCCGTTGTGGTCGGGACAGGTTTCGGATATTGGCTGCGTGGGCCGGGTGCCGTGGCAGAACCTGTCGTTTCGCCGTCGGATTCGACCACAGTCGAGGGGCCCATCGGGACCGACGTGCCAGTGGCGACCCCGGCGACGCCCGAGACGGTACCTGACGTGCCGGCCACGGCACCGCCGTCGGCCGTGGCCGATGTCCGGCGTGGCCGGCTCCTGGTTCGGTCGGTACCGGCTGGCGCGTTGGTGTCGGTGAACGGCAGGGCGCGCGGGACGACGCCGGCGACGATCCGCGACCTGCCGTTTGGCACGTACAACATCGCCGTGTCGCGGTCGGGTTATCAGCGGCGCGCGCAACGGGTCACGGTGAGTCAAACGGCTCCGGCGCGCGACCTGACGGTGGAGTTGGTGAGTACGGCACCGCTGGCGCCTGGGGCGTCCACCGGTGCGGTCTATGTGGAGACCCGGCCGGCCGGCGCCACCGTGTCGATTGACGGACGCCCTGTGGGCACCGCACCGATGCGGGTGCCGGAGTTGACACCTGGGCCACATCGGATTCGGGTTGACATGGCCGGGCACAAGAGCGTGACCACGACCGCGGTGGTGCGGGCCGGCCAGCAAACGCTCGTACGACTTTCGTTAGAGATTCAGTAGGGTGAAGGGACTATGGACGCACTGTTGGCGCTCGAAAACGGCACGTCGTTTCGCGGAAGGTCTGTGGGGGCATCAGGCGACACCGCAGGTGAAGTGGTCTTCAACACGAGCCTGACCGGCTATCAGGAGGTCCTCACCGATCCGTCCTATGCCGGCCAGATCGTCACCATGACCTGCCCGGAGATCGGGAACTACGGTGTCAGCGAGCAGGATGAGGAGTCCCGCGCGCCGCAGATCGCGGGGTTTGTCATCCGGAGCGAGTCGCCGATTGCCAGCAACTGGCGTTCAGAAGGCACGTTACGCGACTACCTCGTGCGTCACCACATCGTGGCCATTGCTGACATCGATACGCGCGCGCTGACCCGCACGCTGCGGTCGGGCGGCGCCATGCGTGGTGTGATTGCGACAGGCAGTGGCCACACGCCCGATGATCTGGTCGCGCGCGCTCGCGCCATTCCGAAGATGGAGGGGTCGGACCTGGTGCGTACGGTGACGTGCCCCGAGGCGTTTGACTGGTCGGGGGGCACCGGACCTGACGGATTCGTCGTGGCCTCGGGTCATACGGCGAAGCGCCCCTTGCGTGTCGCGGCCTATGACTTCGGGATGAAGTGGAACATTTTGCGCCGGCTCACGGCCCACGGCTGCCAGGTCCGCGTGTACCCGGCGACGGCTCCGGCCAGCGAGCTGCTCGCCTCGAAGCCGGATGGGGTCTTCCTCAGCAACGGCCCCGGAGATCCCGCCGTACTCGACTACGCCATCGCCAACACGCGGGCGCTCGTTGATGCGGGTGTGCCGGTCTTCGGCATATGCCTGGGGCATCAGGTGCTGGGGCTCGCCCTTGGCGCGCGCACGTTCAAGCTCAAGTTCGGTCACCGCGGTGCCAACCATCCCGTGAAGGACCTGAAGTCCGGTAAGATTGAAATCACGTCGCAGAACCATGGTTTTGCGATCGACCCCGATTCCATTCCCCACGACGTGCAGGTGACACACCTGAACCTGTACGACGGCACGATTGAAGGACTGCGGCACGTGTCGAAGCCTGTCTTTTGTGTGCAATACCACCCTGAAGCGGCCCCAGGGCCGCACGACGCCGACTACCTCTTCTCGCAGTTTGTGGATGCGATGGAAGCCACGGCCTGAGTCACGCGATGCCCAAGCGCACAGATTTGAAACGTATCCTCGTCATCGGCTCCGGGCCGATCGTCATTGGCCAGGCCTGTGAATTCGACTATTCAGGCACCCAGGCCTGCAAGGCCCTTCGCGACGAAGGCCTGGAAGTGATTCTCGTCAACAGCAATCCGGCGACGATCATGACCGACCCCGAGCTCTCGGATCGGACCTACATCGAGCCCTTGACCGTAGCGGCGGTGGAGCAGGTGATCGCGCGCGAGCGGCCCGACGCCCTCCTGCCGACTGTCGGCGGACAGACGGCGCTCAACCTGGCGATCGATCTCGACAAGGCCGGCGTACTCAAGAAGTACGACGTCGAACTCATCGGCGCGTCGATTGCCGCGATCGAAGTGGCCGAAGACCGACTCAAGTTCAAGGAGGCGATGCGCTCGATTCAGATCGACGTGCCCGACAGCCGGTACGCCGGGTCGATGGAGCAGGCACTCGCTGCGGTGCAGGAGCTTGGATTCCCAAGCATTATCCGGCCGTCGTTTACGCTGGGCGGCGTGGGCGGAGGCATCGCGTACAACGTGGAGGAATTCAAGGAGATCTGCACACGCGGCCTCTCCATGAGTCCGGTGCACGAAATCCTGGTGGAGCAGTCGGTGATCGGCTGGAAGGAATTCGAGCTCGAGGTGATGCGCGACTGTGATGACAACTTCGTGGTCATCTGCTCGATCGAGAACATCGACCCCATGGGCGTGCACACCGGCGACAGCATCACGGTCGCTCCAGCCCTGACCCTCACCGACCGCGAATACCAGCGCATGCGCGATGCGGCGCGCCGCATCATCCGTCGCGTCGGTGTCGAAACAGGCGGGTCCAACATCCAGTTCGCCATCAATCCGGCCGACGGCCGCATGGTGGCCATTGAAATGAACCCCCGCGTGTCTCGCTCGTCGGCGCTGGCCTCGAAGGCTACGGGTTTTCCGATTGCGAAGATCGCCGCCAAGCTGGCCATCGGGTATCGCCTCGACGAGATCAAGAACGACATCACCCGCCTGACGCCGGCCTCGTTCGAGCCGACGATCGACTACGTGGTGGTTAAAGTGCCGCGCTGGGCCTTCGAGAAGTTCCCGATGGCCGATCGCACGCTCACGACTCAGATGAAGTCGGTGGGCGAGGCCATGGCCATTGGTCGCACCTTCAAAGAAGCGTTTCTCAAGGCGTTCCGTTCGCTGGAACTCGGCCGGAGCGGCCGGCTCTTCGGCCAAATGGCACCGGGCGGTCCCTACGAAGATGAAGACGATGCGGCGCTGCAGCGGGCGTTGGGCATCCCCACCGACCGCCGCATGTGGGCGGTCTTCCGCGCGCTCGAAAAGGGGTGGGACCTCGACGACATTCAGCGCCTGACCAGGATGGATCCCTGGTTCCTCGTCCAGTTCCAGCAACTGACGGAGCTTGCGCGGTCGGCCCGGGCGGTTGGTGCGCGCGACGTGTCGAACGACCTGCTGCGCGATCTCAAGCGCGCAGGATTCTCCGACGCCGACCTGGCCTCCCTGCTGGGTGTGGATGAGGACACCGTCACCGCGCGGCGGCACGAGGCCGGCCTGGTGGCCGCGTACAAGCGGATCGACACCTGCGCGGCGGAGTTCGAGTCCTTCACGCCCTACATGTACGGCACCTTCGAAGACGAATGCGAATCCGATCCGTCGTCTCGAGCGAAGGTCGTCATCCTGGGATCGGGACCCAACCGCATCGGGCAGGGAATCGAATTCGACTATTGCTGCTGCCACGCGGCGTTTGCCCTTCGCGATGAAGGCTTCGAAACCGTGATGATCAACTGCAACCCTGAAACGGTTTCCACCGACTACGACTCAGTGGACCGTTTGTACTTCGAGCCGCTGACGTTCGAGGACGTGTCGGCGGTTGTGGCGCGCGAGCGGAGCGCGGGTGGTGATGTGGCGTGTGTGGTGCAGTATGGCGGCCAGACGCCGCTCAAGCTCGCGAGACGTCTTGAGGCGGCGGGGATTCGCATCATCGGCACGTCGCCCGATTCGATCGATCTGGCGGAAGACCGTGAGCGATTCTCAAAGCTGTTGTGGGAATTAGGGATTCCCCAGGCGGCAAGCGCCATGGCGCACACCGAGGAAGAGGCACGGACGGCGGCGACCACCATCGGCTTCCCGGTGATCGTGCGGCCGTCCTACGTCCTCGGAGGACGGGCGATGGCCATTGTCTATGACACCGGTTCACTCGACCGGTACATGCGCCAGGCCGTCCAGCTCTCGCCGGAGCACCCGATTCTCATCGACAAGTTCCTTGAAGACGCGTTCGAGATCGACGTGGATGCGCTCGCCGACAGCACCGGCGCTGTCGTCATTGGCGGCATCATGGAGCACATCGAGCAGGCGGGCATTCACTCGGGCGACAGCTCGTGTGTGGTGCCGCCCTATCAGCTGAGCGAGAAGCACATCGCGACGATCCGCGACTATACCCGCCGGGTGGCGCGGGGACTGAAGGTCGTGGGGCTGATGAACGCGCAGTTCGCGATCAAAGACGATGTGGTGTACGTGCTGGAGGTGAATCCCCGGGCGTCGCGCACCGTGCCGTATCTGTCGAAGGCGACCGGCGTGCCGTTGGCCAAGGTGGCGGCGAAGATCATGGTGGGGCGCAGCCTGGCCGAACAAGGCGTGACTGAGGATTTGACGGTGTCGGGCTTCTTCGTCAAGACGCCCGTGTTCCCGTTCGTGCGGTTCCCTGGAGTGGATACGCTGCTTGGGCCCGAGATGAAGTCGACGGGCGAGGTCATGGGCGGGGCCGAGTCGTTCGGCGTGGCGTTTGCGAAGGCGCAGATGGGGGCCGGCCAGGTGTTGCCGCAAGGTGGCACGGCGTTCATCAGCGTCAACAACTACGACAAGGCCAACGTGGTGCCGATTGCGAAGGGCCTGGTGGCACTCGGATTTTCGATCATGGCCACGCGGGGCACCGCCGTGTACCTGCGCGCGCATGGTGTTGATGCCGAGATTGTCTTCAAGATCAACGAAGGTCGGCCGCACGTGGGCGACGAGATGGTGAACAAGCGCATTTCTCTTGTGATCAATACGCCGCTCGGCCGCGAGTCGTTCTTCGACGACCGTGCCGTCCGCCGCGCCGCGATGCTGCAGGGTATTCCCGCGATTACGACGCTGACCGGCGCGTCGGCGGTGGTCAGTGCCATCGGGGCACTACGCACCGAGGGCCTGACGGTGAAGTCTCTGCAGGAATATCACGGCAAGTAGGAAAGTGAGAAGGGACCGCTCAAGATGCCCAACGCCAAAGAGATCACAGGGAAGCAACGCGACGGCTTGCTTACATCACTGCAAGCCCGCTTCGAAGCGCATAGGCACCGCCATGCCGGTCTCGAATGGTCCGCCGTGCACGCAAGGCTGGCGTCGAACAGTGCCAAACTCTCGTCGCTCAATGAAATGGAGCAATCCGGTGGCGAACCGGATGTTGTGGGGATCGACAAAAAGACCGGCGAATGTCTTTTTGTCGATTGTTCAGCACAGAGCCCGAAAGGACGCCGCAGTGTTTGTTACGATCGCCAGGCACTCGACGCGCGAAAAGAGCACAAGCCGAAGAGCACTGCGATCGACATGGCCACCGCGATGGGTGGCACCCTCCTGACGGTGGAAGAGTATCGGAGCCTCCAGGAGCTTGGTCCGTTCGACACCACAACGTCGAGCTGGGTGCACACACCTGCTCAGGTCCGCAAGCTCGGCGGTGCGCTGTTCTGCGATCGCCGCTACGACACGGTCTTCGTGTATCACAACGGTGCTGAGTCGTACTACGCCGCGCGGGGATTCCGCTGCTCGGTGAAAATCTAGATCAAGCCATCCTGCATGGCCACCATCGAAATCACGACCATTGTCGATGCGCCGATCGGCCGGGTCTTCGACTTGGCGCGCAGCATCGACCTCCACACGAATTCCACCTCGAAGACCGGGGAGCGCGCGGTGGCTGGCGTGACCTCTGGTCTGATGGGAGCCGGCGATCAGGTTACCTGGCGCGCACGGCATCTTGGCATCTGGCAGTGCCTGACGGTTCGGATTGAGGCGTTCGAGCCGCCCACCCATTTCAGCGACCGGATGATTCGGGGGGTATTCCGACACATGGAGCATCACCACTACTTTTCTCAGACGTCGCGGGGCACGGTCATGCGCGACGTATTCGAGTTCCACTCGCCACTTGGCCCTCTCGGACGGGCAGTGGACGCGCTCGTCCTGAAGCGCTATCTACGTGCGTTCCTCGTCGAGCGCAATCGGGTCATCAAGGCCACGGCAGAATCCGACGGCTGGCGCCATTACCTCCAGACGGAGGCAACGTGAGTGTAGAGCCGGATCCCCGGTAGAACGGGGGCGCCAGCCCCTTGTGCCATCATTCCCCCCAGCGAGTGCGACCTGGAGGTCTTGCAATGTCTGAGCAGCCTGTGACCGTGGAGGTGTTAAGGGGGTTCCTGGACGCCTTCAATCGCCACGATCTGGATGCCATCATGGGCCATTTCGCGGACGACTGCGTGTTTTTCATGCCGCGAGGCAGTGGCCCTCGGGGCGATCGCTACATCGGCAAGGACAACGTTCGGGCGGGCCTCGCCAAACGCTTCGAGGGCATTCCTGATGTGCACTACGGCGAAGATCGACATTGGGCCTGTGGTGACTTCGGGGTCTCTGAATGGACGCTGTCCGGCACTTCCGCGTCAGGGAAACACATTGAAGTGAGGGGCGTGGACCTGCTGGAGTTCGCCAACGGCAAAATCATGCGCAAAGACTCATTCTGGAAGATTCTCGAGTGATGCCTCACAGTCTTCTTTCCGTGATCGGCGTAGGACTCTGGACTGTTGCCTTGGCTTGCACACAGGCGGTGACCCCCGTTGATTTGCCCGGGCCGCTGCGGGACCAGGTGAGGGACGGGCGATTCGGAGTTGTGACGTCTCTGAGAGGACTGCCGCTCGGCGTCCGAGACGGCCTGCAGAGGTTGTTCGGCAGCCTCACCCTCGACATCGTTGAGCCGCGAGCCGAGTTTCAGGTCACCGACGTCGTCGGCACGCAGGGACTGCCAGCCCGTCGGCTGGTCGCGGCGGGGTGCACGATCGACTATTGCCTCGTCTACTACGAGCGCGGCGGCGCCGCTCACACGTGGCATGTGGCGCTGTTTCACTGGACGCCGGCCGACACTCGCTTCGAATGGGGCGGCATCGCGCCACGCGGCCTGGCAACCCTCGACGATGTTCGCCACGCGGTGTTATCTGGCGGGATCCGGGCGCCTGCCGGGGTCTGGTAACCCGGCCCGTCGTTCTTTCGTGTTCCACATCCCGGACGTTCCAGATACGCTGTGCACGTGCGACATACCCAACGTGGTCAGCCACTTCAGTCACTGGGAGGCGCGAGGTGAAACAGGTCTTCGTCGCTCAGCACCCCACTGAAGCGCACTTGGTCAGGGGCCTGCTGGAGTCGAACGGCATTGCCGCTGAGGTGCACGGCGAAAGCCTCTTCAGCGCGCGGGGAGAAGCGCCCGTCACGTCGGACACACTTCCAACGGTTTGGGTGAGCGACGACGATCAGGTGCCACGCGCGCAAGAGGTTCTGCTCGCGTACGGCGCGGCGGACGGCCCTGCCACCAGCCATGGCGCCGCGTGGACATGTGCCACCTGTGGCGAACGGGTCGAGTCGCAGTTCACAGAGTGCTGGCGCTGCGGAGCTCACCAGCCGCAGTCGGAAGAGTGAAGCAGAAACGAACACGGTCAAAGGCGGCGTGCTGAATGTCTCTTGATCATCTCCCCATCGAGGAGCGCTTCGTGCGGGCCTCGGGGCCCGGCGGGCAAAACGTCAACAAGGTGTCAACGGCCGTCGAACTGCGCCTCGACGTCGGTCGTGCCGATTTGCCCTCTGCGGTCAAGGCTCGGCTCCGAGTGCTCGCCGGCCGGCGGATGGTCGGTGACGACATTCTGCTGATCGACAGCCGCGTCTATCGAACGCAGGCGCAGAATCGCGAGGCCGCCAAAGCACGACTGGAGCATCTGCTGACAGAGGCTGCGATCCGGCCGAAAGCGCGACGCAAGACCAAGCCGACCCTGGCCTCGCGCGAACGCCGGATCGACGCAAAAGTGCTGCGCGCGAAGGTCAAGGAAACACGTAGAAAAGTTGGGAAATTAGGAACTTAGGAACTTCCCCAGTTCCTAAGTTATCTAAGTAGGAACGCGCGTCTCTGGTCCGCGAACGACTTGAGGCTTGCGGTGTCCGCGTCAATGCCCGCCGTGAACGCGTCGTTCGTCGTCAACTTCTTCGTGTCCCGCAGCACTTCGGCCTCGATGAGCGCACGATGCTTCGCGACCATCGGGCCCAGCACCTTCCAGTCAAGCCAGCGTTGGGCGATGTCCTTCACGTAGCCGGCATACCGCGCCTTCAGCGCCGGCACCGCCAGCAACTTCGAGAAAAGCGGCCGGGCAGGGTTGTCGATGCCGGTGAACATGTCGAGCGTCACGCCCCCCGCGCCACCGCCGCGACCGCCGCCTGGCGGTATCGGCGGCATGGGTTGGCCCACGCCCCCTGGAGGCGGAGGCATCATCATGCCGCGTCCCCCTTGAGGACCGCCGCGCCCGCCACCAGGTCCCCCGGGGCCGCCCCCGTTGTAAAACGTCTCGTTGGTATCGTGCGGAAGAATGTGAAAGCGGCCTTTCGGATCCTGATAGATGTTGTAGTCGCTCGCGCGCACCCAGTAGCCGTCGGAGTTGACCAGGGCGACGTCGAGTGCCAGGAACTTCAACGCGCCGTCGATGTCGAGGATCGGCGACAGCGCCGCCTCGAGCGTGTCCGCCGGCGTCGTGTTGAGTACCTTCGTCATCTGGATGAAGTTGGTCCAGGCCTTCGGCGTGTCCTTGCTCTTGATTTCGTACAGCGCCTTATACGCCGCGACGTTCTCGCCGATGTACTCCAGCCCACCACGGCCGCCGGGGCTGCCGGGCACCGCCCACCGCACACCTTCAGTGGTCGTGAAGTGATCGCGCAGCCAGTCCTTGTTGAACTGCTGCACACTCGGATACACGCCCCAGTTTTCGCCGTTGATCACCACGCGGACAAAATTGGCGTGCCCGGCCTGCAGGTATTGTCGGGCAATCTGCTGGTAGAGCACCGCCCGCATGAGCGTGGGGTCGCCGCTCGAATTCAGCAGGTTCAGGGTGCGGTATCCGCCCGGCAGCGCCTGGTTCTCGTGCACGAAATCAACCGCGACGTTGAGCGAGCGCTTGGACGCCTCAGGGACCATGAAGAACGACGATGCGCCACGAAAGTGCACGCCGACGTCACGATAGGTCTTGCCATCCACCACGAGGGTCGCCGGCACCTCAACGTCGGTGTTGTTGAATGCAGCAAGCTCGTCTTCCCAGTCCGCGTGTTCGAACGTGAAGAACAGCGTTCGCATCGTCGCCAGGTCATACAACGGCGTCGTTGCGGGCTCCACGTCGGCTGGGGCAATCCTGATCCCCGGTGTGGCCGGCGCCATGCCTCGACCTCCACCTCCGCGGCCACCCGGCATCGGACCGCCGCGACCGCCGCGTCCAGGCGCGGGGTTCGCCGCCATGAAATCACGCGCGGCTTTCCGCTCGTCTGAATTGAGGCGTTTGTCGCCGTCCTTGTCGAACTGGTCCACAAGCCTGCGTTCGGACATCTGGATGCCGCCTGGGCCCTGTGCGGTCATGGGGCCGGCACCGATAGTCACGGCGAGTAGTGCGATGAGCGAGAGGAGACGTGTCATGGGGTGTACCTTTTTCTACTCGTTCGCCGGTGTATCCCGGAACAGGTCAATGTCCTGAACGCCGTCAATGCGGTTCAACAACTTCACGAGTTCATCAGGCGAGCAGCCGGGTTTGAGGCGCGTGGTGTACGACACGTCGATCGCCAATCCCTGTCGCGCGGTCTTGATTGAGCGAAGGTGGCGCTGTTCAAGATGTGTGTCGAGCAGGCCCCCCAGCAGGGGCTCCAGATCAACGCCGGTGGCGATGCGAATCGTCAGCGTGAACGAGTCGAGTGCGCCGACGCCGCCCGCCGCGATCCCGCGGGGCCGCATCAACGCCGCCGCCGTGCCCACCACCACCAACCCGATGCCCGCCACCCAGTGGTCGTTCGCGCCAACCGCCATGCCCACGACCACGGCAAAGATCACGAACGCAGTATCCTGCGTATCGCGAACGACGGTGCGAAAGCGCACGATGGAGAGCGCGCCGACCAGGCTGAACGCGCGCGCCACGTTGTCGCCGATGACCTGCGTCACCATGGCAATCAGCACCGAGAGCAACACGAGCGTGGCCGGAAAGGTGGGCGAGGCGTCAGTGAGATCACGCGTGTGCCGGTACGTCCAGGCGACCACGCCGCCCAGGACCGCGGCCATGACCAGGCGGAAGAAGACCTCCAGGGGCACCAGAGCCGGCCCCGGCTGCAACACACCGGTCAGGAAGCTTGGCACGCGTTGCTCTCTTCGGCGGCCGGGTCGGCCGCGAGGCCCAGCGCGACCATGGACAGCCGGTATTTGGAGACTGGCGCGGGTCGCAGGCCGAACGCCTCCACCAGCGCCTTGAACACGGCAGGCATTCCCACTCGGTACTTCAGTTCGAGGATTACCTTGTCGGAGAGCACCGGCCGGCCCGTGCCGTCCTGGAATTTTCCGCGGCTGGTGGGCCAGGCCTGCAGGCGTTCATCCATTGTGAGTCGGGCGAAGCCGTACGGCGTGTTCGCGAGGCGCGCCACGCGGTCATACGCCACCTGGCAGACCGGCGCCAGCCGCCTCGCCGCCAGCCGATGGCCAAACCATGTCCCAGGCCAGTCATCGGGCCAGGCGCCTGGGCCGGCCTCAAGGAACGCCAGGTCGCCCAGGGGCACGAGCGTACGCCGCTTCGTCAGCAGGTTCTTTGTTCGGAGCTTGCGCTCAAGGAAGACCAGGTCAGACCCGGCGTACCGGCGGATGCGGTATTTGGAGCGGCCGAACGAGCCGCGACGGAAAAAGACGTCCTGAGCCGGCGTGTCGGCATACAGACTGGTGATGCGGTAGTGGTCCGCGTCCTCCCCAGTGCCGTGGGGATCTGGGGGAAGGCGGTCGCGTGCCCAGCCACGAATGGCGTCGGCTTCGGAGGGAGCCAGGAGGAACTTGACCTCGGCGGCAAATGGGCGGTGTTCTCGGGATTCTTCGGACATCGGCGCGGCTGTGCACGCTTAGACCGGAAGCTTGCGCCGTTTGTTCCCTTCCGACAGGGAACATGGGGAAAGAGGGGGGCGGAGCATCCCTCCGCGCCCCCCTTCGGGTTTCTCCTTATTGCTACTTGAGCCGCAGTCCCACCATCACGGCGATGGTGCGGTTCTTCCCGTCGTCACCCGCAGCGGTGGCGAGGTTCGTCATCCCGAGGGTGTAGCGCGCGTCGAGGCTGAGCCGGCCCCTCTCCATGCCGACGCCGAACACCACGCTGAAGTCGAGGTCTTCGACCTGGTCGTCCTGGTCAATAGTCAACCCGAGGAGCTCGCTGCTCGCTTCAGCCTTTAGTTTGTAGCTGGCCTGGCCTCCACCGAAGACGTGAAAGCGCATCTCGGCGTCCGAGGCACTACCCAGTTTCAAGAGCACCGGTAGGTCCAGATAGGTCAGGCGGAACTTCGCATCGGAGCCGACCGCCTCGTCAGACCCTCCGCGCTGGCTATAAAGGCCTTCCAATTGCAGTCCGATGTTATCCGTAATCCGGGCACCCAGAAACAGACCGCCCACGGCGCCCAGCCGCGTTCCGATGTTCGGGCTACTGTCCGAGCTGATCGTGGCGGAATTCACGCCACCTTTGATGCCAAACGTAATGCCCGGCGTTGATTGCGCGGCCGAAGCCACGGGAACCATCGCGAGGATGGCCAGAACGAGTGAACCGATGCGAATCCAAACAGTCATGCGATCTCCTTGAGTGACAGACACCTTAGTTGACTCTGCCTGAAGTGGTGGTTCCCCAGTACAGCACAACTGGCGTCCCCGCCGCAAAGACGAGGACGCCAGGTGCAGATGGTCGGGTGACGTCCTGTTACTTCTTGCCGAACAGGCCGCCGATGGACAACGAGAACGACAGGATGTTGCCGCCGCCATCACTGTGGTGCGTCAAACGGCCATCCGCTCGCATGGCCAGGCGGTCACCCGCGCGAATGCGGTAGCCCACGCCGCCGCCAAAGTTGGTGGTGCTGTCCACGTCCGTGGCCGTGGCGAGGCCCACGGCGCCAAAGACGTAGAGCGAGTTCACGTCGGCGCTCTTCAGGAAGTAGTCCACCTGGGCGTTCAGGTTCATGAGGGTCTCGGTGTCGCCACCGGCGGAAATCACCTGCAGGCCCACCTGGGGCTCGATGGCGATTTTCGGCGTCACGAAGAGGCTTGCGTAGAGGCCGGGGTTGAACAGGCCCAGGCCGCCAGCCGGTACCCCGAACGTCTTGAAGTCGTTGTCACCAAGGCCAATGACGGCACTGGCCATCGAGGCGCCGATTTCGACCTTTGATTCCTGCGCGCGCGCCACCGAGGCTGTGCTCGCCAGAACCGCCACGGCTGCGATTCCCACCTTGATCCATTTGTTCTGCAAAATAGCCATCGTCATATCCTTACGAACTACCTTTCCACACCGCACTACAAGAAAGACTCGCATCGGTGGGGCGGCAAACCACCACGAGCTTTGACGGATCGAGTGTCACATCGGTTTCGTCACGGTCAAGAAGCCCGGATTCATGTCGCGCATACGGACACTTGCGGTGCGCAAATACTGCGAGGGAGAACCACGCCCGACATCGCAGTTTTTGCAACGAGCGGGACTGATCAGGCGCTGTGCCGCCGTTTAATCCGAGCCCGCATCTTGCAAGGCAGTGGGCTATGTCTTTCGGGCCACGGTTCTCCCTTGTTGTTGTGTTCGGCGTCACCGCAGGTCTGATCTCGAACGAGGACAGCGCCGTCGGCGCGGCCGTCGCCACGTTCGCGATCGTGCTGGCCCTTGCGCTCGGATGGGACCGCCGCCAATGGTGGCGAGGGTGTGTCTGGAGCGCGATCGGCGCGGCAGCATTCGCCCTCGGCGCACACGCGCGCGACGTCGCGCTGGCCCCGACGCCGTCATGGACCACAGCGCAATCCGGCCGTGTGCTTGTGGACGGCCGCCTGAGACGTGATGCGTCAATCGGCGAGTCGGGTGTTCGACTGGAACTCGACGATGTGCGGGTGCAGGTCGCTGAGGGCGGATACGAGGCGAGAGCCGGCATTCAGATACTCGCCCTGGTCAACGGTGAGCTGGCTCCGGCGTCGGTTGGGCAATGGACGGCTGGTCGTCGAGTCAGAATGCCGGCCCGCCTGCGGGTGCCTGCGGTGGTTCGAAACCCGGGGTCGCCGAGCCCTCGCTGGCAGCGACTCACGCGCCCATTCGACCTTGTGGGCACCGTGAAGAGTGCGGCCCTTGTAGAGGTGGAGCGCGGCGCGCTCTGGCAGGAAGTGGCTGCGGCGGTGCGACGCCATGTGCGTACGATGACGACCCTCTGGCTCGCACCGCTCGGCGGACACAGCGCGGCGGTGGTGACGGCCATCCTGATCGGTGACCGTGCTGGTCTTGACGATGCCGTCACGCGGCGGCTGCAAGTGGCCGGCACATTCCACGTGATCGCGATTTCCGGAGGCAACGTCGCCATCCTCACCGCCCTCTGCCTGTTTGTCTTCCGGCTGTGCATCCGCCGCGATCAAGGGCCGGTCCTGCTGACCCTCGTCATTGTGGTCGCCTACGGTCTGGTGGTGGGGCGCGATGCGTCGGTGGTGCGCGCGGTGATCGCCGCCACGATATACCTGGGCCTTCGACTGACCGGGCTCGTGCCCCGCCCTGCGAATGTGCTGGCGCTCACGGCGCTCGCCTCCGTGGCGGTGGACCCGCTGGTGGTGCTGGACGTTGGGGCGTGGCTTTCGTTTGGTGCCACGCTCGGTCTCATCACCATCCTGCCGCGCCTGATGGGCGACCCGCCTTCAGGGCCGCACGCGAGGTGGCGGACCGCGTGGCGACTCGTCACGGGCCTGTTCCTGGCGACGGTCGCGGCTGAGATCGTCATTCTGCCGGTCGTCGCGTCGGCCTTCATGCGTGTGGGTGTGGCGGGGTTGCTGCTGAACTTTGTCGCCATTCCGGCTATGGTGGTGGCGCAGATCACGGGCCTTCTGCTGGTGGTGCTGCCGGCGTCGTGGCCAGGGTTCCACACGCTCGTCGTCTGGCTCGCGTGGGCCGCGCACGTCGCGACCGGGGCTCTGATTGACTCCGCCGCCCTCGTGGAGCTCGTGCCCTGGATGTCGTGGCGTGTGCCGCCCCCGCCGGTGGGCCTCACGATGGGGTACTACGCGGTGGTGATGCTGGCCCTTGCGTGGCGCGGACGTCGCTCGGTGAGGCGGGGCGCCGTCGGAGTCGCGGGCCTCTGCGCCTGCCTGATGGTCACCGCGCCGTGGACCCTCTGGCAGGGGCCGGCGTCCGGGTGGGTGCGCATCACCATGCTCGACGTCGGGCAGGGCGATGCCACGGTCGTGCAGTTCGCCAGCGGCCACGTGCTGCTGGTGGACGCCGGTGGGTCAGCCGGGACGTTTGATGTCGGCGGCCGCATCGTCACTCCCGCGCTGTGGGCGTTGGGGATCCGTCGGCTCGACTGGATCGCGGTGACGCATGCGGACGTGGACCACATCGGAGGCGCGGCCCGCGTGGCCGGAGATCTGTCACCACTGGAAATCTGGGAGGGTGTGCCGGTTCCGTCGCATCCCCTCTTGAGCGATCTTCGGCGCGTCGCTCACGCGCAGGGCGCGGCGTGGCGGCGACTCCAGACCGGGCATCACATTGAGGTTGATGGCGCCGTGATCGACGTCCTGCATCCACCCGTGCCGGACTGGGAACGGCGTGGTGTGAGGAATGACGACTCCGTGGTCCTGCGTCTGCGATTCGGAGGGGTTGAAGTGCTGCTCACCGGTGACGCCGGCTCGGAGTTCGAACTGCCGTTTGACCGCGGCGCGGCGTCGCCACCCATTCGCATCCTCAAGGTCGGTCACCATGGCAGCCGTACGTCGTCGGCGGCACAGTTCCTTGATGCGTATGCGCCGGCGATCGCGCTGGTATCAGCGGGTCAGGACAATCTGTTCGGCCATCCGGCGCCAGTGGTGTTGGACCGTCTGATGCGGCGACGCATCAACGTGTTCCGGACCGACCGCGACGGCGCCGTGGTCATCGAGACCGACGGCCGCGAGGCGCGCGTGCGGAGCGCGACCGGGAGGTCGCTGGTGGTAACGACCGCTTCACCCGCTGCCAGGCGGCCTCCATCTCGTCCGTAGTAGCGGCGTGTACGCTGCTGCCACGGCGTTCCAGGTCGGCTTCGACGGCGGCGAAGCGTGCCGAGAACTTCTCGTTGGCGGCTCTCAGGGCGCTTTCCGGCTCGAGCGTGAGTTTTCGAGCGAGATTGGCGATCGAAAACAGCAGGTCGCCCAGTTCCTCGGCCGCCCGTGCCGGGTTCTGGGCCAGCGCTTCGCGCAGTTCACGCACTTCCTCCTCGATCTTGTCCACGACGCCTGCAGTGTCTGGCCAGTCGAAGCCGACGGCCGCCACGCGCGTGCCGATTTCGTACGCGCGCAACAGGCTTGGCAGCGCCTTGGGCACTCCAGACAGCAGGCGCGTCTTGGCCCCGGCCTTCTGCTGTTCCGACGCTTTGATCTGTTCCCACTGTGTCAGCACCTCGGACGGCGACTGTGGCAGTCGCGCGCGACCCTTCCCGCGGCTCGCGAGGGGGCGTCCCGAAGGTGTGAAGACATGCGGGTGGCGGCGGACGAGTTTGGCGGTGATGGCGTCCAGCGCATCTGCCATCTCGAATCGCCCGGCTTCAGCGGCGATCTGCGCGTGGAATACACACTGGAACATCACATCCCCGAGTTCGCCCGGCAGCGCATCGAAGTCGCCCCTGTCCAGCGTCTCCAGGGCTTCATAGGTTTCCTCCAGCAGGAACGGCCGCAGGGACTGGTGGGTCTGCTCCCGATCCCACGGGCAGCCACGCTTCGAGCGAAGGGTGGCCATGATCCGCACAAGCCGCGACATGGCTCGGGCAGCGCGGGCGGCACGGGCTGCCGCAGACTTGACCGAAGGTCGGGAGAGAGACATGGGCTATTAAAACAACAAATACCCAGCCGCCAGCCTGAGATCGCAAATAATCACTGGTGATGCAGGTGTTGTTTCTCGGGACCGGCACGTCGCATGGAGTGCCCATGATCGGCTGCGACTGCGCGGTGTGCCACTCGAGTGACCCGCGCGACTCCCGCCTGCGGCCATCGATCTATCTTCACTGCGATGACGGGATGAGAATTCTGGTCGATACGACGCCAGACCTTCGGCAGCAGGCGCTGCGCTACGACCTGAGGACGGTGGACGCCGTGCTGTACACGCACTCACACGCCGACCATATCCTCGGGCTGGACGAAGTCAGGCGCTACAACCATATGACCAGGGCCGCGCTGCCGGTGTACGGCGATGCGGCCACGCTCGCCGACATCCGCCGCGTCTTCAGCTACGTGTTCGAACCCGCCGGGGCGCTCGGTGGTGGCGTCCCAGACGTGCGCCTCAACACGATCGTCGGGCCGTTTTGCCTGGGGCGCACGGAGATCCGGCCGCTCAGAGTGCTGCATGGCGGCAGGCCGGTGCTGGCATTCCGCATCGGGACCTTCGCGTACCTGACCGACTGCAATGAGATACCACCCGACACCATGGCTCAACTGCAGGGGCTGGAGGTCTTGGTGCTTGATGCCCTGCGCCGGCGGCCCCACCCCACGCATTTTTCGCTCGACGAATCGGTGGGTGTGGCTCGCCAACTTGGCGCACGGCAGACGCTCTTCACCCACTGCTGTCACGACCTGGGTCACGCCGAGACGTGCGCGTCACTTCCCGAGGGCATGGCGCTCGCATACGATGGTCAGCAGGTCGCATGCACATAGCGCATTTTCCGTCCGACGCGGCGCCGCGTTGGCCCCGCCCGGTCGCCGCCCTCGGAAATTTTGACGGTGTCCACCGTGGTCACCAGAAGATCCTCGACCGCGTCAAGGCGCAGGCTGACGCGTGTGGCGGTGTCCCGGTCGTCGTCACGTTTGATCCGCATCCGCCCAGGGTGGTACGGCCCGACAAAGCGCCACCCCTGTTGATGACGCTCGAGCAGCGGCTCGAGACGTTCGCACGCGCCGGGGTGCATGGGGTGGCGGTCGTCCACTTCACCCCGGAACTGGCCCGCTGGGAACCCGAGGCGTTTGTCGATCGCGTACTGGTGGATTGGCTGCAGGTAGCCGAGGTGTGGGTGGGCGCGAACTTCCTGTTTGGTCGTGATCGCCTGGGCACGTTCACGCTCCTGAAGGCCCTGGGCGAAGACCGGGGGTTTCGGACCGGGAACATCGAGCCTGTGCGCTACAGGGATTTTGTGGTCTCGAGCACGCGTATCCGGCGTCTGATTGAGGAGGGCCGTGTGGGCGAGTCGGCCGAACTGCTGGGGCACTACTACTATCTGGACGGCGTGGTGGTGCACGGCGAGAAACGTGGCCGGCTCCTCGGGTTTCCCACGGCCAATCTTCACGTGGCCAACGAACTGCTGCCGGCCTCAGGCATCTACGCGACGATCGCCGTGGTGGGCGGCGTACGACACCCGGCGGTGACGAACGTCGGCGTTCGGCCCACCATTCCCCGCGAGGCCACGGCCGAGGGCCGCCTGAGCGCCGAGACGGTCACGGTCGAGACGCATCTGCTTGATGCGTCGATGGATTTGTACGGGGCCTCGATGCGTCTGGAGTTTGTGGAGTGGCTGCGGCCCGAAGAAAAATTTGACAGCCTTGAAGCCCTGAGCGCGCAGATCGGCCTGGACTGCGAAGCCGGGCGGCAGGTGATCGCGCGTGAGGGCCTGTAACGGCCTGGGGGTTACCGAGCCCGCGTCCTTCCGGGTAGAATTGGGGCACGATGGCGGATCCGGTGAATTTGATTGTGCCTGCGGACGAACGTTTTCGGGGTTTGGCCCCGGAAGTCGGTGGCCGTTATGTGGTCGCCGCCGGCGGCTCCGAGGCTGACGCGACGGCGCTTGCGGGCGCGTTGACCGAGGCCATTGGCGCGTTGGTCGCCGAGCCGCTCGCCGCTGATGCCGGCCTGGAACTGCACTTCCGGTCGCCAGGAAGCGCCGTGGAAATCACGGTCCGCTGTGGCAGTGAGTCATCGGTCGTCACGCACCCTCTGCCGGCAGTCAGGGTCTGACCCTTCTGCCGGGCTTTCGGCCCTTCAGTTATGCGCCTGTTTAATACCCTGACCCGATCGGAAGAAGACTTCGTGCCTGCTGACGGCACGACGGTCCGCATGTACACGTGTGGCCTGACGGTCTATGCCCGGGGGCACATCGGCAACTTCCGTACGTTCATCAGCCTGGATGTGTTGCGGCGCGCTCTGCGGCACCAGGAGGGCTATGCCATGCGCCACGTCATGAACTTCACTGACGTGGACGACAAGACCATCAAGGCCTCTCAGGAGGCCGGTATGTCGCTGCGCGACTACACCGATCGATACATTCAGGCGTTTCGTGACGATTGCGCCGTCCTGGGCCTTGAGCCGGTGGAAGAGAACCCGCGCGCGACCGACGACGCCAACCTTCGGGCGATGGTGGACATGATCGCGCAGCTCAAGGCGCGCGGACACACGTACGAATCAGACGGATCGACGTACTTCCGCATTGCCACGTTGCCCGAGTACGGCAAACTCGCGCGGCTCGATCACGCAGGCATCCAGGTCGGGGCCCGGGTGGATTCGGACACGTACGACAAGCAGGATGCCCGCGACTTCGTCTTGTGGAAGGCCACCAAGGCCGGGGAACCCACCTGGGACTACGGCTGTGGTCCGGGCCGTCCCGGCTGGCACATTGAGTGCTCGGCCATGGCGCTGCGCTTGCTGGGCGACGGGCCGATCGATATTCATGGTGGCGGCATCGACCTGATCTTCCCGCACCACGAGAACGAAATCGCGCAGGCCGAGGGCGCCACCGGACGACAGTTCTCGCGGTTCTGGGTGCATGTGGAGTTCCTGAATCTCGACCACGAGAAGATGTCGAAGTCGCTTGGGAACGTCTACAACGTTCAGGACATCCTCGACCGCGGCTTCAAGGCATCGGCGCTCAGATACGCCCTGATTTCGGTCCACTACCGCAAGCAGCTGACGTTCAGCTTCGAGATTCTGACCCAGGCGGACGCCGCCCTGACGCGGCTCACCGACTTCCTGGCACGCATCGATCGTGTGACGGGCGGCGACGCCCATTCGCAGATCGCTGCGCGTGTTGCGGCCGCGCGCGAGGAGTTCCGGAGCAAGATTGCCTCGGACCTGAACGTGCCGGGTGGCCTCGGGGTGATGTTTGAACTGCTCCGGGAGATGAACGCGGCGATGGACCAGGACGCAGGCCGGGCGCTTGGCGCGGCCGACGCGGCGCTGATTCGCGATGCGTTCGAAGAGTTCGACAAGGTACTAGGGGTCGTGGCGCTGCGGCGCCGCGAAGAGGCCGCGCCGCCGGTACCTGAAGACGAAATTCGTGCCCTCATTGATGAGCGGCGACAGGCCAGACGCGATCGCCAGTTCGCCAGGGCCGATGAGATTCGCGTGAGCCTCGCCGCGCGCGGCGTCATGCTCGAGGATTCGTCCACCGGCACCAGGTGGAAGAGGAAGTAGCCAGCCATGATCACCACACCACACATCAAGACCGCGCTCCCAGGCCCGAAGGCCGCCGCTATCATCGCGCGCGACGCCCGCCGCGTCTCCACGTCCTATACCCGCGACTATCCGTTTGTGATGGCCAGGGGCGAAGGGGCCGTGGTCGAAGATGTGGATGGCAACGTGTTCCTCGACTGCGCCGCCGGCATCGCCGTGACCAGCACGGGCCACTCACATCCCGACGTGGTCAAGGCCATCGTCGATCAGGCACACAAATACCTGCACATGTCGGGGACCGACTTCTTCTACGAGCCACAAGTGCAGCTCGCCGAGGAAATGGCGGCCATCGTCCCGATCGAAGGCGAAGTCCGCTCGTTCTTCGGCAACTCCGGCACCGAAGCCAATGAGGCGGCCCTCAAACTCGCGAAGTACCACACGAAGCGGATGAACATCATCGCGTTTCTGGGGTCGTTCCATGGCCGGACGCTCGGGTCGCTTGCGGCGACGTCCAGCAAGTTCATTCAGCGCAGGGGCTTCGGCCCGATGATGCCGGGCGTGTTCCACGCGCCATACGCGAACTGCTATCGCTGCCCGGTGGGCCTCAAGCCCGAGTCCTGCCAGGCGGAATGCCTCGGCTTTGTCGAAGAGCAGATCCTGGTCCACCTGGTCTCGCCTGATGAAGTGGCCGGGATCCTGGTGGAACCGATTCAGGGTGAAGGTGGGTATGTCGTGCCCGCCCCGGTCTTTCACCAACGTTTGCGAGACCTCACCACCCAACACGGCATGATGCTGATCATGGACGAGGTCCAGTCAGGCATGGGCCGCACCGGTCGCATGTTTGCCGCCGAACACTTCGGCGTCAAAGCCGACATCGTCACGATCGCCAAGGGGATCGCGTCGGGCTTGCCGCTGAGCGTGACGGCTGCCCGGGCTGATGTCATGAACTGGCCGCCGGGCGCCCACGCCAGTACGTTTGGGGGCAATCCTCTGAGTTGCGTGGCGGCCCTTGAGACAATCAAAGTTCTGCGCAGCGGCCTCATCCAGAATGCGGAAAAAGTGGGAGACCACCTGCTCGACCGCCTGCGTGCGCTGAAGGACAAGTATCCGCTCATCGGCGACGTGCGCGGCAAGGGATTGATGGTCGGCGTCGAATTGGTTCGCGACCGGCAGACCAAGGAGCGCGCCACCACCGAACGCGACCGCATTGTGCAGGCCATGTTCAAACGCGGCGTCCTGATACTCGGCGCGGGCCGCAACGCCCTTCGCTTCGCCCCCCCGTTGGTCATCAGCACCTCTCAGATCGACTCGGTTTTGGCTGTCTTCGAGGAAGCCATCGGCGAAGTCGGGAACCAGGGACGCAGCCAGGTAGGAAAGTGAGTAAGAAGGTAAGGCTGGAAGGGCAGGGCACGTAAGAAAGTTCGTGCCGAAGCGTCGGGCGGTTCAGGAACCCCGCGAACCCGCGCAGTCGGGACTGGTACCCAATTTGCTACGCACCAAGGCGTGCGACTTATCTACGGGAATCACGAAGCGGGAAAAACTGGCGAAAACCTCGCGGCTGAGGAACTTCGCCGGATGGGGTATGTAATTCTTGCGCGCCGCTACCGCACCAGGTTTGGAGAAATTGACATCGTCGCGCAAGACGACGGGACGCTGGTGTTTGTGGAGGTGAAGGCCCGCCGAACCGACCGGTATGGGTCAGCCGCCGAGAGCGTCACCGACTGGAAGCAGCGACGCATCGCGGCGATGGCGCTCGACTATCTTGGGTGGGTGGGCCGTTTGGAAGATCCGTGTCGATTCGATGTGGTGGCCATCGACGGGCTGGGCACAGGCGACACCAAGGTACAGGTCATCAAAGAAGCGTTCCTCGCGCACTGAGCTTTATTTCAGTCCCGGAAATTCCCAAACTGAAGCTCAACCCCGAAATCCTGCGCCCGCAGGATCTGGATGGCGTTCTGCAACTCGTCCTTTGAGGACGAGGTCACGCGCAACTGGTCGCCCTGAATGGTGACCTGAATCTTCTTCAGCTTCTGTTCTTTCACGAACTTGGTGATGTCGCGAGCCGCATCCGAACTGATGCCCTGCTGCAGTTCCACCTTGCGCTTGACCAGCCCTCCGCCGATCGGCTCGATGTCACCGGGCTTGAGGTTCTTGGTGGGCACACCCCGGCGGATGAGTCGGGTCAGCACAATCTCCCAGACGGCTTCCATCTTGAAGGTGTCATCGGCCACCAGCTCGATGAGGTTCTCCTTCGCCTTCAGCTCGATCGTGGACTTTGAGCCCTTGAAGTCGTAGCGCTGGGCCAGTTCCTTCTTCGCCTGGTTGATCGCGTTATCAACTTCCTGCAGGTCAACTTTGGAGGTGATGTCAAAAGACGCTTGGGCAGCCATGACTGAGATGTTACGACATCAGGCACGCGCTGTTAGTCCATCGGCTTGACGTCCACTTTCTCGCCGCGCACCGTCTTGCCCTTCATGGCTTTGACCACTTTGGTCGCCAGGGCTTCCGAGACCTCCACGGTGGAGAACTGGTCGTTGATGCGAATGGCGCCCAGGTCGCGTGATGTGACCCCCGCCTCGCCCGTGATGGCACCCACGAGATCGGCTGGCCGCACCCCATCGTCTTTTCCGACGCTGAACGCGAGGACGACGCGGCCGCCAGTGCTCTCTCCGCGATCCCCGCGGTCGCGGGGTGCCCGAGGTCGCTCGGCCGCGGCGCCTGGCGCGTCGCTCGGGGCTGCGTTCGACTTCGCCGCGTACGGCCTGGCGCCATACTCCTTCGCGGCGGAGGGCTTCGCTTTGGCGACGCCGGATCGGTCCGGGCGCGGCGACTCTTCGCGCGCGTCCCGCCGGGGCGGCCTGTCCGAAGACGACGCGCCGTAGGGACGCGACGAAGGGGCGCCATACGACCGCGTCGGCCGGGACGGAGGCGGCGGAGGCATCTCGGCGTCAGGGGCCTTGGCCGTGGGCGAATCGGATTCGGCCTGGAACATGGCGAGGGCTGCGGCCGCGATATCGACCATCTCGAAGTCTTCAGCCAGCGACTGCACGAGGGCGCGCGTTTCGTCGAGGTCCCCCGCAGTGATTCGGGTGATGAGCGAAGCCCGGGTCGCGTCCAGGCGCTTGGCCTTGAGGGCGGCCAGGGTTGGCAGGGTGACAATGTCGATCTTCTGCTTGATCAGCGTCTCGATGTAGCGCAGCGTGCGCTGTTCGCGCGAGTCCACCAGTGTGATGGCCACGCCTTCGCGTCCGATGCGGCCCGTGCGGCCGATTCGATGGATGTACACCTCGGGCGCCGTCGGGATGTCGTAGTTGATGACATGCGACACGTGGTCGATGTCCAGACCGCGCGCGGCGACGTCGGTGGCCACCAGCACGTCCGATTTGCCGGTCCGGAACAGCTGCATGACGCGGTCGCGCTGGCGCTGGTCGAGGCCGCCATGCAGCGCCTGTGCGCCGTAGCCATGTGACTTCAGCGTGTCGGTCAGTTCGTCCACTTCGATGCGTGTTCGGCAGAACACGATCGCCGATGTGGGATCTTCAAACTCCAGGATGCGGCCCAATGCAAAGCTCTTCTGCTGGCGCGACACCATGTAGGCCACCTGCCGCACGAGCGGCATCTTGCCGGGGGCGCGCTTTTCAGCCTTGATCGTGATGCGCTCCGGCTTGCGCAGGTGGCGTTCGGCAATCGACGCAATCCTTGGCGCCATCGTCGCCGCAAACAGCGCGGTCTGCCGCGATTCAGGCGTGGACGTCAGGATGGCTTCGAGGTCTTCAGCGAAGCCCATGTCGAGCATCTCGTCGGCTTCGTCAAGGACGAGAATTTCGAGCGACGTCAGATCGAGGGTCTTGCGTCGCAGGTGATCGAGGGCGCGGCCGGGCGTGGCCACCACAATGTCCACGCCACGACGGAGCGCACGAATCTGCTGATCCATCGGCGCGCCACCATACAGGGGTACCACCGTCAGGGTCGTCTTTTTCGCGTACTTGTGGATGGCCTCAGCCACCTGCATCGCCAGTTCGCGGGTCGGCACCAGGATCATGGCGCGAACCGCGCTCTTCTTCTCGGCGGGCGTTTCAATCAGCCGGTGGAGCAGGGGCAGCGCAAATGCCGCCGTCTTGCCGGTGCCCGTGCCGGCCTGGCCGATGATGTCGCGGCCGGACAGCAGTACCGGGATGGCCTCGCGCTGAATCGGCGTGGCTTCTTCATATCCAAGTGCGGCGACGGCCTCGACGAGCGCGTCGGAAAGGCCAAGGGAGGAGAAGCCCAACGAGGTGGGGCTCACGGGTGCGATGTCTTTTTCTTTGCTACTCACCTACCAAGTGTATCGTCGCAATGGGGAAATCGGGAAAATGTCCGAAATGGCGAAGTGGTCAGGTTATTCGTGCCGCAGCGCCTGAATCGGGTCTAGGCGGGCCGCGCGCCGGGCCGGAAAGCTTCCAGCGACCAGACTCACAAGCAGCGCAAACGCCAGGGCGCCGGCGATGAGCCACCACGGAAGCGAGAACAGGTTGCCCGCCGTGCCGCCCTGCCGCTCGATGTAGATATTGGCGCCGATGTTGATGAGGCGGCCCACGCCCCAGCCGAGGATGATCCCCGCGACGCCGCCGATGAGACCAATGGCGGCGGCTTCGACGAGGAAGATGCCGCGCACATCGCGGTCACTGCCACCGATGGCCTTCATGATCCCGATTTCGCGGGTGCGCTCGAGGATCGACATGACCATCGTGTTGACGATGCCGAGCGAGGAGACCGCAAGCGCGATGGACCCGACGAGCGCGAGCAGGATGTCCAGCAGAAGGAAGGCACGAGTGGCGCCCTGAAGCGCGTCGTTGAGCGAGAACGCCGTGAAGCCCATCGCCTTGATGTGGTCCTGCACCTCCTGCGTGTGTGCAGCCGACGTGACGCGCACAGTCACAGCGGTATATCGACGCGTCTGTGGTGGCGCGCCCTGCAGAAACGCCTGCGGGTTCGCAATCGCGCGCGCGTTGATGGCTTTGGCTTGCTCAAGAGGAATCATGATGCCCGACAGGCCATGTTGGCGCCTGGCGCGGGGTCGCGTTCGACGATGCCGACGATGGTGAAGGGGCGGCTGACCCGCGTCACCTGGACGCCGGCGATGAATTCCGGCGTGCCGCCGGCTTTGGGTGCGCTGTCGGCGTACGACAACTCGAGCGTCTGGCCGACGAGCGCACCCGGCGCATCGGCATTCAACTGCTGGGCCATCTCGAGGCTCAGCAGGACCGACGCGCCCGTCCTGTCGGGAAAAAACGTCCCATGGGTGATCGACTGGAAGGCCCCTTCACCGCGCGATGATTCGGGCACGCCGGCTGCCAGCGCCGCGTTGGTGCGTCCGTCGTACGTGTAGGACATGGGAATGCGCAGCGTGGGGAAGGCGTCGCGCACATGGGGGAGTGCCGAAAAACGCGCGAGCGCCGCATCCTCGAGTGGGGCGGCAGGTGCGGTGGCCGCGGTGCCTGCCTGCCCCGGGCGTCCACCGCGGCCGCCACCACGCCCGCGACCCATGACACCCATGCCGGGAACGTTCGTGCGTCCGGACGTGACCGTGATGCTGTCGAACACTCCAGACTGTGTGAGCCGGCCCACAACTTGTTCCTGCAACCCGACGCCGAGCGAGACCATGCCGGCAAGCGACGCGATGCCGATTGCGACTCCGAGCGTGGTAAGGCTGGTCCTCAGTCGCGACTGCCGCAGGTTTCTGAAGGCGAGCAAGAGCGTATCGGAGAAGGTCATGCGTGCTCCTGCACGGCGACCTGGCCGGTGTTCGCCTGTCCCGTGTCCGAGATGATGTGTCCATCAAGAAGGGTGACGGTGCGGCGCGCATACGCCGAGGCGAGAGAGGCGTCGTGGGTGACGAGGATGACGGTCTTGCCGTCGCGTTCGTTCAGGGTACGGACCAGGTCCATGATTTCGCGCGAGGTGCGGCTGTCGAGATTCCCCGTCGGCTCGTCAGCGAGTAACAGGGGCGGCTGGTTCGCCAGTGCGCGAGCGACGGCCACGCGCTGTTGTTCTCCCCCCGACAATTCCTTGGGCCGGTGTTTCTGGCGGCCGCCCAGGCCCATGGCTTCAAGCAGGGCCGATGCCCGCTGGTCACGTTCGGACCGTGGCACGCCGGCGAACATCAGGGACAACGCGACGTTCTCGAGCGCCGTCATCGAAGGCACAAGGTTGAAAGACTGGAAGATCATGCCGACGGTATTCCGCCGATGCAGGCTGAGCTCATCACGGGTCATCCCGGCCAGGTCGCGGCCGCCTACTTCGAGCGTGCCGGCGCTCGGCTGGTCCAGCCCGCCGATGAGATTGAGCAAGGTGGACTTGCCAGACCCCGATGTGCCGACCAGCGCCAGGAATTCGCCGTCAGCCACATCAAGCGACAGGCCATCGAGCGCCTTCACGATGGTGCCGCCCATCGAGTAGTGGCGGCAGAGATCCCGAATGTGCAACATCGCCGCCGAATGTACACCAACGCCGCTGCGCTTCGCGAAAAGTGGGACAATCGAGGACAGAGGGTCTTGCTTATGCCTGCCCACCTGACCGAACGTTTTCGCGCCCTCCATCGCCTGATTGGCAATACTCCGCTCCTGGCCATTGACCTCATCTACAAGGGCGAACCTCGGGTCATTTACGCCAAATACGAGTCGCTGAATCTCACTGGCAGCATCAAGGATCGGATGGCGCTGCACATCCTTGAACACGCCTATCGGCTCGGCACGATTCAACCCGGCGACCTGATCGCCGAAGCCACCAGCGGAAACACGGGTATCTCCTTTGCCGCCGTCGGACGTTCACTCGGCCATCCCGTCACGATCTTCATGCCCGACTGGATGAGCACCGAGCGTATGGCGCTCATCGCGTCGTTTGGCGCGTCGATTGTGCCGGTCAGCAAGGCCGATGGCGGGTTCCTGGGCAGTATCAGCCGGAGCGAGGCGTTGGCCGCCTCCACGCCGAGGGTGTTCCTGCCGTGCCAGTTTTCAAACGCGGCAAACGTACAGGCGCATTTCGAGACCACGGGCCCCGAAATCTGGTCGCAGTTGGCCCAGGTCGGGCTGACGCCCGATGCGTTTGTTGCCGGCGTCGGTACAGGCGGAACGGTCATGGGAGTGGGCCGGTATCTTCGCCGCCGAAACCCCTCGGTGCGCATTCACCCCCTCGAACCCGCCGAGTCACCAACGATGTCCACGGGGCACAAGGTGGGGCACCACCGCATCCAGGGCGTCTCCGACGAATTCATCCCCGCCATCGTCGCACTCGACGCACTGGATGAGATTGTGGCGGTCGCTGATGGTGACTCGATCCTGATGGCGCAGCGGCTGGCGCAGCACGGCCTGGCGGTGGGCATTTCGTCGGGCGCGAATCTGTTGGGCGCGCTCAAGGTGCAGGACTCGCTGGGCCCGCAGGCTGTGGTGGCGACCGTGTTTGCCGACAGCAACAAGAAATACCTGAGTACGGACCTGTTGCGCCCTGAGCCTGTCCGGAACGACTACATGTCCCCGCAGGTGGATGTGGTCGGTTTCCGGGCATGCCAGCGTGTGTGTGCGCTCTGCATAGACCAGCCTGTCGCCCTGTAATTGGTTTTGGATTGGCGTGGCGGGGTTGGGATACGCTTGCGACGTGGGAGACCCTTCATGACTGCATCTATCCGCCGGTTCGTCGTGGGCATCGCTTCGGCTGTCGTGCTGGCCGCCGCGATAGTGTCCACGTCACACACAGCCCTGCTCGCGCAGGCGGGCGCACCGCCTCTGGCCCAGGCGTTGCCTGTGGATCCGGATGTCACCACCGGGCAGTTTGATAACGGCCTGAAGTACATGATTCGCAGAAACTCGCTGCCTGCCGGGCGCGCGGAGTTGCGGCTGGTGGTCAATGTCGGGTCGCTGGTCGAGGACAACGATCAGTTGGGCCTGGCGCACTTCGTCGAGCACATGGCGTTTAACGGGACGAAGAACTTTCCGAAGCTCGAGACGGTCGCATTCCTTGAATCCATCGGGATGCGGTTCGGCCCGAGCATCAACGCGTCCACGAGTTTCGACGAAACGATCTACATGCTGCAGGTGCCGACCGACAAGCCGGCGGTGCTGGACCGGTCGATGTTGATCCTGGAAGACTGGGCCCGGAACGTCAGTTTTGATCCGGCTGAGATCGACAAGGAGCGCGGCGTCATCATCGAAGAGTGGCGGCTGCGCCGCGGCGCCGGTGCGCGAATGCAGGACCAGCAGTTTCCAACCCTGCTGAAGGGCTCTCGATATGCCGAGCGCCTGCCGATTGGCACCGTGGAGAGTCTGCAGACATTCAAACACGGGAGCCTGACGCGGTTCTACAAGGACTGGTACCGGCCCGACCTGATGACCGTCATTGCGGTGGGTGATTTCGACGTCGAGGCGATGCGCGCGCTCATCACGACACGCTTTGGCGCGATGCCGAAGGCGACGAATCCGCGTCCGCTGCCGACCTATGCCGTGCCGCCGCAACCCGGCACGTTGTATGCCATTGCCAGCGATGCCGAGGCGCCGATGACAACCGTGAGCGTCTACGGCAAGATGGCGCTGCGCGATCAATCCACCGTAGGTTCGTACCGTCGGCAGATTGTGGAAGGCCTGTTTGCGGGCATGCTCAACGCCAGGTTTGGCGAAATGTCGCAGAAGCTCGATGCGCCGTTCATGGCGGCAGCCGCCGCTCGGGGACTGTTTGTGAAGTCGTCCGAGGCGTCGATGCTCAACGCCATGGTGAAGGAAGGCGGCGTCGAGAGGGGCCTGACCGCTCTCTACGCCGAGGCCGAGCGCGTGGTGAAGTTCGGCTTCACGCAGTCCGAGTTCGATCGGCAGAAAACCAACTTCCTGCGTGGCATCGAACAGGCCCTGGCTGAAAAAGACAAGCGGCCATCGGGGCAGCTGGCCGCCGAGTACATTCGCGCGGTGACGCAAGGGGAACCGATTCCCGGCCTCGCGTTCGAAGCCGACATCACCAGGAAGATGGTGCCGACCATCACACTCGCCGAGGTGAACAGCCTGGCGGCCGAGTGGGTGCCCGAAGGGAATCGCGTCGTGTTGGTCAGCGCGCCGAAAAAGGACGGCGTGCCGCTGCCGACCGAGAGCCAACTGGCGGCGGCTATTGCGGCTGGTGCCTCGGCGCCCCTGACCGCCTATGTGGACACGGTGACGGCCACGACGCTCATGACCACCATGCCCACGCCGGGCCGGGTGACGAAGGAAACGACACGTGGTTTCGGCGTGACCGAGTGGGATTTGTCCAACGGGATCAAAGTGGTGCTGAAGCCCACGGATTTCAAGGAAGACGAGATCCTGTTTCGCGCCTTCAGTGACGGTGGCAGTTCGCTGGCAAGTGATGCAGACTTTCTGTCTGCCGACGCGGCCTCGGCGCTGGTCGGGATCGGTGGCCTGGGCACGTTGAGCAACATCGAACTGGGCAAGGCGATGACAGGCAAGGTGGCGGCCGCATCGGCCTCGATCACGGAGCTTGAGGAAGGCCTCAGCGGTCGCGCGGCGAAGAAGGACCTGGAGGCGATGTTCCAGCTGGCCTACCTGCGTGTCATGGAGCCGCGGGCGGACCCGGTGGTGTTCGGCGTGATGATGGGCCAGATGAAGTCGATGCTCGCGAACCAACAGGCCTCGCCCGAGTTTGCCTTCGCCGAGATGCTCAGCAAGACCCTGACGCAGGATCATCCGCGGGCGCGCACGCCCACCCCCGAGCAACTGGCCACGGTCAGTCTCGATACGGCGATGCGGTTCTACAAAGAGCGGTTCGCCGACATGGGCGACTTCACCTTCGTGTTTGTCGGCAGCCTTGATCTCGCCGTCATGCGTCCGCTCGTGGAGCGGTATCTTGCCAGCCTTCCGTCCTTGGGGCGCAAGGAGACCTGGAAGGACGTCGGCGAGCGCACGCCTGAGGGCGTGGTCGAGCGCGACGTGCGCAAGGGCATCGAACCCAAGAGCCAGACGAGCGTCATCTTCAACGGGCCATTTCAGTACAACCAGCAGGAGCGCGTGGCGATTCGCGCGATGGCCGATATCCTCCAGACGCGGTTGCGTGAGACGCTGCGCGAAGAACTGGGAGGTACTTACAGTGTCGGTGTGGGCGCCAGCTACGAGGACCGGCCCCTCCAGCAGTATCAGGTATCGATCAGTTTTGGCAGCGATCCGAGCCGGACGGAGTCTCTGGGCAAGCGAGTATTTGCGGAAATCGAAGCGTTCAAGGCTGGCGGGCCGACCGAGAAGCAGGTGAGCGACGCCAAGGCCGCGATGCTTCGCGATTTCGAGACCAACATCAGGCAGAACGCGTACGTGTTGTCACAGACGGCGTTCAAGTACCAGCACGGCGAGGCGCCCGAGACGCTGCTCGACATTCCGTCGTACTACGAGAAGCTCAGCGCAGCCGGCATTCAGGCGGCCGCCCGGACGTACCTCAACATGGCGCGGTACGTGAAAGTGGTGCTGCTGCCGGAGAAGTGAAACGACCTCAGGACAGCAACAGGTCCAGGTCGTCTGTGCTGAGGCCACGCAGGCCCACCGGGTTGGCTGAGAGCACAGCCTCGGCCAGCGCGCGTTTGGTGTGCTGGAGTGCCAGCACCTTTTCTTCCACCGTGTCTTCGGCGATCAGGCGGTACGCAAACACTTCCTTGGTTTGCCCGATGCGGTGTGTGCGATCGATGGCCTGCGCTTCCACAGCGGGGTTCCACCAGGGATCGAGCAGGAACACGTAGTCGGCTGCGGTCAGGTTGAGGCCGACGCCCCCGGCCTTGAGGCTGACCAGGAAGACCTGGCACGATGGGTCTTCCTGAAACCGCGTGACCGGAGTGGCGCGATCGCGCGTTTTGCCGTCCAGGTACTCATAGGAAATGTTTGCCTGGTCCAGCATCGGTCGCACGAGCGCCAGCAGGCTGGTGAACTGCGAGAACACCAGCGCCTTGTGGCCCTCGTCCACCACTTCCCGCAGGTTCTCCAGCAACAGGTCGAGTTTCGACGACGGGTCAGACGTGCGGGCGGGTGAGACGAGCCCCGGGTGGCACGCGGCCTGGCGCAGGCGCAACAGCGCCTCGAGAATCTGGAGGCCTGATTGACCCAGGCCGACCTTCGACACACGCGAGAGCAGGGAGTCGCGGTAGTGTCGGCGCAGGGCGTCATAGAACCCGCGTTCGCGCGGCGTGAGCACACACGTCAGCGTCTGCTCCGTGCGTGCAGGAAGCTCGGTCGCCACCTGGGCCTTGGTTCGGCGCAACAGGAACGGTTTCAGGCCGCGCGCGATCAGGGCGACGGTGTCGGCATCGGGCTGCGACGCGGACGTGGCGCGCTGGAACACCGATGACCGCCCGAGCAGCCCGGGGTTGAGGAACTCGAACAGGCTCCACAACTCGCCCAGGTGGTTCTCAATCGGCGTGCCCGACAGGGCCAATCGATGCCGGCTCTTCAAGAGTCGCACGGCCTTGGACGCGACGGTCGCCGCGTTCTTGATCATCTGCGCTTCGTCCAGGATGACGTATTCGAACTCGACGTCTTTGAGCCGCTCGATGTCACGCCTGACGGTGCCGTACGTCACGAGGACGAGGTCATAGTCTCCGATGTGTCCCTCGACCAGGCGCCGATCGCTGGCGGAGTAGTCGAGTACGCGCAAGGTCGGCGTGAACGCAGCGGCTTCGTTCATCCAGTTGTGGATCACCGAGCGGGGGACGACCACGAGGGAAGGGCGGGGACCGCGGGTCTCTGCCGGTGCATTCACCCGCGCGTCGGAGACGCGGGCGAGCTCGGCGAGCACCGTGACGGTCTTGCCCAGGCCCATGTCGTCGGCCAGACAGCCGCCGAAGCCAAAGTGACGCAGGAACTGGATCCACCCGAGCGCCTCGCGCTGGTAACTGCGCAGCGTACCGGTGAAGATGGCCGGTGGGTCCAGGGCCTCGGCCCGATCGAATGTGGCCAGTCGCTCGCGCATGCGCGAAAACGCGGCGTCCACCTGAACGTCGGCATGGGCCGCCTGGGCGGCCAGCATCGCATCAAGCAGCGCCGCCTGCGACGGCTGGTACCGGATCGAGCCATCCTCGTTTTCGATGCCCGCCGCAGCGAGTGGCGCATAGCGTCGCAGCCACTCGTCGGGCACCATCCCGACGGACCCGTCACCAAGGGTGATGGTCTTCTCGCCTCGTCGCAGCGCCGCCAGCAACTCCACGAGTGACGCCGACGCATGGCCGAACGGGATCACGGCCGTGAGGTCGAACCAATCCACGCCCGAGGTCACCGTGAGGCGGGCCGTGCCCGCGGCTTTGTACGGCACGCCGCCGGCTTCAACGCGCCAGCCGTCGCGGATCAGCGTGCGGACGAAGTCGCCCAGATCTTTCGCCGGCACACGCCACGCGCCCGGATCGTTGAGTGCCGCGCGCACGGCGTCGAGAGTGAGCAGCTGTTCGTACGCCTCCTGTTCGGCCTCCGCATCGCGGTGGATGATGCGCTGGCGATCGGCGTCGAAGAACGTCTCAGCCGGCGCGGCCGGAACCTGCGTACCGTCATAGTCGAACGACAGCGTCGCGGCGACGTGTGTGTCCACCGGCGGGGCGCCGGCGGCGTTCGCCGGCGTGATGGGCGACTCCACCGGCGCCAGATGGAGGCGCGCAGATGGTGCAACGCGCAGGGGCGCCAGGATCAACGCAGCCGGGAGTGAATCCGGATCCACACCCAGGCGGTTGAGCACCTGCGCGAGATGGGCGGTGTCGGCCGTCGGCACCAGCACGCGGCCTCGTTCGCGCAGAAGGGACAAGACGCCAAAGGACGGACCCGGATCGAAGGCCGACACGCGTTCGTGCGTGAAGAGCAGGCCCACATCGAGCAGCAGCACGGGGTCGGTGATCTTGAGGCGGTCGCCGCGCCGCACGAGGACGCCCGAGACCCAGTGCCCTTCGGGCTGGTCTTGGGCGTGGGTGTCCACGGTGAACCGCCATACCGGGCCGTCATCCCACTGCAGCGGCCGGAATGACGTCGACTCGGGGCTGTCGCGCAGGATCAGCCGGCCGGCCCGCGCCGCCAGTGGGACCCACTCGAGCGCCAGGGCGCCTGGCAACACGAAGCGGAGCCCAGCGTCGGGCCTTGCCTGGTCCGCTGGTGACGACTCACGCGCATTCGCGCCAAGCAACGACGCCAGAAGGCGGCGGTCGGTGGGCGCCGCGGCCAGCGCTTCATTGGGGCCGGCGGCTGCGGCCGCGGGCCGATCCCACGTGCCGTCAGCCCGCCGCGCTCGCGCGAGCAGGCGCACGACCAGCGCGCCCTCTTCACGGGTGGCCGCACGGTCCACGGCAAAGAGATATTCGACGCGGTGGCCGGCTCCGGAAGGCGCGGCATCTTCCGCATCCCGCCTGAGCTGGCGGTCCATTTCGTTCAGAAATTCGTCAGTGGTCACAAATACGCCAGCGAAAGACGGCAATCGCCCATCATGTGCGATCAAGCGTGATCTGTCGAGCTTTGATATCGTTAAGAGGCTTCAGGAGGCCTTATGTCCGTTCGATTGGGAGACATTGCACCAGATTTCACCGCAGACACCACGCAAGGCACAGTCAATTTTCACGAATGGAAAGGCAATGGCTGGGCCATCCTGTTCTCGCATCCCAAGGACTTCACGCCGGTCTGTACGACCGAACTGGGTGCCGCGGCCGCGCTCAAAGGCGAGTTCGAGAAGCGCAACTGCAAGATCATCGGCCTCAGTGTTGATTCGGTCGAGTCCCACGTCCGCTGGGAAGGCGACATCAAGGATGTGACCGGCCATCAGGTCAACTTTCCGATGATCGGCGATCCCGACAAGAAGGTGGCCGATCTCTACGACATGATCCACCCCAACGCGAGCGACACCGCCACCGTGCGGTCGGTCTTCATCGTGGGGCCCGACAACAAGGTCAAGCTCTCGTTGACCTATCCTGCATCCACCGGCCGGAATTTCCTGGAACTGCTGCGCGTGCTCGACTCGCTGCAGCTCACGGCCAAATACTCCGTCTCCACACCTGCTGACTGGAAGCAGGGCGAAGACGTCATCATTGTGCCGGCCGTCTCTGACGCCGACGCCAAAACCAAGTTTCCGAAGGGGTTCGAAACCAAGAAGCCCTACTTGCGGGTCACCCCGCAACCGGACAGATAACCGAGGAAGATGTCCACGACCGATCGACTCCGTATTGCCGTATTTATCGACTTTGACAACATCGAAATTGGTGTGAAGAACACCCTCGGGGCCGCGTTTGACGCCGGTCTCGTGCTCGAGGCGCTCAAGGAACGCGGTGAGGTCGTCTCGAAGATGGCCTACAGCGACTGGCAGCGCGCCGGTGGCTACAGCCGTGCGCTCACCCAGCACGCCATTCGCATGGTGCAGCGCAACCTGACGCCCGGCGGCGACAAGAACGGGGCCGACATCAACCTCGCCCTCGACGCCCTGGAGATGGCCTTCACCCATCCCCACATCAACGCCTTCGTCATCGTCGGCGGCGACAGCGATTTCATCAGCCTCGTGGAGAAGCTCAAGCAGTACGACAAGAAAGTGTTTGTCGTGGGCGGACAGCAGTTCACGAGCATCATCATGCAGCGCAACTGCCATGAGTTCATCGCCTACGAGAACCTCATTGGCGGCGGCCGCCGGCAGGCGGGCCCGCGCACGACCAGGAGCGAGCGATCGGAACTGGGCGATGTGATTCCGCTGGTGAAGCGCGCCATGAAGGTGTTGATCGAACGCGACGTGGACCCCCAACTGGGCCTGCTCAAGAGCACGTTGCTGCAGCTCGATTCCACGTTCTCCGAGCGGAACTACGGCGCGGGATCGTTCCGGGACTTCGCGCAGAAGCTGGAGAAGGCGGGCGTGCTGCGCGTGCACCAGGCCAAGGGCGGCTGGCTTGTGGCGCCAGCCGAGGGGCTCAATTTGTCAGACGTGCCCACCGCCGGGGATGCGGACGCACAGTCAGCGGCTCCTGCGCCAGGGACGGCTTCGGCGCCGGCCACTGAACGGAACGAACGGCACGAACGGAACGAACGACACGAGCGCGGGCGGCAGCCGCAGACACAGACGCTGCAACCGGCCTCCCAAGCGGGCGCAGAGCCTAGCGGCCCGGTGCAGGTGCTGGGTACGCCGGCCGACGGCGTGAGCGAGATGTACCGAATTATCACGACCTCGGACGTGCGGAAGTGGCCGCTCTACCTCCGCACCGTGAAGCAGGTCCTTCGCGCACAGACGCCGCCGTTTGACGAACGCGCGTATGGGTTCGCGTCGTTGGTGGATTTGCTGCGCGCATCGCACAAGGAAGGCGCCTTCCGCGTCGAGCGCGACCGGCAGGGTGTGATCCGTGTGTTCCAGAGCGGCAGCGCCGGATTGCCGTCGGCACAGACGCCGGACGCCAGTGTCGATGTCGTGTCGGAGGAGCCGGCTGGGGTGATGGCTCCCGCAGTGGAAGTGGTGGAGCAGGCGGCGGAGGCCCCGGCCGAGGTTGAGGCCCCAGTCACACCGGCAAAGAAAAAGCGCGCGGCCCGAAAGCCGCGCGCTGCTGAAAAAACTCCTGCTGCCAAGCCCGCGAAGAAGCGTTCGCGGTAGGTCCGGACCCCGGGACTCCTGGACCCCAGGAATCCTGGACCCCGACTATTTCTTCACGAAGTTGCTGACGATGACCTCGACGTTGTGCGCGGCGCGGATGCCGTAGACGCCGTTGAGTGACTTGAGTTTACCGGCCCCGACGAGCTCAGCCGTGTCATAACCGCCGACGACCGCGCCATTGATGGAGCACTCGGCGCGACCGCCCTTGACGGACCACGCCACGTCCTGCGTGACGGACTGGCCCTTCTCGGCCTTCTTGACGGACTCAGCGGGTGCGCCGCGGCGGCCGTTCATCTGGAAGGTGACGGCCTTGCCGTCCACGCTGCCCCCGAATCCGCGAATGATGACCGTGCCCGACCCATAGGGTGCGCAGTAGAGCAGGCTCGCGTCGGGCGTGCCGAGGTCGTTGCCACCGATGAAGACGCCGTACGGATGCGGGTGGTCATTGAGGCTCATGTACGACGGCTCGGTGAACGTAGCCGAAACCGTGTAGTCGCCCGAGGCCGTGTTGGCCGGGTTCCAGTAGCTGATCGCCGGACCAGTTGTGATGGTGAACTTGCCGGCGGCCAGCACCAACTTCGCGTCTTCCACTTTGCCGAGGCCATCGGCTTTGCCGGCCCAGCCGGGAGCCATGATACCGCCGCCTGCGACCTTGCGGTCAACGTCCTGCATGGCGGCCGCAGCCTGCTGCGCCTGTACTGCGTTGCCCACTGCCAAAGTAACGGCCAACGCCGCCACCGATACATACACTGCTCGCATGTCTAACTCCTTCAGGGAAAAGCTTGGGACAGCCCATTCTACACGCATGGACCGGTTGAGGGGCTGAGAGATTGAGGATTATTGAGGATTGAGGATTGAGGATTGAGCGATTGAGGATTGAGCGATTGAGGATCGGGATTGGACGGATGGCTGGTTGCTGATTTTGGATGGGATGGCCGGATTGGGGGATCGCGCAATCCCGCCATCGCCCAGTCCCGCCATCGCCCAGTCCCGCAATCCCTCAATCCCCCCATCCCAATCCGCAATCCAGAATCAGCCATCCGTCCAATCCCGATCCTTAATCGCTCAATCCTCAACCCTCAATGTCAGCAACAAATCTACGGTATCGTCCCCGTATGTCCCGAACATTCCCTCTGTTCGTCCTGCCCCTGATGCTCGCACTCGTTCCGTCCCTGTCGGCACAACGCCCGCCCGTGATGGGCCGAAATGCTGGCGTGTCGGCCGGGCATCCGCTGACGACCGCGGTGGCCATCGAGATCCTGCAGAAGGGCGGTAACGCGTTTGACGCGGGGGTGGCCGCGATGCTCGTGGGCGGGGTGGTGGAGCAGGACCTGTATGGGTTCGGG
>CAZAZR010000008.1:0-52684 GCA_964489685.1 uncultured Solibacteraceae bacterium | reverse complement strand
GCATCGCCGCATCATGCTGGGCATGACTCGACCACAACAGCGCGATCAGCACGTTGGTGTCGAGCAGGTACGCCTTCACGCTCCCTCGATTTCAAGCCGGCGCACGTCCTCGGTGGTGACCGTTGGCGAGTCGGACGGCAACCGGAACACCACGAGCCCGTTCTTGTCGGTGGACGGCGTGGGCGCATTGAGCCCCCGACGCACCAGGTCCGAGATTGCCTTGCCCAACGACAGCCCCCGTGCCTTGGCCTGGCGCGCCGCCAGTTCCGCCACGTCATCGTCTAGCGTCAGTGTTGTCCTCATTCAGAAATGATGACGTAGAGTGAAAATGATGTCAATTGTGACCAGAAGGCATCATCTCGCCTGACTGACGCGCCACGAGGGCGTGAGACTCATTTTTTCCCCGCCACCGTCTTCTTCACGTACTCGAAGAAGTTGAACACGAACACGACCTTGTCCTGCACCACGCCGGCCTGATCGACGGCCGCGGCGAGTGCTATGCGCTTGCCATCCGGGTGGATGTCATTGGGGGAGGCCGTGCCGGCGGGAACCGCGGCGGGCATCGAACAGACGTCTCGGCCTCCGCGATCGTCAGCGGTTTCGGGACCTTCTTCGTGACGGTGACAAAGAACTCCTGAAGGACCTGGACGCTCAGGCAGCCACTCCCGTCGTTCCACAGCCCTTCGATCAGGCGCTGTGCGCGCGCATGTCGATCGCCAGCCGAGGCATCGAATGCGTACACGAGGATGTTGGCGTCGACAAACGCGAGTTCCGGGTCAGCGCTCATGCAGGCTGTCGCGCGTCCAGGACCGGCGGCCCTGTGTGCCGAGCGACCTTCCCGCGGCCAATGCCACGAGCGCGCCCCGACGAGCCGACGTGTAGCGGCGTTCTGCCGACGCGAGTTGATCCAGCGCCTGCGCCATCAGGGCCGAGACAGACGTGTCGCTGTCGGCCGCGAGGCGCTTCACTTCGCGGAGCAGCGCCTTGGGCAGCGCCAGTGTAATGTTCTGTGTCTCGGCCACAAAATCAGTGTGGCACGTGTTTTCGTGAAGACCGAGGCGGGTGCCTCGCCTGAGGGCTCATCGCTTCGTCACGACATTCTTCCGCAGGTAGTCGAAGAACCCCGACCAGAACACGACCTTGTCTCGCGCGGAGAGCGCCGCCTGAAGGGCCACAGCATCGTCCGCGTCCAAAGACCACCCGCTTGCCGTCGGGATGGATGTCGAAGCCCAGCCGCGCCACTCCGTCTTGCGGCGCCCAGAACTGCGGCGAGCGCGGCACGAACGTGTCGCCCGCGGTGTACGGCAGGAGTTCGAGCGGGGTCACTGACCACCGCGGTGTCCCTCTCGTTGGCGGCCGTCCCCGTGAAGACGATGGGCGTGCCGGCCTTCCATCCCAGGCTGGCGTCGCCCTCCACGGGCAGGATCATCACGTCCCGTCCGGTCTTCGGCCTTATCTCTGTCTGATACGGCCCTATCGTTTTTTAGTCATCGCCAGATCCTCGCCTTGGGCTACGGCGTGAGACCACTTCATACGGGCCGAGGCGGGTGCCTGGGGTGAGACTCATTTCGACGAATCGCCGAGACGCTCAATGTCGCCGAGGTCTTTCGCGCGCCCTGTCGCCCGCTTGTTCAGAATGAACGATTCTCGACCAATGACCTCCACGACCAATGGACCGAATGGCGCCTGCGTGCGACTCGGCCACGTCTCCGCAAATGTCAGGCCCGAGAGTTCGGTGAGGACATCAACACGGAACGGCGGCAGTCCCATTTGAAAGACAATGCCCGGGCGGCTGAAATCGTCCGCAGTGACCTCGGTGAGAGGGGCGCCGAACTGAGCCAGCGCGCTCATCACACGGGACGCGTTGTCTGGCGTCGGGTCGACCCACACATCCAGATCGCCAGTGGCGCGCGGCGCCCCGTGAACGCCGAGCGCATACGCGCCGACGATCAGATATCGGACGTTATGGTCGGCGAACGCTCGCAACAGATCGAGGAAGTCCTGATTCACCGGGCCACTCGCCACTGAGGCGCCATTGCGCCTCGCTGAGTATCCACACCTGCAAGACCCGAACGTCCACCGGCAGTGCCGCCCAATACGCGGCATCGTCTCGATCCTGTGCGGCCAACGATGGATACACGCGCACCTGCATACGGCTTCGGCGAGTCTGTGCGGCGTCCACACGCAATTATCGCACGCATCACGTGCCGCCTTCGCGCATCGGGTACGCCGGCGCCGATGGCGGAGGCCACTTCGTACGGGCCGAGGCGGGTGCCGGAGGGAAGACTCATTCTGGAGGGCTGATTATAGGGGAGAAGTCTTCGCGACTTCCCTGCTGCGCAACGTCAACTACTTTCGCCGGTCGCATTGACTCGCCCTTTCTGTGACCGAGGGAGTGCGTTGCCTCACGAAGTCTGCTACCACTGTGGCAGACCAAAGGAGGACAGAATGGCAAGACACGTCAGCGCGGCAAACTCGCGAACTGCTGTTGTGCCTGCTGGGACGGCACACGGTCCTTAAGAGGCGGAAGCGCGCGCGGATGCCCACCGGTGATATAGGTACTGACACCATGATTGATGTTCGTGCCGAGATTGATATTGCCGCGTCCCCTGCCACGATCGCGGGCGTGATGTTCGACCCCCAGCGGTATGCGGAATGGATGAGTGCGGTGGAGCGGGTGGAGGTGATCGATCCCGCGCTGGCGCCTGGTGCGCGGGTGCGGCACCACGGCCGTTTCATGGGGCAGGCGCTGGTGTGGACCACCGAAGTGGAGACCGTGCATTTTCCACACGTGCTGGCGTTCAGGATTGTGGACGGCCCGTTTGTGGGCACCGCCCGCATCGGCATCCAGCGATCGGGTACGGGATCTCGGGTCCAGGTCCAGAACACGGGCGAGCTCAAGGACATGCCGTTCATCCCGGAGTCGATGGTGACGGGGCCGCTCCAGTCGGGCCTTCAGGCGGATCTTGCGCGATTGAAAGCCCTGGTCGAAACACCGATCTAAGGGCCTGTCAGGAAAGAAGTGACGCATTTGGAGCGTCGAGGCGCCCGCATGCCGAGGCGCGACGACCGAGAATACCCAGCGTATTTGAGGGAGGAGCAACAAAGCCAGGCGGGATGGATCGGCGGTCCAAATGCGTCACCTGTTTCCTGACAGGCCCTAAGGCCCCCGGATGCCTTGAAGAATGATGATGATGATGTGTTATGATGACGTCATCATGCGCACGATAATCGAGCTTCCGCAGGATCAATTGACTGACCTCGATGCTCATTGCCGACGCCAGAGCATCTCCAGGGCCGAGGCCATTCGTCGAGCGGTAGCGGCGATGCTGGCAGAGCAGCGGCAGGGTGAGGTCCCCGGGGCGTTCGGCCTCTGGCGCGATCGGGCTGCGGATGCGTTGGCCCAGCAGGAACGTCTCCGGAACGAGTGGGCGTAGGCATGGCGCGTCCACACGTCGAAGCGGTCTTCGACACAAACATCCTGATCGACTATCTGGTGGGGCGCGAGGAAGCCCAGCAGGAATTTGCCCGCTACGCCCGTCGCGGCATCAGCATCGTCACCTGGATGGAACTCCAGATCGGATCACGAACGGAAGACGAGGCAGACGTCATCGATCTCTTCCTGCGGGAGTTTCGCGTGATTGAGATTACGAGGCAGGTGGCGAGGCGTGCGGTCGAGATTCGCCGGCGTACACGCGTGCGGCTGCCCGACGCGATCATCTGGGCCACGGCTCAGATGGAGTCGGCTCTGCTGGTCACGCGCAACACGAAGGACTTTCCCCTGGATGATTCCGGCGTCCGGATTCCGTATTAGGCCGCGCGACTGCTCCAGTCATGGCTTTGGCCTCATGAGCGCCAGGAGCGACAACGGGTCCACCCGCGCGCCGTTCACCCGAACCGTCCAGTGAAGATGCGGTCCAGTGACGCGGCCGGTTGACCCCACCAGACCCAACACCTCGCCCTGCGTCACATCAGCACCCGGTGTGGCGACGATCTTCGACATGTGCGCAAACAGTGACACGATCCCCAGGCCGTGATCGACCACGACCGTGCCGCCTGAGAAGTAGAGCTCCTCCGCGAGCACGACCTTGCCAGGCGCAGGTGATTTGATGGCGGTGCCTGCCGGACTCAGAAAGTCAGCGCCGCTGTGGGCATTGCGCACTTCGCCGTTGAAGACGCTGCGCTTGCCAAACGCCGAGTTGGCTTTGTGCGGCACGGGAGCGACAAAAGAAAGGAAGGGCACAGGGTCTGGCCTGACGGCATTTTGCCACGCAGCCGCGATGGCAGCGGTCTCCCTCTTGATGCGGGCCGCTTCGCTCGCCGGGGGATTCACGAAGTCCGGGTCCACCGTAAGCCGTCGCGTGGCGAACGTCCTGGCGGTCACTGGAAGTGTGTGCTGGGTCATGGTGGTGTCGGCGCCGCGTCCGACCGACACCGACACGATGTGGGCGCCTGCCCGCACGTCCAGATCGATGCCGATCACCGAGATCCACGCGTGCGGTCTGGTGGGCGTTGGCGGCAGCGCCTGCACGCGTTCAGTGCGATCAAAGGCCCGAACTTCGAGTGTCGACAGCGCCACGTCGGAGACGATGGTCAGCAGGACGAGTTCGCCGGGTTGCAGCGAGCGGGCCGTGTGCGTCACCGTGAGCGTCGGCGACGTCGCCGTCCCGGTTGCCAGGCCCAGGGCCACCAGCAGTCCCAACGCGGCACGCCACAACATGCACTGATTGTAGGCGCTCTGGGTCGCAAGCACGCCGACCGCGCTGCCCTGCACCGAAAGCGACCAGCGCTTCGAACTGCCCAGGCGTCGTTGGCCGACGACGAGATCGACGTCCAGGCCGTGCGCCTCGTTCTCGAACTGATCGGGCGTGCCGCCCGCAGACCAGGGCGCGCCATTGTCTTGCGCAGCTGATCGAGATGAGACGGGTCTGCGTCACAATGCGCACGTGAGTTCCGGTCCGTTTGAAGCCGACCATCAGGCCGATGTCGCACTTGCCGCTGCGTGTGCGGCTGGTGACGAAACCGCGTGGGAGCGGTTCGTGCGCGAGTTCCGGCCGGGCTTGTACCGAGCGGCCGACGCCATCGACCCGACCGGCGGCGCACGCGATTTGGCCGACGCGATGTTCGCCGACCTGTTCGGCATGCGCGAGCGTGACGGCCAGCGCCAATCGCTCTTCAAGTACTTCCAGGGCCGTAGCAGTCTGGCCACCTGGCTTCGCGCCGTACTGGCGCAGCGCCATGTCGATCGCATTCGCGCCAATCGTCGCCTTGTGCCGCTGCCTGATGACGATGCCCCGCCGCAAGGGAGGGCGATCCGGCTGACGCCACCTGGCGCGCCGGATCTGGATGAATCCGGTTGTCGATCTGCCGTCAGGTCAGCGCTGTCGGATGCCATCAGCCGCCTCGAGCCACGCGACCGACTGCGCCTGGGCTGTTACTACGTCCAGGAGCTGACCCTGTCGGCCATTGGCAGGATGTTCGGTGAACACGAGGCGACCGCGTCCAGGCACCTGACGCGCATTCGGCGTGAGCTGCGGACCGCAGTTGAAGCGGCGATGCGTGACACGTATGGCTTCGCCGCGCCCGCCTTGATCGACTGTCTTCGCACAGTGATGGACGATGCAGGAGACATGGACCTGGGAGCGATGGTTGCAAGAACCTCCGGCAGGATCGTTCAGAATGAGAGGGATCCCAGTGACCACTGACGCCACACGCGAGCACTGCCTCGACGCCGAAACACTGGCGGCGTGGGCGGACCGCGGCTTGCCGGCCGCAGACGCCGAACGGGTGGAACGGCATTTGTCCAACTGCGAGCGTTGCCAGGAGGTGCTGGCAGCGCTTGTGCGGAGCCAGCCGTCACCGGCGGTGGTGATTCCCTTCTGGTCGCGCCCTGCCGTACGTTTGGGAGCGGCCGGACTCGCGGTCGCCGCGTCACTGGCGCTCGTGGTCTGGACGACCCGTCCGCCGACCGTCACGGAGGCGGACTCCATCGTCGCCTCACGAGAGTTGGCAGCCCCGACTCCGGCGCCTGTAGCGACCCCTCCTGCGGCAGCGCCGACAGATGCGCCGGTCCCGCCGCGTCGATCCGCGCCTGCATCGCGGCCGTCGCCATTGCCTCCGTCTGTGACTGCGGCGCCTGCCCCGGCGGCACAGGCCCCGCCGGTCGTGTTACCTCCGGCCCCTCCCCCAGTGGCCCAGGCCGCCCCTCCGCCGCCTGTGCACGTCACAGCGGCCTCTCCTCCTGGGGCCGGAATGGCCCGGACAACGTCAATCTCCGCCGCAAGACAGACGGCTGTCGTCGCCGACGTGATGGCTGAACGTACCAAGGCAGAACTGGCCGCGATCGAGATCGTGGCGCCGGACCCGCGTGCCAACGCCGGCGCATTGGCCCCTCGCGGAGGTGTGGCCGGGGGCCGCGGAGGGGGAGTGATGGTTCCCACGCGATGGCGAATCCTTGGCGGCACCAGTGTGCAGCGCTCAGTCGATGGCGGGGCCACTTGGTGGGGCGCCATTCTTCCGGCGACGTCGTCGTTCACACTGACAGCGGGTTCGGCGGCGACGCAAACCGTCTGCTGGCTGGTGGGGCGAGACGGCGCCGTGTTCGTCACACGTGACGGACTCACTTTCGCCCGGGTGCCGTTTCCAGACTCGGGCCACCTGAGGTCCGTCCAGGCCATCGATGCCCTTCACGCCCTCGTCACCACCCAGGATGGCCGGACGTTTTCGACCTCCGACGCCGGCGTGACCTGGGTCGCCCGATAGCCCTTGCAAGGTTTTTCGCCCGCCACGTTCTAAGAACGAGGTGAGTGATGATTCGACGACTGTTCGTTCTTCCTGTGTGTGTATTCGCAATCCTGTTCGGTGTGGCCGCGCCAGGCGCCCAGCAGTCCGGGACACTGATCACCGGCACTGTTGTTGACGGGGCGCTGTCGCCCCTGGCCGGTGCGTCCATCACGCTCGAACGCCAGGCCGTCGTGGTGAGCCGCACGACGTCCGATGCGGAAGGGCGATTCACCTTCCGCAACGTTGCGCCCGGCGACTATCGCGTGCGGGCGACCCATCGCAGTGCGCCAACGCTGATCCGCGACTTTCGCGTGCAGGCAGGCGCCGCAGCGATCAAGTTACCGCTCGTGATGGCGCCGGCGGTGGAAGTCGGCAAGGCCTCGCAGCCCGCCGACATGGCGTCGCCGAACGCCCCGCCTCCAATCGCGACGACCGCCGCGGCGTCGGCGAGGGTGATCTCGGGCGCCATGGCCGGTGGGCGCGCCGGCGGCGGGCAACCCTACTTCGAAGACCGCGAGCGCTACGCGCCGATCGATCCCAATCGATTCCAGGACACCCGGAACCAGCCGCTCTCGACGTTTGGCGCTGACGTGGATACCGCGTCATACGCCAACGTGCGCCGGTTCCTGTCGTCGGGCCAACTGCCCCCGTCCGATGCGGTTCGTGTTGAGGAGTTGCTCAACTACTTTCATCCCGACTACGCGCAGCCCCGTGATGGCCGGCCGATGGCGTTGACCACCGAGGTGGCCGCCTGCCCGTGGGCGCCTTCACACAGGCTCGTGCTCATCGGCGCCCGTGCCCGGGCCGCTGCGCCGCAGACACGCGAAGGCCGCAGCATTGTGCTGCTGCTCGATGTGTCGGGATCGATGGCGCCGGCCGACCGTCTGCCTCTCATCAAGACCGCCCTTGGCCTGTTTGTGGACACGCTCAACCCTGACGACCGCATGGCCATCGTCACCTACGCGGGCTCGAGCGGTGTGGCGCTCGCGCCCACGCCGGTTCGGCGGCGCGACGTCATCCAGCGTGCGATTGCGAACCTGACCGCGGGCGGATCGACCAACGGCGCGCAGGGCATCGTCACGGCCTACCGCTTGGCGCGCGAAGCGTTCATTCCGGGTGGCGTCAACCGCGTGATGCTGGCCACCGATGGTGACTTCAACGTGGGTGTGACCAGCGAGCGTGACCTGGTGCGGCTCATCGAGCGCGAGCGCGAGTCGGGCGTGTTCCTGTCTATCTTGGGCGTCGGCCAGGGCAACCTGAATGACTCCGCCCTGGAGCAGATGGCGAACAAGGGCAACGGTCACTACGTGTACCTGGATTCGCTTCAGGAGGCACGTCGCGTGTTGCTGTATGAAACCGACGCCACGCTCGAGACCGTGGCGAAGGACGTGAAGTTCCAGGTGGAGTTTAATCCGGCGGCGGTCGCGGCCTGGAAGCTCATCGGCTACGAGAATCGGTTGCTCGCCGACAAGGACTTCAACAACGACCGCAAGGATGGCGGAGAAATGGGCGCCGGCCACACCGTGACTGTCCTGTATGAAGTGGTACCGGCCGGGGTCGAGTGGGCGGGCGGGGGCGAGTCCGAAGGCAGGCCCACTGTGGATCCGCTCAAGTATCAGCCCGATGCGACGGCGATCGAGCGACCGGGTCGCCCGAGAGACACGAGTGGCGACTGGCTCACCGTGAAGGCGCGCTACAAGCAGCCCGATGGTGATGTGAGCGCCCTTCTCGAGCAGGCGGTGCGGTCGGGTGGCCCGGTTCGACACCTGCCGTTCGCTTCAGCCGTGGCGGAGTTCGGTCTCATGTTGCGCCGGGGAACGACTGATGCTGGTCGGTGGGACGCGTTGGTGCGGCGCGTGAATGCGCTCAATGTGTCACCCGCGCTCGCCACAGACAAGGCGGGTTTTGGAGAACTCGTGGAGACCGCACGCGGTCTCGCACGGCTCCAGCGCCCGCACTGACCGGTTGGCATCGGCCGGTGCGGTTGCCGCCGCATCGGCCGGTGCGCTACGCTCGGCTACCAAGTGTCATCCGAAGGTCTTGCCGCAACAATCGTGGTGCCGCTGCTCGACCAGGTCGACAGCTGGCTCGAGCAGAGTGTGCGATCGGGCCTCGCGCAAACGGCTCCGTGCGAGGTGATCGTGGTGTGCTCGAGCCGCGTGCGCGAGTCGAACACCAGGCTTCTGGCCTCACTGGCTGCTCGGCATCCTGGCCTGCGTGTGGAACCGGAGCCGACGCCGGGTGGTTTCGCCGCGGCGATCAACCACGGCATTCGCTTGGCCAAGGCTGACAGGGTTGGCCTGCTGCTCTCCGACGATTGGCTGGACCCGCGCGCAGTTGAGCTTTGTGTGCCGTATCACGCGGACATCGTGTCAACAGGGCTCACGGTGTATCTGGCTGACGGCCACACTCCGGCCCTGGAACCCCGCTGGCCGCCGAGCCTCAAGGAGTTTCAGAAACGCACGACGCTCGAAGAACAGGCCCGCTACCTGAAGCACTTTTTCCTGTTCCGCAAGGCCGCGCTCCTTGAGGCCGGCGGGCTGGACGAATCACTCGGCGACTATCCGGGCATTGACGACTTCGATCTGATCTGGACGATGTTGGAGCGCGGTGCAACAGTGGCGGTGCTGCCGATGAGCCTGTACAACTATCGCGACCATGATGGTGAACGTCTGACCCTCCGCGATCGGGATCAGGCGCAACGCACGTTGGAGCTCATCCTCGAGAAGCACGGGCTTCGGGGAGCCGAGAAGGCGCGCGTCCTGGCGATTCACATGCCGTGGTACGGGCGGCCGGTACATGTGGCTCAGGCTGAGATTGCCCGCCTTGAGCGGCATCGAGGGGTGCTGTGAAGATTGCGGATGACCGCGGCCACTTCACCGCGCGCGGGTTCCGGGCACGCGAGTTTTTTCCGCACGAGGTCCTCGGCCTCCCCAAGCCCTATGCTGACACGCACCTGTGCCTCGAGCACCGCGGCGTGTCGCGTCGGCAGATCGCCGCCGGCGAACTCGTCCAGCTCAACGTGTACTCGGACTGGCTGAGCGGGTTCCCCGACGCGCTTTTCACCGATCCGGCGGTCAACTGGCATGGCCAGCAGTTTGGCAGGAAGGGGCTCATTGCCGCGACGGGTCTCGTTATCGAGGGTCGTTCCGCGGTCGTCACCTATTTGCAGTCGGATATCTGCCAGCAGATCTACCGGAGCCCTGGTTTGAAGCGAGCCGCCAGCGCGAAGCTCGACACGCGCTTTCGCTACTGGTACCGGATGCTGTTCAACGCCATCCTGGATTTCGCCTGGGATCGCGGCCTCGACACGATCCACTCTCCGACCGCCGACCATATCGTCGGCGCCACGAAGAAGCGCATCGACCCGGGGTTGTTCTCCCGAATCTATGATTCCGTCGGCGATCAGTATGTCTGTCGCAGGGACGTCGTCGGTCGCGCCGAATACTGGACGGTGGCGCTTCGAGACAACCACGACCGGATTGCACGCCTCAGGTCGAGCCCCGCGCCTGAGACGGCAGGCTCCGACCGGAAGATCATCTGCATCTGTCACGACATCGAATCGAACATCGATACGAACGTGTCTGAGACCGAGTGCCGCGATGCCCTCGACCGCATGCTGGCCATCGAGCGCGCGCACGGGGTGCGGACCACCTACCAGGTGCTGGGCCGGCTCTTCCGTGACGTGGCGCCGATCATCGCGGCCAGTGACAGCCATGCCCTGGCCTTCCACTCGTACGATCACCAGATCGGCGACCCGTCACAGCTCGCGCGCACCCGCGAGGTGGACCTTCAGGTCAAAGGCTACCGGCCGCCGCAGTCGAAGATCACCGCTGATCTCTCGGACTACATCCTGGCCTATTGGAACTTCGAGTGGCTGCTGTCATCAGCGTGGACGTTCCAATTCTCTGTGCCCCGAGTCGAAAACGGCATCGTGAAGATTCCGGTGCACCTTGACGACTGGCCGCTGCACAGCGGCGCGTTGACACGTACGCAATGGATGGCGCGGCTGCGCGCCGAGATTCAGCGGCGCGATGTCGTCGCCGTGAGCCTGCACGACTGCTACGCACGGCGATGGCTCGACTGGTACCCGGAGCTGCTCACCGAACTCAAAGGGCTCGGCGATCTCTGGACGTGTGAGCAGATGGTCAATCGCGAACGATTCCGGAGCGCGCTGCGTACCGCATCATGACGGGTCTACTCCTGCGAAAGCGGCTTGTCGATGGCTTCACCTACAGCCGCATGGGGGCCGCCCTTCTTGCGCTGCTCGCCGCATTCGCCGGTGAGACCGGGTGGTTTGCCCGAATCGTGGCCTTCGGGTTTGTCACCGACGCCGTTGACGGCCCGATGTCGCGGCTGCTCAAGACCGCGTCGGCGCACGGTGCGCGCCTCGACTCGCGCGCCGACCTGGCGCTCAACACCGCCGCGGCGGTGGGAGTCATGGTGCTCTTCCCGGCGCGGCTGGCCGCCGAGTGGCCATTGGCGGTCACGGCCGCGTGCGCCTACGCCGCCCCGATGATCGTGGGGTGGTGCAAGTTCGGTCGGCTGACGTCGTATCACACCGTGCTCGCGCGCGTGTCGCTCGTGCTGCTCCCCCTGACTCTGGTAGTCTGGCTCAGGTTTGATACACTTTTGCCACTGCAAGTCAGTGTTGCTGTATTGGTGCTTTCAGGCATCGAAGAACTGGTCATCACCTGGACGCTTGAACGGCCCCTGGATGACGTCTGCCATGTGTTTCGAGTCTTGAATCTGGATTCCCGAAGGAGGGAAAAATGCGTTCCGAAGGTCTACGGAAATTGATGTTGCGTACCCTGGTCATTGGTGGTGTCACCTTGGCCGCGATGGTCGTCTCTGCTGCCCCCGCGTGGGCGCAGTGGCGCGTGGGCCCGTTCCTCGGCGGCGAGCACGAGAGCAGCTGGGACGAGTTCCTGGTGATCGGCGCGGACGCGCGTGGCGAGCTCAGCAAGAACAACCTGGAGCTCAATCCGCGCATTTCGTATTTTGTGCGGGATTTCACGACCCGGTTTCAGATCGATATGAACGTGATCAAGCGACTGGAAGTGGCGGGCACGTCACGCATTGAGCCCTATGTGGGAACCGGGCTCGCGTTTGAACGCATCAGCTACGACGGCAGCGGGTTCGACAATGAATCAGCCCTCGGATTCAACTACATCGTCGGCGCCACGCTCAAGGCGTCAGGCCGCGTGCAGACCTTCGCCCAGTTTGTCTACACCGTGCTGCAGGACTCAGCGAACAACGCGGTTGTCAGCGTGGGTGTGCATTTCAAGCTGTCGAAATAGTCAGGGCCCAGCGCGCGCAGACGTCGTCTGCGCGCGCCTCAATGCTCCCCATGAGACGCGCATCCACAGCCTTCGTCTTCGTGCTGACGCTGACCGCCATGACGGGCTTGCTCGTGGCCCAGCAGCCAAAGATCCTGTGGGGTGACGAGGTGCCTCCGGGTTGGACAGGCAAGTGGCCGGCCGACCTGCTGACCGTCCCCGAACGCACGAACTACACGAGGACGATGTCCACCGAGCAGATGCATGAGTGGATTGCCGCGCTCAAACTCAAGAGCGAACACGTGCACGTCGTGCGCATGTTCACGAGCCCGCTGCGCAAGGTCGCACCGGCGATGATTCTGGCGAACCCCAGGGTGACATCTCCTCAGCAGGCACGCGCGTCAGGCAAGCCCGTCGTCTTCCTGCTGGGCAACATTCATCCGCCCGAGTCAGAAGCCGCCGAGGCTATGCTCATGGTGGCGCGCGACCTGGCCGCCGGCAAACACAGGGCGATTCTCGACAACGTGATCGTCATGGTGGCGCCGATCTATAACGTCGATGGCACCGACACGATGGTGACGCAGGATGGTGGCCTGGGCAGCGAAACGCCACACATCATGGGCGTGCGAGAGAACTCGGAAGGGCTCGACCTCAATCGCGATGCAGTGAAACTGACCACGGTCGAGGGGAATGGGCTCTACCGGACGTTGAACGAGTGGGACCCGCTGTTGTTTCTTGATGGACACCTGATGAGTCGCGTCAATCACGGGTACGCCAACACCTATGGCACAACCACGGTGCCAGCGGCGGCGCCCGGCCCGCGCGACTACATGACGCAGACATTATTTCCCGCCGTGCGCAGTCAAGTGCGGCGAGACTTCGGCCTCGAGGTGTTTACCCACGCGCTGGCCACACCCAACACCTGGCCGCCCACCGCATGGAGTCACGACCGCGCGGCCTGGACGGTCGAGGCCAAGTTCGTCGTCAACGACTACGGACTGCGCAATCGGTTCGCCATCATCACTGAAACGCCGGGGCAGCCCACATTCGAGCGCCGCATCTACGCCCAGTACGCGTACCTCATCGCCTTGCTTGAGTACACCAGCGCGCATGCGAAAGAGATGCAGGCGGTGGTGAAAAAGGCCGACGATGAGACGGTGGCGGCGGTGCTGGCAGGGGCGGAAAGCGGGACACTCAAGAACTTTCTGGACGGCGAGTACCAATCAGCCGGCACGATCGACTTGTTGTCGTACCGGACAAACGAAGCGCAATACAAGCCGGGCACGAGCCTGATGAGCACCAAACCGGGTACCGCGTCGGGACCGCCAGAGGTGGTGCCGAATGTGGATGACCTGACGAAGCCGGTGGGCACACGTACGGCCACCGTGCCGCGCGCGTACATTCTTCCGGCGAGTCTTGCTGAGGTTGCGGCGAAACTGCGCGCGCACAACATTCGCGTGACCACGCTCGAGAAGCCGATGCGCGTTGAGGGAGAGCAGTTCACGATTGATCGGATGTACGCGGTGCGTCGAGCGGGTTACGACATGACGACCCTCGACGGATCGTTCTCTCAGGTCATCACGAAGGAATTTCCGGTCGGGTCATTCCAGGTGGACATGGCGCAACCGATGGCGAATGCGGCGTTCTATTACCTGGAACCACAAGCGCGCGATGGCTTTGTCGGCTGGGGCGTCATGGACCAGGTACTTCGCGGCCTGGGGGCAGACCAGCGGCCTGTGGTCTATCCAATTTTCAAGGTGCGTCGAGTTCAGTAGCTAGATCCTTCTTAATAGTCTTATTGGCGGCTATTAACTTATTTTAGGCTTGTAATAGCCGTATTTAAGTCTATAATACATGGCATGGATCACGCCAGAGTTGCCGAGGTCGAACTTGGTCGACAGGTAAGAGCCCTCCGGCTGCGGCGCGATCTGAATCAGCAGCAGGTCGCCGAGCGTGCCGGAATCGCGCTCAACGCCGTCAAGAACCTTGAGAGCGGCAAAGGGGCGACGCTGCGCTCGCTGACGCAGACCCTGCGGGTGCTGGGCCGCATCGAGTGGATCAGCACTCTGGCGCCGGCCGTCTCGATCAGTCCCATCCAAATGCTTCGGACCAGAGCGCCAAGGCAGCGTGCGTCGCGCCGAGGTCCCGCGGCCGGTTCATCCGACCAGGGAGCGTGACGTGTACGTCCCGGTGTCCATTGTTGAGGTCCGCATCTGGGGCAAGTCGGCCGGGGCGGTCGCGCTGGATCCGTCGCTGGGGTTTTATGCGTTTGAGTACCAGCCGTCGTTTCAGCGGTCGGGCATCGAGCTTGCGCCACTCACCATGCCGTTGGCGTCGGCCGCCGGCGGGCCCTTCGTGTATCCCAGTCTGCCAGAGGCCACGTACCGCCGCCTGCCGGGATTATTGGCCGACGCGCTGCCCGACGATTTTGGCAATGCCTTGATTGATGCCTGGATGGCGCGCGAGGGCGTCCAGCCGCAGCAGATCACGTCGCTCGACAGGCTGGCGTACATGGGCAAGCGCGGCCTCGGCGCGCTGCAGTTCAAGCCGGTGCGCGGACCGAACGCGTCGGACTCGACCACTGCGATCGAAATGTCCGACCTGGTGGAAAGCGCCCGGCGGGCCGTGTCTGGCGAGATCGACTCGGACGCGCATGCGGAGGCTGCAATAGCGCAGATCATCCAGGTGGGTTCGTCCGCCGGAGGTGCGCGGGCGAAAGCCGTTGTCGCGTGGAATCCATCCACGCAGGAAATTCGCGCGGGGCAGTTCAGCGTGGCGGACGGTTTCGAGCATTGGCTCATCAAGTTCGACGGCGTCGGCCCCGACGAGCGCCTCGGCGCGAGCCGCGACTACGGGCGCATTGAATACGCCTATCATCTGATGGCGCGCGCGGCCGGCCTCACGATGGCCGATTGCCGGTTGCTTGAGGAAAACGGCCGCGCGCATTTCATGACGAGGCGGTTTGACCGCACCGGCAACCACAAACACCACCTGCAGACACTCTGCGGTCTTGCGCATATGGACTTCAGGCAGCGAGCCACCCACGATGTCAGCCAGTTCTTCCAGGTGATCGAGCGCCTGCGGCTGGGTTACGACGCGATGGAGGAAGCGTTCAGGCGCACGGTGTTTAATGTGATGGCCGCCAACTGTGACGACCATCCGAAAAACACGTCATTCCTCCTGCGCGAGGGCGGCGCATGGGAACTGGCACCGGTCTACGACGTGACGCACGCGTTTAACCCGAATGGCGAGTGGACGTATCAACACCTGATGTCGGTCAATGGCCAGTTCGCCGGCATTTCGCAGGACGACCTGCTGGTGGCTGCCGAGCGTGCCGGCGTTGGCACCGCGCCCCGTGTGCTTCAGCAGGTGCGCGACGCCGTGGCGGCCTGGCCCGATTTCGCCCGCGAGGCCGGCGTCAGCGCGTCGGAAGCGAAACGGATTCGCCTGCACCACGGGCTTGCGGCCGACACGCCCTCGTAGCGTGGTCTGGGTGACCAGAGCCCGTCGAAGGTCAAGGCCGCGGCTGCTTTACTCGTGGTCGGGCATCGGCATGCTGGTGAGGACGCTGGTCAGCACAAGCGCCAGGAGCCCAAACACCAGCTCAAGTGCCGCCATTCCACGCAGGTGACGAATCGACTCCTGATGCGTACCGAGCGTAGGCCGCACCACGCGCCAGTTGTAGAAACCACAGAGCGCGGCGCATCCAAAGGTCACCACCTTGGCCATCAGGACGAAGCCGTACGGCGTGAAAAGCCCATCGAGGCTGTTGACGTGTTGCCAGCCCGCGACCACGCCAGAAACCACGAGCAGAACAACGGAAGGAATCGCCTGGGGCGAGAAACGATCGATCGCACGCGTGAATGCCGCGCGCTCGTCGCCGGCACCATCCGTCACGCGCCTGGTGACCGCCATGACCACACCCAATGTGCCGAGCCACAATCCGGCCGCTGCCACATGCACGCCGTGCGACGCGACGAGCAACGTGCGGTACTCGGTCGCACCCGCGGCGTGTCCGGTGAGCCCGACTGTCAACCCTGTCGCGACCGCGGCACCCAGGAGCACCGGCCACCGCGCAGTCGACAGGGCAACGATGAGGATCCACGCCGCCACGCTGGCGCACATCTGCCAGAACCACCCGGTTCCCCATGGGGTTTCGTTGATGATGACAACGGCAAACGCCAGGAGGGGTTGATCAGTGCCGAATGACTGCCACGTCTGCACAGCGAGCCGAGCCGCAACAGCCAATACCATCAACGGCATGACGATTCGGGCGATCCTCAGCGATCCCTGCGCCCATCGCACCGACACCACATCGCCTGCCGATGTGGACGAACACACTCGAACAGCACCGATGGCGCCGATCACGATCAGGATCGACGCGTACCAGACGAACATGCTTGCGTGCGAGAGCCACTCCATACGTTACGGCCGATAGCTTATCCGCCTTCTCGGAATAGCGGCCACCGGTCCGTCTCATCGTCCAAATCGACCTGACCGACGAGGTTGTGGACGCCGGCGCCAAGGAGGCGGACAGGACGACGACCCGCCTCGGTTTTGTCGAGGAGGGTGAGCGCGCGTCGCACGATGTCTTCCGCGTCGCGCGTGGCCGCAGCACTGTGGCTTCGCGTGATGGTGGTGAAGTCTTCGTATCGCACCTTGATGGTGACCGTGCGCGCGGTCAGTTCGCGCCGCTCAAGCCACTCGCCCACTTCACGAGCCATTTCCGAAATCTCATCGCGAATGCGGGGCAGGTCGGTCAGGTCTTCGGCATAGGTACATTCGCTCGACGAGGACTTGGCCGGGCGATTCGGTGATACCGGTCGATCGTCCTGTCCGGCCGCGAGCCTGAGCAGCCAGTCTGCGAGGTTGCCCACGGCTTCGCGCAGTACCACAGGGTCGGCGGTGCGGACGTCGGTGAGTTTGTGGATGCTGCGCTCGCGCAGGCGGGCTGCGGTCACCGGGCCCACTCCCCACAGTGCGTCCACGGGAAGCTGTTGCAGGAAGGTCTCCACGCGCTCGGGCGCGATGACGGTGAGGCCATCGGGTTTGCGCCAGGCCGACGCGATCTTCGCCAGGAACTTGTTCGGCGCCACGCCGGCTGAGGCCGTCAGGCCGGTCGTGTCCTTGATCAGATTCTTGATGCGCCTGGCGACGTTCATGCCCAGCGGCTCTCCGAAGCTGTTGGTGGTGACGTCGAGGTACGCTTCGTCGAGCGACAGGCCCTCTACCAGTGGGGTGACCGATCGGAAGATCTCGAACACCTGTTGCGAGACGACGCGGTACTTCTGGAAGTTGGGCCGGATGATGACCAGGTGCGGGCAGAGGCGCACGGCCCGCGACATCGGGATGGCCGATCGCACGCCGAAGGTGCGGGCTTCGTAGCTGGACGCCGCTACCACGCCGCGCGAATCCGGACTGCCCCCCACGGCCACGGGCTTGCCCTTGAGATCGGGCCGGTCGCGCTGCTCAACGGACGCGTAAAACGCGTCCATGTCCACATGAATGATACGCCTGATCATGGTGCAGGCCACGGCCTACACCGCAGGACAGGACATCGTCTTTGCCGCCAGCCGATTCGCGCCCGGAACATCGGCGGGACGCGAACTGCCGGCGCACGACTTGGCACATACCGTCCAGCAGCGCGTCGCCGTCGGAGCACCACCACCGCTGGACGACGAACGATTGCGACCACAGACCATGCGGCCGCCGAGAAAGTCGGCGAGTATCGCATCTACGGCGACAAACACTTCAATGGCACCGTCTTCGAGCGCACGATTCGCGGCCTGTGCCTCAAGGTCAAGCCCCCGAAGAATTCGCCGATTCGCACGGGGCCGATCCTGGATCTGTTCCGGTTGCTCACCAAGGAGGCAAAGGAGCGTGGCGCCACCGCACTCCACATCACCGGCAAGTTCATCGCGAACAGAAACGTGATGAAACTGCAGGGCTTTATCGAGCGGGTTATGGGCGGACGAGCCGTAGTGCTTCACGACGCAAACGGGGGATGATCTTTCGGCAAACGCTCCTCCTCGTAACGCGCAAGAATCGCCGGCGCCTGAAAAGCGCGCCGGTTCAGTCGCATCGCATCGAGAACCCGCGCCTTCATCTCAGGCGTCAGCCCGGTTGTCTGGGCCGGCGGCGCCGAGGCCTGCACGAAGAGGATTGAAGTAACGACACAGAGGATGGCGGCAAGAAAGAAACGCATGGCGTGGTCAGGGTTGCACCATGCTACACCAGCCAGGCGCACGGCGGAGGCGTCAGCAGGAACCCCTGGACGTCAGAAAGATCGGCCGTAGCTGAAGGCGCGCGATCCTGCAGACACCGAGGTGCTGCAGGATCGCCGTGTCGAGAGTGGTCTGGCTCGTGCTACCGGAGACGAATGCCGACCATGACGGAAACAGCCTGGCTCTTGACCGGGGTACCGTCCGTCTTGTTGATGTTGGTCAGGCCGTGCGTGTACCGCGCGTCAAGAGAGACGCGCTGCACTGCGACACCGACGCCGATGGTCCAGCCGAACTCCCAGTCCTTGATCGCCTCGTCGGTGTCAGTGGTGGTGTCATCAAGATCATTGATGATTTCGGATTTGATCTTGTAGGCGACCTGGGGGCCTGTGAACAGAAACACACGCGCACCATTGTTCATGGACGTGCCGACGTGGAACGTCACCGGGACATCAATGTAGGTGATCCGCTCTTTCGCGTCCGCATTCTCGATGTCATCCTTCGCGCCGCGCTGGCTGTAGAGGGCTTCGACCTTCATCCCGACGTTGGACGTCAGGTTGCCACCGATAGAGAGTCCACCCACACCGCCAAGGAGCCACGTCAACGGGAGGGAATCGTCGTCGAGCTTGAGGTTCGAGTCGTTCACCCCGCCTTTGATGGCCACGGTCAGAGCGGGCGTCCCCGTGTTCACCGCTGACTGAGTCGAAGGCTGGGAGACGGGGGCCTGTGAATTGACCACCTGCGCAGCGGCCGCTGAGGACATGAGGGTGACCACAATGGTCGCACCGAGAGTGCGTTTAAGGAGAGATGACATATTGATTTGCATGGATCTCAGTCTCTTTCAATGGTCGTGCCAGACGCTGTCACCAATTGCACGTTACCGGCGTGGACAGCCATCTACCTGATGGTGGCCGGTGATAGTCTGCGTGCACGGCGATGACCACGACTGCACGCACATGGCGGGTCCTCAATATTGAGATGCGCGTCGATGACCCGGAGAGCCAGTTGCGTGATCGTGCGGCTCGCGCTGCCGGTATTGATCCGGGTCGTGTCCGGGGATGTCGCATCGCGCGACGATCGGTGGACGCGCGTCGCCACGGCAAGGAACGGCGACTGCGTTTTATCGTGCATGCCGACCTGGTGATCGACGACACGTACCGGGGCGAGCGGTTTGAGGCGGCGGTTCGTTCGGGCAAGGTCATCGATGCGCCGCAGGCTGGCAGTTTTGCCGTCGCGGGCACGACGCGCGCAGGAACGCGCGCGGTTGTCGTCGGTTCCGGTCCCGCCGGGTTGTACGCGGCGCTGGTGCTGGGTCTGAACGGCGTGGCCGTGGACCTGATTGACCGCGGCGCTGAGCTGAAGGCGCGTGGCAAGGACGTGGTGCGGTTCCACCGCACGCGGGTGCCCAACCCCGAGTCCAACCTGTTGTTTGGTGAGGGCGGGGCCGGCACCTACTCCGACGGCAAGTTGTATACACGCGTGGATGACCCGCTGGAGGTCCCGTGCCTCGAGATCCTCGTGGCTTGCGGCGCGCCGCCGGACATTCTCTACGATTCACGCGCCCACATCGGTACCGACCGGCTCCACAAGATCCTGCCCGTGTTGCGAGGACGCATGGAAGCGCTCGGCGTCCGGTTTCATTGGAACACCAGACTGGATGGTCTGGTGCTCGATGGCGGGGCGCCGGAGCGCGTGCGCGCGGTACGAACGTCTCAGGGCGAGATCCCGTGCGACGCGGTGTTCCTGGCGGTGGGCCACAGCGCGCGAGACACCATCAAGGGACTCCACGCCCAGGGTGTTCGGGTGGCGGCGAAGCCCTTTCAGCTCGGTGTGCGCATCGAACACCCGCAGGAACTGATTACGCGCGGACGCTACGGCACGGGGCGCGAGGCCGTGATTCTTGGGCCCGCCTCCTACAACCTGATTTGCAAGGCGGAGGGCGACGTGCCCGCGAGTTTTTCGTTCTGCATGTGCCCGGGTGGCACGATCGTGTCCAGCACCAACATCCCGGGACTGCTGTGTACCAACGGCATGAGCAACTCCACCCATTCATCGCCGTGGGCGAACGCCGCGTTGGTCACCACGTTCGGCCCCGCCGAGTACGGTCCTGGTCCGTTTGCCGGGGTTGAGTTTCAGGAGACGCTGGAACGGAAATTTTTTGAGGCCGGAGGGTCCGACTACACGGCGCCTGCCCAGGGTGCGGATGACTTCGTGGCAGGACGGCCCTCGTCGGCCACACGCCATTCCAGCTATACGTTCGGTACAACACCCGGCCGCATCGACTCTTTGTTGCCACCGCTCGCTCGCAAGGCGATCGCCCGCGCGCTCCTCAAATACGACCAGCAGATTCCCGGTTTCAAGTCCGCAGAAGGGTTACTCGTCGGACTCGAGTCGCGCAGCTCCGGACCCATCCGACTGCCGCGTGACCGCGAGACCTCGGTGGCTGAGGGCTTCGAGAACCTCTATCCCATGGGGGAAGGGGCGGGCAGTGCCGGCGGCATCATGAGTGCGGCCATCGACGGCGCACACTGCGCAGTACAGTATCTGGGCGGTCGCTAAACAATCCGCAGGGCGTGACGTCTGAACGCTTCGAATTCTTCCTGCGCGCCTTCGCGGCGGCTCCATCGCTTGATCTCGGCCATATCGACGTCATTCAGCCTCGCGATGTGGACGGCGAGTTCGAGGCTTTGCTGATCGTGCCAGTGGAGATAGGCCGCGAGTCGGTCTTTGGCCATGTCCGTGGCTGACAAGGTCAGTAGCGTACCGGCAGGGCCGGTGATCTCGATCGGTGTCGCAGCCTCTGCGCCAACGGCCAGCGGGCCCGGTGGAAACTCGACGTAGAAGTTCGTGGCTGGGTTGACGTATCGGTCGCCACCACGCGTGAATCCGATTGATGCCATCGCTGTGTCGAGCGCGGCCTGTGTCGGGGCGCTCTGGATGATGAAGTCGATGTCCTGGGAGACGTACGCACCGTCTGTGTACATCGCCGCGCATGCCCCTCCGGTCAGGACGGCGCGGATCCCGGCGCGGTGGAGCGCGGCACCTACGGTGAGCGCAAGGGCGACGAGTGGTCCGCCGGGCGAGTGAGACACGGTCACAGCGGCTTGCCGGTCTTGCGCGGGCGTCGGCGCAATGCCGCGGTCCGCGCCCGTAACTCGGCATCGGCGTCTGCCAGCTTCGCGAGCATGCTGCGGAGTTCATCACGTGCGATGAATCCTGGGTTCAACTGGTATTGCCGCGTGCGACCGACTGAGCGTGCCGTCACCAGTCCATCGGCCTCCAGACTGATCAGCGCCTTGCGCACGGCTGAGATCTGGACATTCAGCAGCCTGGCGATTTCCCTGGGATAGCTGGTCGCCAAAATTCGCAGGGCGAGCAGGATGCGCGTGCGGGTGCCGCTACCAAATGGGCTCGATGTTATCTTGAGCATAATAAGTGCTCATTTGAGCACTATAAGTGCTCATAGTCAACCAGGTTCTACCAAGCGTCAGAGGCCTGTTCGACCGGATGGTATCCTCGGCGCATGACACGATTTCTCCTGAGCACCCTGGCCGGCTGCGCGCTCCTTGCGTCGAGCGTGCCCCTGGCGCAGACGCAGGTGGCCGACGAAACGGCACGCCTCAACGCCTGGTTCGAAGCCCGCTTCGAAGAGCAACTGGCCTTCAGCCCGATTCAGCAGACGTTTCTGGGCCGCAAGTCCGACGCGATCGATGACCCGTCGATCGCGGCGCAGGACAAACAACTGGCCTGGCAGCGCGCCACGGTGGCGGAGATGAAGAAGATGTTCGACTACGCCAGGCTCACGCCCGAAGCGCAGTCGTCCTATGACATCTGGGCCTACCAGCTGGCGCAGGCCGAAGCGGCCGTCCCGTTCCGCCACAATGGCTACGTCTTCGATCAGATGACCGCGATCCATGGGGTTTTCCCACAATTGCTGATTGCCTTCCACGTCGTGGAAGACGGCGCGGACATGGACGCGTACATCAAGCGAATCAGCGAGTCGGGTCGCGCCATTCGCCAGTTGATCGAAATCTCGAAGCACAACGCCACCGAAGGCGTGCGACCGCCAAAATTTGCCTACGGGTTCGTCATCGATGAGGCCACGAAAATTATCACCGGCGCGCCGTTCGACGAGACCGGCACGGACAGCGCGGTCTGGGCGGACACCAAGACCAAAATCGAGGCGCTTCAGAAGAACAGCAAGATTGATGAGGCCCGAGCGAAGGGCCTGCTCGCGGCCGCGCGGACGGCGCTGACAGGCCCCTTCAAGGCGGCCTATGCCGACCTGATCGCCTGGCAAAAAGACGACATGGCCAAGGCGCCCGAGAAAACGTCGGGCGTGGGCTCCCTGCCCAACGGCGCCGCGTACTACAGGGAGCGGCTCGCCAATCAGACGACGACGACCTTGACGCCGGATGAGATTCACAAGGTGGGCCTGACCGAAGTGGCTCGCCTGCGCGCAGAGATGATGGCGGTCAAGGACGAGGTCGGGTTCAAAGGCGAGCTCCAGGCGTTCTTCGCCGAGCTCCGCGACAACAAAAACAATCCGCTCTACTACTATCCCGACACCGACGAGGGCCGGCAGGCCTACATCAAGGACGCGACCGCGGCCATCGACAAGATCAAGGGCGTGTTGCCGACGTACTTCGGCATCCTCCCGAAGGCCGACCTCGTCGTCAAACGCGTCGAGCCGTTCCGTGAACAGCCCGGCGCGGCGCAGCACTACTTTCCCGGCACGCCGGATGGCGCGCGACCAGGCGTGTACTACGCGCACTTGTCCGATATGGCGTCGATGCCGAAGCGTGAACTCGAAGTGATTGCCTATCACGAGGGCTTGCCCGGCCATCACATGCAGATTTCCATCGCGCAGGAGTTGAAGGGCATTCCGACCTTCCGTACGCAGGCCGGCTTCACGGCCTACAGCGAAGGGTGGGGCCTGTACTCGGAATGGCTCGCCACGCAGATGCCGGGTACCTATCTGGATCCGTACTCACGATTCGGCCGGCTTGGTTCAGAGATGTGGCGCGCCATCCGTCTGGTCGTCGATACGGGACTGCACGCCAAAGGCTGGACCCAGGAGCAGGCGGTGCAGTACTTCATGGCCAACAGCGCCATCACCGAACTTCAGGCGCAATCTGAAGTGCGCCGCTACATGGTCCTGCCCGGTCAGGCCACCAGCTACAAGATCGGCATGCTGAAGATTCAGGAGTTGCGTCGCAAGGCGGAAGCGGCTCTCGATACGAAATTCGATATTCGCGCGTTCCACGACACCGTGCTCGGCGGCGGGGCGATGCCGCTGACGATCCTCGAGCAGCGGGTGGACCGGTGGATTGCGACGGTGAAGGCGGCGACCCCCCGCTGATCGGACGCCAACAGCGGCCACCGCGTCGGGCAGCCAGCCATGCCACGCGCGTGACTGAGGCCGGCCCGAGCAGAGCCTCCGCAGACCGGGCAGTCCATCGGGCGGGTTACAGTTCACGACGTGCGCCCTGAGCGTTCTCGAATCGGCACTGGCGCAAGACGACCTGCTGCCGGCGTTCGAGGCAGCGGTCGCTCGCGCAAGCCGACACCGACGATAGGACTCCTCTCGTCCCGCATGGTGGGTCCCGCATAGTGGAGACACGGCCGCCTCGTCTTGCTATGATCCGGCCATGCACGCAACGCCCTCTGCCCTCATTCGTGTCGCGGTTGTCCTGGCCATTCCTGCCGCCCTCCTGGCTTCTTCGGCCCAGCGCGGGGCCGGCACTCCCGGGCCGACGCCCGGCCCAACGAAGGCCGAGCCGCACCTGAGCAACATCAGACAGCTCACCAAGAGCGGCCAGAACGCCGAGGCGTATTTCTCCGCCGATGGCAGCCGCATCAGTTTCCAGAGCATGGACGGCGCCGAGCAGTGCGATCAGATCTACACGATGCGACTGGATGGTTCGGACCGACGCCGAGTCAGCAACGGCCAGGGCGCCACGACGTGCGCGTACATCTACCCCGACAACAAGTCCATCCTGTACGGATCCACGCACCTCGGAGGTCCGCCTTGTCCGCCGCGGCCGGGCATGGAAAACGGTTACGTGTGGGCCGTCTACGACAGCTACGACATCTTCAAGGCGAACATTGACGGATCGAATGCCGTTCAGCTCACGAAGACGCCCGGGTATGACGCCGAGGCCACGATTGCCAAGGACGGCGGCATCGTGTTTACGAGCGTCCGCGACGGCGACATGGAGGTCTACTCCATGAATGGCGACGGCACAAACGTCAAGCGTCTCACCAACATGCCCGGGCCGGACGGCGGGCCGTTTGTGTCGGCTGACGGCAAGCAGATCGTCTGGCGTGGCCGGCACCCGGGGCCCGGTGCCGAGCTCGACGAGTATTTCTCGCTACTCAAGAAGGCACTATGGAAGCCGACGTCTGTCGAACTCTTTGTCATGAACCGTGATGGGAGCAATCCGCGGCAGGTCACCAATCTCGGCAAGGCGAGTTTTGCGCCCTTCTTCTCACCCGACGGCACGAAGATCATCTTTGCGTCGAACCATCACGACCCCCGGTCACGCAATTTCGATGTCTTCCTGGTCAACGTGGACGGCACCGGCCTGGAACAGGTCACCTTCAGCGACTCTTTCGACGGCTTTCCGATGTTCTCGCCCGACGGCACCAAGCTCGTCTTCGCCTCAAATCGCTTCGGCGCCAAGGAAGGCGATACGAACGTCTTTATCGCCGACTGGAAGTGGTAATCAGATGACGTAGCGCGCGCTGAGTCTCAAGCGCGCGGGTGGGTAACCTTATTTAATAGACATCGTCTAAGATATCGGCCATGACTGAGCCGGCGATAGGCGAGTTCGAACAATTGGTGCTCCTGGCCTTGGTTCGACAAGGGGCAGACGCCTATGGTGTCTCGGTGTGCCGGGACCTGGTCGATCGGACGGGCCGCGATGTGTCGCTGGCCGCCGTCTACAAAACCCTCGAACGCCTTCAAGACAAAGGGTACGTGGCCAGCCGCATCGGCGAGCCCACGGCCGAGCGGGGCGGCCGACGGAAAAAACACTATCGCATGCTGGCCCCGGGCCAGCGCGCTCTGAAATCATCGCTCGCGGCCATTCGCCGAATGACCGCCGGTCTGGGCCGGGAGTTCGAAGGATGACTTCGGGCGCAAGACCCCCGCGCGCCGCCCAATACCTGGTCGAACACTGGACGCCGTGTGCGCTGCGCGAACACATCCTCGGCGACCTCGACGAACAATTTCAGGCCAACAACTCAAGATTCGGCCCCCGTGCGGCGCGTCGTCGCTCTTGGCGTCAGGCCGCGGCGGTCCTCGTGCACTGGCCACTCGGCTCCGCCGTTCGCCCTTCGCCTTCACCCACCTCCCGGGAGTCCTTCATGTCCGCGATGTTGCACGACCTGCGATTTGGCCTCTGGCAGTTGCTCCGGCAGCCGTCATACATCGTGATTGCCGTGTTGTCCCTGGCCCTGGCCATCGCCGCCAACGGCGTCGTCTTCGGATTGGTCAACGGATTGGTGCTGAATCCGTTCAGCTATCCGGACGCGTCACGCCTGATCTCCATCAGCGGCTCGTTCCCCACACTGGGGACCGACCCCAATTTCGTTGAACAGCATTCGCCCGGCGAAGTGAATGACTTCGCCGCGATTCCCGTGATCGAGAAACTCGGGGCCTGGGCCTCGGCAATCGCGTGCTGTCGAACGGCACGGTGGCCGAGCGCTTCTTCACCGCGCTGATTCTCCACGACCCGATCCCCGCGCTGGGCGTACCGATGACGCCCGGTCGCGGCTTCACCCAGGAGGAACTGGCTCCGGGTGGACCGAAAGTGGCGATCATCACGCACCGCGTCTGGCAACGGCTTTTCGGCGGTGATCCCGAGATCATCGGCACGACCGTGCAGGTGAACACCGACGCCACGACGGTGGTCGGAGTCCTCGGCGCCGGCTCGCCCCTCATCGACACAGACTTGTGGATTCCCTGGGGGATCGATCCGGATCAGTTCAGGCGGAACATGCGTCCGTGCACGGTGCTGGCCCGACTGCGCGACGGCGCGACGCTCAAGGACGTTGACGCCGCGCTTGCTACCGTCTCGGCTCGTGCGAAGACCAACTACGCGACCGAGTGTCCCGAGTACGCCAATCGGCGGCTGGCCGCAGCCCCCTGGAGCGAAGCCGTGGTCGGCGATCTGCTGCCTGCTGGCGCGATCTCCTCGGCGCCGGCGTCATCGTGCTGCTGGTGGCGTGCGCGAATGTCGCCAGCCTGATGCTCGCTCGCCTTGCGACGCGCCAGCGCGAGTTCGCCGTCAGGCGGGCCCTTGGCGCAAGCCCAGGACGCCTCGTGGGGTTGTTGATGTTCGAGAGTCTGGGGTTAGCCGGTGCGGGCGCCGCTGCGGGAGTGGCACTCGCGTACTTCACGCTGCGACGGCTTCCCGCCGTGCTGCCGGCGCAGGCCACCCAGCTGGGCTTGACCTGCGGTGGGATGCGACGGCTGTCCTGTACTGCGTGCTCGCCGGACTCGCCGCGGCCGTACTCACAATGGCCATTCCCGCCTGGCACATGCACACGACGGAAGCCGATTCGGTGGCCGACTCCGCTCGCGCCACGGCCAGTTCCGCGCGGCAACGAGGCCGGCGCCTCTTGATCGTCAGTGAAGTGGCGTTGGCCGTCACGCTCCTCGTCGCCGCCAGCCTCTTCTTCCGCAGTTACGGCCGTATCGGAGCCATCGAACCCGGCTTCGACGCCAGCCACATGCTGACCATGCGGCTGACCATCGATCCGCAGCGGTATCCCGGAGCGGCTTCCGAAACCTTCTTCACGCGCCTCGTGACCAGGCTTGAGGCCATCCCCGGTGTGACCGGCGCTGCTGCCACCAATCAACTGCCCACCATGACGGGTTTCACGGTGCCTGTCACGATCGACGGCGCTGGCGCCCACAGCGCCAAGCCGGTATCAACGCTTCTGACGGTCGGCAGTCCGCACCGATCCGACGTTCTCAAGACACCGCTTCGATCCGGGGGGCCCCTTACAGATCGCGACGGGGCGGGCGCCCCGCAAGTGGTCCTGGTGAATGAGACATTCTCACGCCGGACTTCCTGATGGTCCGTGCCTCCGGAGATGCAGCGGCGCTTCTCCCCGGTGTGCGTCGCACGCTCGCCGAACTTGATCCGAATCAGCCGGTGTACATGGTGCAGACGATGGATGAGTTGCTGGCGATTGAGGTGTTTCCGCAACGGTGGGCGATGATTCTTGTCGGTGTGTTTGCGATGGGCGCGCTCATTGCAGCGGTCATCGGCGTGTCTGGCCTCATCTCGCACTGGGTCGTGAGTCGCAACAGGGAAATGGGCATTCGACTCGCCCTTGGCGGCAGCCGCCGCCAAGTGATGGGACTGGTGGTGGGACAGGTGGCGCGATTGGTGGGATGGGGCGCTGCCCTGGGTATTGCCGGCGGCATTGGGGCGGGGTTTGCCGCCGCGTCCCTGCTGTTTGATACGGCTCCAACCGACCCGTGGGCCCTGGCGTTTGTGACAGGGGTACTTATCGTCGTCGGTATTGGTTCCGCCATGGTTCCGGCGCGCCGTGCGGTTTCGGTCAACCCGATCGAGGTGCTTCGGACCGACTGACCCGACGTATACTCCGCCGTATGTACATCTTTCTCGCGAAGCGGGGCGTGCGCGCCCTCGCCGCAATCGGCGTGATCATGGCGGCCACGGTGTTGACCGCCCAGCAGTCTCAGACCGAGTGGACCAGGTTCCGCGGCCCGAACGGATCGGGCCACGCGTCGGGTTCCGGCTTTCCCACCGAGTTCAACAAGACGAAGAACATGTTGTGGCGCCTGCCGCTGCCACAGGGCCATTCGTCGCCCATCATCTGGAACGATCGGATCTACCTCACGGCATTTCGCGGCGACGCGCTGTTCACCATGGCGATCGACCGCCAGGCGGGCACGCTGCTGTGGGAGCGTCAGGCGCCTGAAACCAAGACGCGCATTCTCGACAAGCGAAACAACCCGGCTTCGCCCAGCCCTGCGCTTGAACGCGATCGGGTCTATGTGTTTTTTCCCGACTACGGACTGCTGGCCTACGACGCCGCCGGCAAGGAATTGTGGAAAAAGCCGCTCGGACCGTTCGACAACATCTACGGCATGGGCGCCTCACCGGTCATTGTCGGCAACCAATTGATTCTGGCCGTGGATCAGAGCATTGGGTCGTTCCTGCTGTCGCTCGACAAACGCACCGGCAAGGAACTGTGGCGGACGCCGCGGCCCGAAGCCAAGAGCGGTCACGCCACGCCCATTCTCTGGCGCGCGCCTGACGGTCGCGACCAACTCCTGCTGCCCGGCTCGTTTCTATTGACGGCGTACGACGTGATGACCGGTGAGAGACGATGGTGGGTGCGCGGATTGTCGTTCGAGATCAAGTCCACGCCGGTGGTGCATGGCGACACCATTTACATCAATGGCTACGGCGCGCCCGAGAATGACCCGGGCCGCAAAGTGAACGTGCCGCCGTCCGACGAGGTGTGGCCCATTGCCGACGCGAACAAGGACGGCGTGATCACCCAGCCGGAGTTTCCGAAGTATTCGGCGGCGTTCTGGTTCACCGTGGCCGACCTGAATCTGAATGGCAGCCTGACCAAAGACGAGTGGGAGTACTACCGCGCCGCGCTCGACTCAGAGAACGGCATGCTGGCCATTCGACTGGGCGGGTCTGGTGACATGACCGAGAAGGCCGTCCGCTGGAAGTATCAGCGCGCCGTGCCCCAGTTGCCGTCTCCCATCGTGTTCCAGAACGTCCTCTACATGGTGAATGACGGTGGCATTGTGACCACCCTGAATCCGGAGACCGGCGAGTTGATCAAGCAGGGGCGGTTGACCGGCGCGTTGGGCGCGTATTACTCGTCGCCGGTTGAGGCCGGCGGCCACTTGTATTTCGTGAGTGAGCGCGGCGCGGTGGCCGTGTTGCCGCCGGGCGGCGACCTGACCCCGCTGATCGTGAACGACCTCGGCGAAGACACGTACACGACGCCGGCGTTGGCCGACGGCCGCATCTACATCCGCACGGTCGAGGCGCTGTACGCGTTCGGCGCCAAGTCACACCCTGCGCCTCACTCCTCACTCCTCAATCCTCAATGGGAGCGTTGCGTCAGTTAAGATGTCTCGGTGGCCAAGCGTTCGTCGAAGTCTCCGTCCCTGTTTGATGCTCCCCCGAACGACACCACGGTAACCACGCGGCCGCCGTCGGGCGGCGACGAACCCGTCGCCCTGCACGACGCGGCGCAGACGCGGTACCTCAATTACGCGCTTTCGGTCATCACATCGCGCGCCTTGCCTGACGTGCGCGACGGGCTCAAGCCTGTGCAGCGCCGCATCCTCTACACGATGTGGCAGCAGAACCTGACAGCGGACGCGAAGCACCGCAAGTGCGCGAAAGTCGTGGGCGACGTGATGGGCAACTATCACCCGCACGGTGACAGCGCGCTCTACGAAACGCTGGTGCGCATGGCGCAGCCATTTTCACTGCGCTACCCGCTCGTGGACGGTTCCGGGAACTTCGGGTCGCTCGACGGCGACAACGCGGCGGCGATGCGCTACACCGAGTGCCGGCTCACCCGCATCTCCGACGAGATGCTGCAGGAGATCGATCAGGACACCGTTCCGTTTCGTCCCAACTACGACGGGACGCGTGAGGAACCGGTGGTGCTTCCGGCCCGCATCCCGAATCTGCTCGTCAACGGCGCCACAGGCATTGCCGTCGGCATGGCCACCAACATTCCGCCGCATCACCTTGGCGAGGTCTGCACCGCGCTCGTCAAAATGATCGACGCGGACCTGGAACTGACCAGCGCCCAGCTGTGCAAGTACATCAAAGGGCCCGACTTTCCTACCGGCGGGCAAATCCTCAACACCCCGGCCGAGATCAGAGACATCTACGAGACCGGTTCGGGCAGCATCCGGATGCGCGCCACGTGGCAGAAGGGTCCCGAAACCCGCACGGGCAAATCGATCTTCATCACGAGCGTACCGTATGCCATGAGCAAGGCCACGCTCATCGAGCGCATCGCCGACGTGGCGCTCTCGCGCAAGCTGCCGCACCTGGTGGATGTCCGGGATCTCTCGACAGACGACGTGCGGATTGCGCTGGAGTTGAAGCGCGATGCCGACGAGCAGATGGTGATGGCGTATCTCTACAAGAACACGCCGCTCCAGTCCAACTTTCCGGTCAACCTGACGTGTCTGATTCCCACCGAGAACCCGGCGGTGGGCAAGCCCGATCGCGTGGGCCTGCACGCCATCCTCTGGCACTTTCTGCACTTCCGGCTCGAGGTGGTGCGCGCGCGGCTCAGCCACGAACTGGCCGCTCTCGGCAAACGCATCCACATCCTCGAGGGCTTTGCGAAAGTCTTTGACGCCCTCGACGACATCCTCCGCATCGTCCGCAAATCTGACGGCAAGGCGGACGCCGCGTCGCAGATCATCGCCACGTACGGCCTGGATGCCGAGCAGACCGACGCGATCCTTGAACTGAAGATCTACCGGCTTGCGCGGCTCGAGATTCTCGTGATTCAGCAGGAACTGGCCGAGAAGCGGAAGCGCGCGAAGCAGATCAGCGGATTGCTCAGGCGCGACAGTGACTTGTGGCAGATCGTGCGCGACGATATTGAGCTGGTGAAGAAGACCTACAGCGATCCGAAGACCGATCCGCGCCGCAGTCTGATTACCGGCGAGGTCAATGAGCCCGAGTACACAGCGGACGACTTCATCATTGACGAAGACAACGTCGTCATCGTGACCAGGGACGGGTGGGTGAAGCGGCAGAAGGAAGTGAAAGACGTGGCGTCCACCCGTGTGCGCGAGGGCGACCAGGTGCTGGCGGTGCTCCCGGGGAGCACGCGGGCGTCGGTGGTGTTTTTCACCAATCTGGGCGTGGCCTACACCTCGCGCATCATTGACATTCCGGCCTCAACCGGCCACGGCGAGCCCATTCAGCGATTGTTCAAGTTCAAGGATGGCGAACGAATCGTCGGATCGATGAGCCTCGACAGCCGCGTGGTGGGTGTCATTACGTCGAAAAACGCCGAGACCGCGCCTCCGTCGCATGCGCTGGCGGTGTCGACGGATGGATACAGCCTTCGGTTTTCGTTCGAGCCGTATGCCGAACCAAGTACCCGGTCGGGCCGTCGCTATGCCCGCGCAGCCGAAGGGGCAGAAATCGTCGGCGTCGAGCGAGTGACAGGAGGGGAGACGGTCATCGCCGCGACCCGCGAAGCCCGCGCGATGCTCTGCAGTCTCGATGACATCAACCTGCTGTCGGGCCCGGGCAGGGGCGTCATTCTCATCAAACTGAATAAAGACGATGACCGGGTGCTGGGATTCATGGCGTCGCGGGGCGACCGCGACCTGATGACGGTGGAAACGACACGAGGCGCCGAGCAGACCATCAGCACGACCAAGTACGAAGTGACCGGGCGGGGTGGCAGGGGCCGCGAGCTGTTGCAGCGTGGGCAGTTCGTGCGTGTGGTGCCGACACCGCCCGAAGTTCCACCGCCCCTTGACCGGAATTGAGACGTTTGTGACTTACAATCCATCTTTGGAGGAAGCATGATGCGGTCTTTGTTGGCAACGGGTCTGATGTGCGTCTGTGTGTTGGCAGTGGCGGTGACCAGGACGTCGGCCCAGGGTGGCGGCCAGGCCGCGCCGTTGCAGAACCTTCAGGTGCTGCCCAAGGACATGCCGCGTGCGGATGTAATCGCGCTCATGCGGACGTTTACCGTTGCGCTCGGCGTGCAGTGCACCCACTGCCACGTGGGCACTCCTCAGGAGCGGTTCAAGGATGACCTTCCGACCAAGGCCTCCGCGCGCAAGATGCTGACGATGGTCATGGCCGTCAATGCCGATCCGCTCGGCGTCAAGCCGGGTGAGCCCAACAAGGTGACGTGTTATTCGTGCCACCGCGGCGCGCTGAAACCCCTCACCGCACCGCCAGCCGGCGGACTATGAGCGTAATGCGCAAAGCCCTGTTGTGGGCCTCGACCAACGCCTGGATTCGGGAGAACGCGATGCGCACGGGATTCGTGCGCCGGTCGGTCTCGAAGTTCATGCCGGGGGAACGGGTTGAGGACGCGGTTGAGGCCGCCAAGGGCCTCACGCCTGCACGGATCCACACGATCCTGACACGGCTCGGCGAAAACATTGCGCATATCAAGGAAGCCGACGAGGTCTGCGAGCACTACCTGAAGGTGATCGATCTCATCACCGGCGCCGGGATTGATTCACAGATCTCGGTCAAGCCGACGCAGCTCGGGTACGACCAGGATCCCGAAGTGTGCGTGAAGCACTGCCTGCGGCTGATCGACCGCTGCGAGCAGACCCACACGTTCTTCTGGCTCGACATGGAGAGCTCGCCGTACGTGGACGGCACCATCGCACTTTTCAAACGCCTGCGGCAGCGTACGCCGAACATCGGCATTGCCATTCAGGCGTATTTGTTCCGCACTGAAAAGGACATCGAGGAACTCGTGGCGCTCGGCTCGGCCATTCGCATGGTCAAGGGCGCGTACCTCGAACCGGCCGATGTGGCCTTTCCCCAGAAGTCTGACGTCGACGAAAACTACTTCAAGATCTGCGCGCGTCTATTGCAGGAGGACGCGTTCAAGCCGGGCGCGTTGCTGCACATCGCCACGCACGATATCGGCCTGCAGGAGCGATTGCTCAAGGTGATTGCCGAGCGCAAAGTGTCGTCAGACCGCTACGAATTTGCGATGTTGTTTGGCATCCAGACGGCGCGTCAGCAGCAGTTGGCGGCCACCGGCATCCGCACTCGTTGCCTCATCAGCTACGGCGAATACTGGTTCCCCTGGTACATGCGGCGCCTGGCCGAGCGCCCGGCCAACGTCGGCTTCGTCATCAGGAACATGTTCAAGGCTTAGATGCGAAGGATCCTCTTCCACCACTTCTCGTCCGGGTCCGGAGGTGGGGGAGGGGTCTTGGGCGGAGGCGGGAGGATGACGGGCTCGCCCAGGGCGGCGGCCGCGGCCTCATCGAGCTGGATGATGACGTCAGCCGCCTGTTCGGTCAGTTGGGCGCCGATGCCTTCTGCCGCCTTGCCCCATTGGTCAATCAGCCGGTCGTAGGCCCGGTCGCGCTCGAGCGTGTCGTAAAACGCGGCGGCGTCAAGCCAGTCTGAAAGAATCTGCCGGCGCGGCACCTTGCCGCCGCCCAGGCCGACCGTGCTGTCGAGCTCGGCCTGCAGCTTCTGCCAGGCCGCCGTGATTCGCCCCAGGCCGTCGCTTCCGGCCAGCGCCTCCAGAGCCTGTGAAAACGACGCGCGATCGGAAAGGTTCAGCGCGCGTCGGACCGGAATGGACAGCCGCTTGTAGCGTTCCATCAGGCCCGCGTCCTGCAGATATCCGCGTTCGACGCCAACCTGCCCAGGCTCCTGGGCCATGAACTCCAGCGCCTTGCGGACATGCACCGCATTGCGCCGGAATGACCGCAGAGCTTCCATACCCCTCACAATACCGGAACTCGAGAGGGGACCAGACGTCTATTCACGGGTGACTGCAGCCAGTTCTCCCCGGGTGTCCTGATATGAACGGTCTTCTGCGCGATCTTCGCATCGGCGTTCGCACGGCCCTTCGCTCCCCCGGACAGCGTGGTCGCCATCGTCACCATGACGCTCGCCATCGGGGCCAACACCCTGCTCTTCAGCCTGGCCAGTCCGCTCGTGGTACGGGCGCTGCCGATTGGCGACCCCGACAGCCTTGGATGGATTCGGCAGACGAACGGCCCGCGTGGCATCTCCGCGGGCCGCACATCGTTGCCGGATTTCCTCGACTTCCGCGAATCCGCCCGCTCGTTTTCATCGATGGCGGCGCTCCGCCATGACGACGGGAGATACCTGGGTCATCCTCAGCCTGCCGTGGTCGTGTTCTTTGTGCTGTTGGTCGCTTGTGGCAGCCTCGCACGCCGAAGCCGTTGACGCAGATCGTGGACGAAGAGACGTCGAGCACCGGTATCATCAATTTCATCTTCGTTTCGTTCGCCGTGCTGGCGTTGTTGCTGGCGGCGGCCGGCCTCTATGGCGTGATCTCGTTCACTTTTGGCGTCGGGATTGGTCTGATGCTGGCGTGGGGCCTGGCCGTTGCGTCGGCGTCGGTCCTGTTTGTGGCCGTGGTTGCCGTGTGGGTGCCGGCATCACGCGCGATGCGCGTGGACCCGATTACGGCGCTTCGCGCTGACTGAAGGACCTGCGGGCCGTCGCCTCCTTCTGCACCTGGCATTTCACAGAACGCCGGCCGTCGTCGACGTCCACGTCGATTGATCCGTGTGCCAGGTCCAGATGGCAGTAACCGGCGATGAACTCGTCGAGTGTCAGCACCTGGCCGTCGTAGCCGCCATCGGGAAACAGCGACTGCCGAAGCGCCGGCTGCGCGCCATGCGGCATGCCGTCGGAACCGAAATAGAGATCGACTCCAGGCACATAGCCAACGCGATCGATGAGCATGCGGAAGGGGTTGTTGCGAGCGGGATAACCGGCAGGCAGGCGATCGGCGTACGTGACGGAATCCTCGGAAAAGTTCGGCTGCATCGAGAGGTGCAGGCCGAGGGCTCTGGCGCGGCGTGCCGTGGATTCGGAGATGAACTGCGCGTGCTCGATGCGGACGGTGTGCCGCGGCGTGACCTGCCGCGCCGCCCGTTCAGCCGCCGCGAGCACCTGATCGATGGCGGCGTCGCCAATCGCATGAATGGCCATCGGCTTCTCGCCGGTGTACCGCGCAATCAGGGCCTCCAGTTCATCGTCTCCGTACAGCAGCATCCCGGCGTGGTCGGCTGTTTTGTACTTTTCGTGCAGCGCCGCAGTGGTCACGCCAATCGCGCCGTCGGTGAAGAGCTTGACGCCGTGAATGCGCCCGCGATTTGCCGGCGACGCAGAATCGTACGTTTCCGGTGAGGCCCAGAAGTGCGTGCGGTTCGCGAGGCCCGCGTCATCGAACATCCGAATCTCGTCTTCGCCGACGAGCAGCATCTCCTCGGCGCTGTGAACGCCGAGCTCGCGAAGCCGGTCGAAGAACGCCCGCAGCCGTTCTGCCGAGGCGCCGGCTCGTGCAAACACATTGAGCACGCGCCGCAGGTGGCGTTCAATCCAGTTCTGGTCGTCCAGGTGCGCGGCCACTGTGTCGTCATGCTCGTGAAGACACACGCGGCCCGCGTCGTTCACGATGAGGCCGTGGATCGACAGACTGAGAACTACTACTGGAGGCAGACCGTCAAAGTCGGCCTTCGCGAGAGTGAAACGCCCGCTGTTCCAGCCCGTGGCAATCGTCCACCCAGGGCGGCCCTCGCGAGCACGTACCTGGATGCGTGTGATGGCGGTCTCGCGAGACTCGCCGGGACGGTTCAGGTCAACCGCGTCCATCAACGCGGCATACAACATGGGATGCGAGTGGCGATCCCTGAGGAGCGGGATTCGTGGCATTCCTGGCGCTACATCTCCGACCGCGTGCAGCGGAACTCGATCGACTGCGTCGTGCCAACGGTGTCATTCATCGATTCCTCCCCGGCTATTCTTATCGCACTCTCGCTCCACGCGACAGGGGCCTGGGCCGCGGCGGTCGTCGTCACCGTGCGAACGGATTGTCGACGCGAACGCCAGCGGCTAGTGCCGAATAGCGGCCCGGGCAGACTCACGGCCTCGTTTCGATCTCGATGCCGCCGGTCATCCCCACCGCGACGTTGAACAACAACGCCATGATGAACGACCCGATAAATCCAAAGATGCCGTAGACGATCGGCATGACGATGATGGCGCCGGCACCGAAGAGCAGCCCGACAAATGCTCCGCCCTCGGTGCCTGACATCGCGCTGGTCAGCCCGACCATCCCAATCAGTGAAAACAGCGCACCAGACAGCAGACCCAGCCCCGCGTACAACACGGCCGCGACCTTCGCAACAGATACGACGTTGACCCTCGTAATCACCACGGACGTCTCCTTCGGGTTATTGGACGCGCCGACTTTAACACGGCGGTCCGGCCGGTGATAACATCGGAATTTCCCGACCCAGGTGTGATTCCGCACGTGGTTGTGACGGGGCGGCAGTACCACCATGTCTTTTAGGCAGGACGATTTCACAGGCGTCAACGAGGGCTACGTCCTCGAACTGTACGACCGCTGGCGCGAAGATCCGCAGTCGGTGGACCAGTCCGCCCGCGACCTGTTTGCCACGTGGTCGCCAGGACCCCGGGACCCCAGGACTCCTGGACCCCAGGACCCCGGCACTCCGACAAGCGCTCAGATTGTTGGCGCCATCAACCTCGCCCAGTCCATCCGCCGCTACGGTCACCTGGCCGCGCAAATCGATCCGCTCGGCGCACGGCCACTGGGCGATCCGGCGCTGCTGCCCGAGACCCACGGGGTGACCGAAGCCGACCTTCGTGCGATGCCGGCCTCGCTTATGCGCGGGCACATCGCTGACGGCGCAGAGACGATGTGGGAGGTGGTGGAGCGCCTGCGGCAGATTTATTGCTCTACCACCGGCTACGACATCGCGCACATCTTCGTGCCGCAGGAGCGTCAGTGGCTGCGCGAAGCGGTGGAGACCGGTCGCTATCATTCGCCCGCCGACCCGATTGATCCGCTGGCGTTGCTTGAGCGCCTCACCGATGTTGAGGCCTTCGAGCGGTTCCTGCACCGAACCTTCCCTGGCAAGACCCGATTTTCGATCGAAGGGCTCGACACACTGGTGCCGGTGCTCGACGAGGTCATCAGTGAAGCGGCCGAGGCCGGGTTGCGTCAGGTCTTCATCGCCATGGCGCACCGCGGACGTCTGAATGTGATGACGCACGTGCTGGGCAAGTCGTACGGGCACATCCTGGCGGAGTTCAAGGATCCGGTGCGGAGTGCGCACGAAAGCGCGGGGTTGCGCTGGGCAGGCGACGTGAAGTACCACCTCGGTGCGTCACGCGCGGTTGCCGGCGGCGAGGAAGTGGACCTCATCGTCTCGATGCCTCCCAACCCCAGTCACCTCGAGGCGATCGATCCGGTACTCGTGGGCATGGCGCGGGCGGCCGGCACCGATGCGGGTCATCCTGGAGCGCCGGTCTTTAATCCCGATGCGGTCCTGCCGATTCTGATTCATGGCGATGGCGCGTTTCCTGGCCAGGGCGTGGTGGCCGAGACGCTGAATCTGCACAAACTCCAGGGCTACACCACCGGAGGCACGATACACATCATCGCGAACAACCAGATTGGGTTCACGACGACTCCGGACGATTCGTACAGCACCCTCTATGCCAGTGGCCTGGCGCGCGGATTCAAGATTCCGATCTTTCACGTCAACGCGGACGATCCCGAAGGTTGCGTGGCGGTTGCGCGTCTGGCGTTTGCCTATCGCGAGGCGTTCCAGCGCGATGTATTGATCGACCTTGTGGGCTACCGCCGCTATGGCCACAACGAGGGAGATGAGCCGGCGTTCACCCAACCCGTGTTGTATCAGAAGATTGCCCGCCAACTGACCGTGCGTGAGCAGTGGGCCAATGTCCTCGAAACGCGCGGAGTCGTCGCGTCTGGACAGGCGGGTGCGATGTTGCAGGGTCGCCTTGATCGTCTGCAACAGGTGCTCGACGGTCTCGATCCCGAACGGGATCTGGTGGAGCCCACGCCAGAGATTGCCGCGCCAGGGACGGCCAGTCAGGTGCGCACCGGGCTTCCGCTGGAGCGCCTGAAGAGCCTGAACGAAGATCTGTTGCGGGTACCCGACGGGTTCACGGTTCACCGCAAGCTCGAGCGCAGCCGCGATCGGCGCCGCCACATGTGTGACGCGCCTGATGACCGGACTGTAGATTGGGCCGCAGCTGAAGAACTGGCATTCGCTGCGACGCTTGAGGCCGGCATACCGATTCGGTTGACTGGAGAGGACGTCGCCCGCGGCACCTTCAGCCATCGGCATGCCGTGCTGCACGACTCCCGGACGGGTGACGAGTATGTGCCGCTGCAACACCTGCAGGCGGCACACGCGTCGTTCGAGATTCACAACAGCCCCCTGAGCGAAAACGCCGCCGTGGGTTTTGAGTACGGCTACAACATCCAGGCGCCCGAACGGCTCGTGATCTGGGAAGCGCAGTACGGGGACTTCATCAACGGCGCCCAGGTGATGCTCGACGAGTTCGTCCTTTCCGCACGCGCCAAGTGGGGACAGGAGCCGTCACTGGTGTTCCTGTTGCCGCACGCGCATGAGGGCCAGGGGCCCGATCATGCCAGTGCACGCCCGGAGCGTTTCCTCCAACTGGCGGCGGATACCAACATGCGCGTGGTGAACTGCACCACGGCTGCGCAGTACTTTCACGTGCTTCGACGGCAGGCCGCATTGCTCGTTGACGATCCTCTGCCGTTGATCGTGCTGACGCCCAAGAGCCTCCTGCGCCATCCTTTTGTCTCGTCGTCGCCGAACGACCTCGTCACGGGGCGATGGCGGCCGGTGATCGATGACCCCGCCGTGACCGACCCCGACGCGGTCAGGCGCCTGATCGTCTGCTCCGGCAAAGTCGCGGTGGACCTGTTGACCCACCCGAGCCGTGGGAGCCATGCGCATGTGGCCATTTGCCGGGTCGAGCAGTTGTATCCGTTCCCTGCGTCCGCGTTGTCTGCCGTCTTCGGGCGTTACGGCCGCCTGAACGAACTGGTCTGGATGCAGGAAGAGCCCGAGAATATGGGGGCGTGGGACTTTGTGGAAGCCTCGCTGCGGGACGTCGCGGGGAACAGGGCGGTGTCGGTCATCGCGCGTCCGCGCAGCTCGAGTCCGGCTGAAGGATCGGCCGCGCGCCACGCGCAGAATCAGGAACGGTTGATCGCCCTTGCGTGGGCGGCATCAACGCCGGCGAAGAACAGGAGCGGACGCTGATGGCGGTCAATATCGTGGTGCCGGAAATGGGCGAGTCGGTGGTGGACGCGCGAGTGGCGCGCTGGCTCAAACGCGCGGGCGACGTGGTCACTGTGGGCGAAGCCCTGGTCGAGCTGGAAACCGACAAGGTGGATGTTGAAGTGGCCGCCTCGAAGTCGGGCGTGCTCGGGTCGATTGTGCACGCCGATGGGGCAGACGTGAAAATTGGCGATGTGCTGGGGACGATAGACGACACGCACAGTCCGCAGTCCGTGGGTCCGTTGGTCCCAGAGTTCGTGGAGCCGGCGGTTTCTGCCGCCGGGGCTTCTTCTCATGGTGCCGGGGTCCAGGGGGCCGGGAGTCCCGAAGTCACGGGGCCTGCCACAAGCGAGCCGCAGGCGGCTCGGGGGGCCACGCCGTCGGCCCGCCGCGAGGCGCGCGAGCGCGACGTGCCGCTCGCGGCCGTGCAGGCCGAAGGCCCCCGGGTGACCCGCGAGGATGTGCGCAAAACCCCCGGACCCCGGGACTCCAGCACTCCAGGCCCCCAGGACCCCAGGACTCCAGGACCCCGATCAGAGTCCCGCATCCGCATGTCGAAGCGCCGCGCGACCATCGCGAAGCGGCTCGTCGAAGTGCAGGCGACCGCCGCCATGCTCACCACCTTCAACGAAGTGGACATGAGCGCGGTGATGGCGCTGCGCGCGCGCCAGAAGCAGTCATTCAAGGACACCCATGGTGTGTCGCTCGGCCTCTCTTCGTTCTTTATCAAGGCCACGATCGCCGCGCTCCGTCAGTGCCCTCGCCTCAATGCCGAGATTGCCGGCGACGAGATGGTGCTCAAGCACTACTACGACATCGGCGTGGCGGTGGGCGCGGCCGAAGGGCTGGTGGTGCCGGTCCTGCGCGACGCCGACCGCATGTCGTTTCCCGCGATCGAACTCGCGATTCGCGACTTCGCGCAGAAGGCGGCCGACAACACGTTGTCGCTCGGCGATTTGCGCGGTGGCACGTTCACCATCACGAACGGCGGCGTGTTCGGTTCGTTGATGAGCACGCCGATCCTCAATCCGCCGCAGGTCGGTATCCTGGGCCTGCACGCGATCAAGGACCGTCCCGTTGGCGTCAATGGCCAGGTGGTGCTGCGGCCGATGATGTACACCGCCCTGACCTACGATCACCGGATTGTCGATGGCTCCGAAGCGGTCCGATTCCTGGTGCGGGTCAAGGAACTGGTTGAGGATCCGGGAACGCTGTTGCTTGAGTCCTAGGACCCTGACCCCACCAAACTGGTAGGATCACGCGCGTGAGTCGTCAGACGCTGGTGGTGCTGGTGGCGGGTGCCCTCGTGGGCGTCTCCGTACTGGTGGGTCTCAACATGAAGCCCGGCCGTTCCGAGTCGCCGGCTGCGCCGCCCGCGGCACCGGTCCGCGATACCTCCGTCCACGGACCGCCAGTGGCGCCGACCGCGCCCGTCGCCGTACCGGAGACACTACGGGCCGCACGGCGCACAGCGCCGGCCCCCACGCCCGCACCGATCACGCCGCCGGAGGTGGTCGAAGCGCCCACCATGGCCACCCTCCACATCACCAGCGATGTGCCCGGCGCCCAGGTGTTCATCGATCGCAAGTTCATCGGCGTGGCGCCTGTCACTGCAGACGATGTCGCCCCCGGCACCCGCCAGATCAACGTCTCGGCACCTGGCTACGACGGCGTCGTCGAATCCGTCGATATCGCGCCCGGGTCGCGCGACGTCATGATCTCGCTCAAAGCGATTCGGCTCGATGAGTCCATCGCCGTGACACACAAGCACCGCCTCGGTTCATGCAAAGGCCGGCTGATCGCCAGCCCCGACGGCCTGCGCTACGAGACCGACAACAAGGACGACGGATTTACCGTGCCCCTGAGCGGGATCGACACGTTCACCGCAGACTTTCTGGCGAAGAACCTCAAGGTGAAGGTCAAAGGCGGGCGCTCATACGACTTCACGGATCCTGGCGGCAAAGCCGACCCGTTATACCTGTTTCATCAGGCCGTCGAAAAGGCGCGCGTCAAGCAGGCGGCACGATGACAGGCGGGTGGCTATGCGCCGCAGTATTGGCGGGTGCTGCGGCCTGCACGCCTGCGGTGTCCGACCACGACAATCGAATCTTCTCGCTGCCGGCGTCGGTCAAACTCTCGGCCGTGGACCTGTCGTCGGCCTACGCGACCGATGCCGGTGCGGCGGACGGGCGGTATCGGGGCCGGGTGGTCGAGATCAGCGGCGTGGTCCGTGGCTTGCGGCCGGACACATCCGCGCTGACGATGGCTGGCGCTGAAACCGGGCCCTCGGTTGAGGCGTCAGTCCACGAAGACCTCGCGGCGCAAGTGCTCAAGACCGTTGCCGACGGGCAGCGCATCACTCTTAAGTGTTTTTGTGAGGGACTCGATCAACACGTGCGCCTCAAGAGTTGCGTGACGCCAGACCCCGCCCGCTGACCACATGGCTTCCTATACCGCGAAAGACATCACCGTTCTCGAAGGGCTTGAACCCGTTCGCCGGCGCCCCGGCATGTACATCGGCGGCGTCGGCTCCTCGGGGCTACACCACCTGGTCTGGGAGGTCCTGGACAACGCCGTGGACGAGGCGATGAACGGCCATGCCTCGCACATTGACGTGACCCTGCACGCCGACGGCGCCTCCATGACGGTGACCGACGACGGGCGCGGCATTCCGGTGGACAAACATCCAACGACAAAAACCAGCGCGCTGGAAGTGATCTTCACCACCCTGCACGCGGGTGGCAAGTTTGAGGGGCAGAACTACAAGACCGCCGGCGGGCTGCACGGCGTCGGCGCGTCGGTCGTCAACGCCCTGTCGCGCGAGCTCGTGGCGACGGTCAAACGTGATGGCGCCACCTGGGAGCAGAAGTACAAGCAGGGCGTGCCGCAGGGCGACGTCAAGAAACTGGGTCCGGCCCGCGGCACCGGCACGACGGTGTTCTTCCGACCCGATTCCACGATCTTCCCGACGACGCAGTTTGAAGCCGCGGTGATTCGCGAACGCATTGAAGTGTCGAGCTACCTGCACAAGGGGCTCAAGGTGGTCTTCGAGAACGAAGCGGCCACTGGCGACGAACCGAGGCGCGAGGAGTTCCAGCACAGCGAAGGCATCGCCGACTACCTGAAGAAGATCCTGACCGACCGCCACGCCCGACCGGTGCACGAACTGCCGTTTACACTCACGCGCGATCACGATGAAACGGGGCTCAAGCTCGACGTGGTGTTGCAGTGGACCGAGTCCACCGACGAACACCTGCGCAGTTATGTGAACGGCATCCCGACGGGATCGGGCGGCACACATGAAAACGGATTGCGCGCCGGGTTGGGCAAGGCCATCCGCAATTTCATCGAGACGCACACGTTGTCGCCCAAGGGCGTGACGCTGACGGCCGAAGATCTGCGCGAGGGCATGACGGGCGTACTCAGCATCTTCATTGCTGAACCGCAATTCCAGGGTCAGACCAAAGACCGTCTGAACAACCCCGAAGTCTCGAACGTGGTGGATTCCATGGTGCGGCCGGCGCTGGAACACTGGTTGAACCAGAACCGGAGCACGGCCGAGCAGATCATTGCGCGCATCATCCTTGCGGCTCGCGCGCGTGAGGCCAGCCGCGCCGCGCAGGCGGAAGTCACCCGCAAGTCCGCCACGTCGTCGCGACTGACCCTGCCAGGCAAGCTCAGCGACTGCACGTCGCCGGGCCGCGAAGAGAGTGAACTGTTCATCGTTGAAGGCGATTCGGCCGGCGGGTCGGCCAAACAGGGACGCGATCGAGCGCGCCAGGCCATCCTGCCGCTGCGCGGCAAGGTGCTCAATACCGAAAGCGCCAGCACGGCGAAGGTGCTTGAGAACAAGGAGTTGTCGGACCTGGTGACGGCCCTTGGCTGCGGCATCGGCAAGGGATTCGAACTCACGCGGTTGCGGTACGGGCGCGTGATCATCCTCGCCGACGCCGATTCTGACGGCCATCACATCGCGACGCTGCTGCTGACGTTCATTTACCGCCACATGCCGCAGCTCATCACGGCCGGTCGGGTGTATCTCGCGCAGCCCCCTCTGTACCGCATTGATATCGGCAAAGAAACGCACTGGGCCACCGACGACCATCACCGGGATCAGATCCTGGGCCGCCCGGGCAACAAGGGCAAGGTGGATATCACGCGCTTCAAGGGTCTGGGCGAGATGATGCCGAAGGTCTTGTGGGAGACCACCATGAATCCGCGGACGCGCCGACTGCTGCGGGTGGGCATTGAAGACGCCATTGTCACCGACCGGATCATCAATGAACTGATGGGCAAAGACCCGTCTGCGCGCTTCCGCTTCATCATGGAACACGCCGAAGCCGCCGAAGAACTCGACGTGTGACCCTGCGAGGACTTGCGCGGCGCATGATCGGGGTCGGGCTGATGGTGGACGGCGTCATGACGGGGATGTGGTTCAGCGGGCTGGCCGACTCGATTGGCGGCCGCGACGTGTTCTCCGTGCTGATGATGGTGGCCCGCGTGATGGTGGCGGCGTTGTCGATGGTGGCCGGCTGGCTCGTGACCCAGCGCCGGCCGCAGGGCGCCGCGCTCGGCGTGGTGGCTCTGTCTCTCATTGCCGCCTTCGGTCTTTTTCACGCGTGGACCGGCGTATTGCCGAGTAATCTGGATCCCTCGTTTCGCTGGCCTGCTTCACTGGTGCAGGCCGTGATCGCTGCGGTGGCGGTCCTCGTTCTGCGACACGATACCCAGGAGATCCTGCCCCATGGCACCACTGGCGCTTGAGACCACCGGCCTGCGCAAGACCTTCGGCGATCTGGTGGCGGTGGATCGCATCGCGTTGGCGGTGCCGACCGGCAGCTTCTATGGTTTCCTCGGCCCGAACGGCGCGGGCAAGTCCACGACGATCAAGTGTCTGACCGGACTGATGACACCGACGGCCGGGACTTTCCGCATCCTCGGCATGGACCCCATCGCCGATCCCGTCGGTGTGAAACGCAAGATCGGCGTCGTGCCCGAAGACCTGGCGTTGTTCGATCGACTGACGGGTACCGAAACCCTGTCGTTTGTCGGCCAGGTGCACGGGATCGAGCCGTCGCAGGTGCGATCGCGCGCGGGTGAACTGTTGACGCTCATGGACCTGACCAAGTCCGCGGGCGAGATGGTGGCGGACTACTCGCACGGCATGCGCAAGAAGCTGGCCCTGTCAGTGGCGCTGCTGCCGGCGCCGCGGATGTTGTTCCTCGACGAGCCGTTCGAAGGCATAGACGCTGTGGCTGCCCGCCAGATCCGCCAACTGCTGCTGCAGTATGTGAAGGGCGGCGGCACCATCTTTCTGACCTCGCACATCCTCGAGATCGTCGAGCGCCTGTGCGACCACATCGGCGTCATCCAGAAGGGCCGCCTCGTGGCCCAGGGGCCGGTGGCCGAGTTGCGCGCCGGCGCGGGTGGAATGAAGACGCTCGAGGAACTGTTCCTGGAACTGGTGGATACCGAGCGCGCGGCGATGCCCACGATGGACTGGCTCGCGGGATGATCCGGTTCCTTCGCGCGTTTGCGTGGCTGCGCTGGCGGCTGTTGCTCAACGGCGTCCGCGGCGGCCGCCGGCGCGACGCACTGGAGCAGGTGTCACGCCTGCTCGCGCTCATCGTGCCCGCGCTCATCGTCGTGATGTCGCTGGGCTCGATCATTCTGGTCTCACTGGGCGGACTGATTGGCGGAAACGCATTGGCGACGGGCAGGTTCGTCGCCCCGGACGTGATCATCTTTGTCGCCCGTGCGGTGCTCTTCGGCGCCACGGCGCTTGTGGTCTTCATGCCGATCGGCGGCGCCGCGCAAACAACGGGGACGAAGTACTCCCGGCTGCTGCTCCTGCCTATTCCCAAGCGCGGTCTGCATCTGGTCGAGGTGGTGGCGGGCCTCGCCGACCCCTGGATTCTGTTCACGTTGCCTGGTCTCGCGTTGTTCGCCGCCGGCCTGGCGTGGGGCGGGCGAGCGGATCTGGCGCTGATTGCCGCCGTGGCGGGCGTGGCCCTTGCCGTCGTACTGGCGTCGATGGCCGCGCTGGTCAGTTTTTCTGTGAGCTGGCTGTTTCGCGACCGACGCCGCGCGGAGCTGCTGACGATCATTGCCGTGATGTCGATTTCCGTGGTCGCGTTGCTGCCGCAGTTCCTGAATGATGGCGACAGCGTCGGCCGCGGAACTGGCCGGCCACGCGGGCCCATGTCGGTCGCCCGCATCGAGGCGATGTTGCCGGCGTGGTCGCAGGTCCTGCCGTCGGAGTTGTTCGGTGGCGCGATGACGAGCGCCGTGGTGGATGGGGACCGGCGGGCGGCCCTGAGCTGGGTGGCCGTGCTGGTGTCGGAAGGCGTGGTGTTTTTCTGGTTGTCTGGACTTGTGCATCAGCGGCTGCTGGAATCCGCGAGCGGATCATCGGGCCGCCGCGCGCGCATCGTCCAGATGCGGCCGCCATGGCGCGTGCCTGGTGTGAGCGCGCAGGCGATGGCCGTGGCGTGGGTGATGGTCAAAGGCGGATTGCGATCGGTGCGCGGCCGTGTGGCCGTGCTGTTGCCCGGCCCGATGATGGCGCTCGTGTCGCTCGTGGTGCTCCGCCAGCCCGATGAGGTGCCGTGGATTGCGATGCTGGGCACCTACAGCCACCTGTTGTTTGGCGTGAGCCTGTTTGTGGGAATCTTCTCCATCCAGCCGTTCACGATGAACCAGTTTTCATCCGACAGGGCCGGCCTGACCCTGCAGTTTCTGCTGCCGGTCAGCGCGTTGGATCTGGTGCGCGGCAAGGCAATCGCCGGCGCCATCCTGTTCCTGATGGCGGCGTTGATTTCGGGCGTGGCGGCCGCGGTGGCCACCGGGAGCGCGTCGCCGGTGCCATGGGTGATGACCGCGTTGGGCGGCCTCGCGGTTTACGTGACGATCACTCCGGTCGCCGCGCTGATGTCTGCGGTGTTTCCCGTGTCGGCCGATATGAGCAAGGCCGGCTCTGGAGGCAATCCGCATACGGCATCGGCGCTGGTCGGCATGTTCGCCGGGGGTGCCGCGATCCTGCCGGTGCTGGTCATCGCGGTGCCTGGGCTCTTGCCCAATGCGACACCGGTCGGAAGACTGGTGGCCATGGCCGCGTGGCTGGCAGTGGTGACGGCGGTGGCCTGGGTGCTGCTGGCGCTGGTTTCGCGGGTGGTCACCGCCCGCCGCGAGAATCTTTTCCTGACCAAGTAACGCCACGAAACGCGACATAAAAGACGTCGGGTGTCTTCTTCCACAAAAAAGACACCCGACGTCTTTTATCCGACAAATTTGTAACCGAGTCCGTGCAGCGTGAGCACGTACTGCGGATTGCGCGGGTTCGGCTCGATCTTCTGGCGCAGCCACGCCACATGCACATCCACCGTCCGAGTCGACGGCATCGAGTGGTAGCCCCACACCTCGTTGAGCAATTCATCCCGCGTGAGGGTCGCTTCCCGGTGCTCGATGAAGTACTTCAGCAGCAGAAATTCCCGCGCGGACAGATCCAGTTCCACGCCGTCCTTGAGGACCTGTGCCTTGCGGAAGTCCACGCTGATGTTGCCAAAGTGATACGGCGTGGTGCCGCTCTTCGTTGACGAGGCGCGTCGCAACTGCACCTCGATGCGCGCCATCAGCTCGAGCATGTCGAACGGCTTGGTCAGATAGTCGTCGGCGCCGAGTTTGAGGCCCAGCACCCTGTCCATGATCTGGCCCCGCGCCGTCAGCATGATGATGGGGGTGGTGATGTTCCGTTGCCGGAGGTCGCGGCAGACATCAAAGCCGTTCGCGCCAGGCAGCATCACGTCGAGCAGGATGACGTCCCAAGACTCGTGCGATGCGCGCTCAAGGCCGGCCGGGCCGTCGGAAGCCGTCGCCACTTCGTACCCTTCGCTGGTCAGCCGATCGGTCAACGTCAGCACCAGGCCCGGTTCATCTTCGATGAGCAGCACCCGTCGGGCGCGCAGCGACGTGCCCATCAGACGCCCGCCAGATCGGCGGCCACGGGCAATTGAATGGTGAACGTGGCGCCCTGTTTCGGGACGGATGCCACGGTCACCCGGCCGCCGTGTGATTCGGCGATGCGCGAGACCAGACTCAGGCCCAGACCGTTTCCCTGAATCTGCTGACTGGTCGCGTGGCGGCCTCGATAAAAGGGTTCAAAGACGTGAGGCAGGTCCGCGTCCTCGATGCCGCGTCCGCGGTCAGAGACGACGATGTGCACTTCTTCACGCCCGTTCGCCGCCTGGCGTCCGACGTTGATTCCGACCCAGTGGCCCTCGCCGCCGTGTTTCAGCGCATTGGTCAGCAGGTTCGAGACGGCCCTGCGCAGTGCGTCTTCATCGCCCATGACCAACGGCACGTCGGGGCCGATGGTGACATCGGCCTGAGCCTGCGCCGCAGCGATGAGCGCTGACGAAGACTCCACCACGTCCTGCACCATCGACACGACGTCGACGGCTTTGAGCGCCAGGGCCCGGCGCTGGCCAGACAGGCCCGCGAACTCGAGTACCTCTTCCACCATGTCGGTCAGGCGGCGTCCTTCCGACTCGATCAGTTCGCCATACCGCTTGGCCCTGACAGGATCATCCACAACGCCCGCAGCGAGATTCTGCGCCGCAGACCGGATGACCGCGAGCGGCGTGCGGAGTTCATGCGACACCGTCGCCACGAAGTCCATCTGCTGTGAGGCCAGTTTCTCTGAACGCCGTGCGTTGACCACGATCAGCCCGACGCCTAAAGCCAGCACCGAGAGAATGCTGAAGCTGACAATCAGGTTGCGCTGGCGGGCCTTCGCGACGGCGGCGTCGAGAGAGCCGGCGCCGTGGCGCAAGGCGATGTGCCAGCCCCCAAAGGTGGAGATGACCGACGGCTCCACCAATCGTGTACCCGACATGGTGCGTCCCACCACGATCGCGAGATTGCCGGGAGTTGGCGCCAGGATCCGCGTCGCCATCTCGGTCACCGCGCCGGCGCGCCGGTCGAAGGTGGCCGTGGTGAATTGCCAGGTGCTGAGCGCCGCGGCCCCACGCGACTGGGCCGTCAGATCGAGGTGCGGCGACGAAAAAAATGACGCCATCGCATCCGCATTCATCATCGTCACGGCTTCGGAGGGCGTTGTGCTGCGCACGTAGAGTGGTGTCGGGCTGCTGCCCCGGACTGCGATGTGGTACTGGCCCGCGTCGCCATCAGGAAAATGTCGCTCCACCAGTTCGGGCAGGATCCGTGTCACAAGCACGTCCTTGTCCAGTTCCACGATAATGGCCCCTGTCGACGGCTGTTGAATCGCCATCATCACATTGCCGGCGGCGCTGATCCGCTGCGGCGGCTGGACCACGGGGATGATCAACGCCGGCACGCTTTCGACGACGCTCGCGCGGCTGATCGAGAGCAGGCGTGCCGTGACCGGGGGGCTGGCCGGCCTTGCGGGCACGAGGTGAAACACTCGAAGCACAGGCGCGAGATGGTCGGGCCAGTCCAGCACCCGCCCCTCGCCCGACCCGACGACGAGCTGTTCGAGCACCGGCGGTTTTTCGGCCACGCCCACGCGGCAGAAGTAGATCGCTTTGACGAGGCCTGGATGCGGCGCCTGTTTTTTCCACGAGTCGAATCTCGTGTCCATCGAGGTCCACAAGCCATCATCGGCCGTTGTGTGGGTGGCACCCAGCAGGGCGTATGCCAGTCCGATCTCCTTGTCGAAATCCGTGGCGAACTCCTGCGCGCGTTGGTTCAGCGACCGCTGAAGCTGCGCGCGTTCAGCCTCGCTGACTTGCCCGAGCCACCGGTACTGCAGTGCGCCAAGGACAATGACCAGCAGGATGAGCCCCGTGGGCAGCACGAGTCGGAGTGGGAGCCGAAGGGCCGGCATGGATGCGAGTCTAGCATGCGTCGGCGAAGCCAAGATGCCCGCAAAGCATTGAAAAATAGGGTTTTACGTCCTTTACAATCTCTTAGCTCGCAGTTAACCAAAGTAGTGCGACCGCCGCGCAGGATACGCACGTCTATATGTCGCGGAGGGCAAACACTGTGATGCGGAAGTTGATGAACGTGCTGGTGGTGACGCTTGTGGCGGGTCCGGCGCTCGTGCTGGGGCAAGCCGGAGATGTGAACAAGGTGCTGGCCGACATGCGGGCCGCGCTCGGTGGCGACAAATTGGCCGCGGTCAAGACCTTGACGGCAGTCGGACGGACGCAGCGGACGTCGGCCAACGGCACGGCATCCGAGGCCGACATGGAACTGGCCATGGAGCTGCCCGACAAGTATGTGGCACGCACCGTGTTGGCCAACATGGGCAGCATGAGCATCTACCGCAACGCCGGGTTCAACGGCAATGGCGTCATCAACGAGACGGAGATGCCGCCAAATCTCACAGGTGGTGGCGGCATGATCATGGTGCGCGCGGCCGGCAGCGGGGCGCCGGGCCAGACGCAATCGCCTGAGCAGAAAGCCGCGTTGGACGCGCGACTGATGATGGTGGCCAAGAAGGACTTCGCGCGGATGACGCTGGGCATGTTTGGCTCGTCGTTCGAGGCCTTTCCCGTGGAATTCAGCTACGCCGGCCAGGCCGAATCACCCGATGGCAAGGCCCACGTGATTGCGGTCACGGGTGCCGACTCCTTTGCCGCAAAGCTGTTTGTGGATGCCCAGACCAACCTGCCGCTGATGCTGACGTGGTCTGACCAAGAGCCGCTCGTGATGTCCCAGACCAGCAATCGTGGCGGCGGCCCCGGCGGCGCCACGCCCATCGGCGCCGGGCACACGGTTCAGATGGGTGGTGGCACGTCTTTCACCCAGGGCAGCGGGGGCACACCGCCCACAGAAGAAGAGATGAAGAAGCTGATGGCCGACGTCGACGCGCGCCGCAAAGAGGCCGAAGCCGCGCTCAAGGTGGTGGAGTACCGCATCTACTACTCAAACTTCAAGGCGGTCAACGGCGTGAAGCTGCCGCATACGCTGCAGCGGTCCATCGATGGCACGCCCACGGAAGAGACCACGTTCGACCAGATCAAGATCAACCCGAAGATCGACAAGCAGAAATTCGCCGTCTCGAAGTAGGCAGCAGAAGTCGTTTCCAACAGGAGAGTCCCGTGCTGAAGACATGCGTTCGCATGACAGTCGTTGTGTGCCTGATCTTGATGGCGGCGGGGTCCGCCGCCGCGCAGACCCCGGCCTCTGCCGGCAAACTGCTGGTGACGGTGGCTGACCAGACCGGCGCCATCCTGCCGAGTGCCACCGTGACGATGGTCGGCCAGGAACCGGCCACGCGCGCGGTGACCTTGGCGCCCGCCTCCGCCACCGTGGCGGGGATCGCCACGTTCGAGGGACTCGCGCCCGGTCGCTATACCCTGCAGGTGGAGTTTCCTGGATTCGAGACGGCGACCGTACCCGACGTCAGGGTCCGCGCCGGCGACAATCGCCGCACCGTGACCCTGCGCCTGCTGAAGGTCGAGCAGGAAGTGACCGTGGGGCGCGACGGCCGCACGTCGGGGCTCGATCCCAGGGGGAATGCGTTTTCAACGGTGCTCACGCGCGAGATGATCGAGGCGTTGCCCGATGATCCGGACGAGATGGAAGCCGTGCTCAAGGCCATGTCACCTCCCGGATCCCAGATTCGCGTGGACGGCTTCACTGGCGGTCGCATGCCGACGAAGTCACAGATCCGATCGATCCGGTTGCCCCGCATGGACGCGTTCGCGGCGCAGAACCACGGCGGCATGAACGGCATGATGCACATCGACATCATGACCCAGCCAGGCTCGGGCCCTCTTCGGGGCAGCGTCGACGGCTCGTTCCAGGACGATTCGATGAACGCCCGCAACCCGTTTACGCCGGCCAAGGGCGCCGAGCAGTTCCGCCAGTACGGCATGTCGCTGTTCGGCACCATCAAGCCCAACAAGACGTCGTTCTCCCTCAACCTGGGTGGCACGTCGCAGTACACCTCGCCGAACATCCTCGCCGTGTTGGCGGATGGTACCCAGGTGGCCGACTCGTTCAGGTCCCCCTCTGATGTGATGAACATGAACGTGCGCCTGGACCACGCGTTGAATGCGGACCATTCGATACGGGCGAGCTTCGACCGCAGTTCACGCGAGAGCCGCAACCAGGGCATCGGTGGATTCAATCTGATCGATCGGGCGTTCCGATCAACATCAGAGACCAACACGTTGCGGATCTCCGAGAACGGGCCGCTGGGCCGCCGGATGTTCACCGAGTCGCGGCTGCAACTGGTCTTCGGTTCGTCGAGCAGCCGGTCAGATGTGGAATCGACCACCGTGCGGGTGGTGGACTGGTTTACCTCGGGCGGCGCGCAAGTGCGGGGCGGCCAGGATCGATTCGATCTGGAGCTGGCCAGTGACCTCGATTACGTCCGCGGCGCGCACTCCTGGCGCGTAGGCGGTCTGATTGAAGGGGGCCGCTACAAGTCGGACGACATCTCGAACTACCTGGGCACGTACACCTTCGCCAGCATCGACGACTATCTCGCCGGGCGGCCGTCGAGCTATACGCGTCGAGTCGGTGATCCGAACATCACCTACTCGCGGTGGCAGGCAGGGCTCTACGTGCAGGACGACTGGCGCGTGAGCCGCAGTCTGCTGATGTCGGCTGGCGTGCGCGCCGGCTTCCAGACCGTGGCCGACGATCAGGTGAATCTGTCGCCGCGCGTGAACCTGGGGTGGTCGCCGTTGCGCAACGGCACCCTGACCCTGCGCGCCGGGTACGGATATTTCTACGACTGGATCAGCGGCGACCTCTACAAACAGACCTTGCAGGTGGACGGCTTCCGCCAGCGTGAGCTCAACGTGATCAATCCGTCGTATCCCGACCTGCCGGGCGAGGGCGCCACCTCGGTGACGAACCAGTACCTCTGGTCTGATGCGCTGACGCTGCCCACCAGTCACCGGTTCAACGTGGGTGCCGACCGGCAGTTCTCACAGAACTCCAGGGCGAACATTGCCTACACCTACGGATGGGGACGAAGGCTGCTGCGTGGCAGCAACCTCAACGCGCCCGTCGATGGCGTCAGGCCGGATGCCTCTTTTGCGAACATCGTGTCACTCGTGTCGGATGCGGAAGCGAAGAGCCACTCCGTCAATGTGGGCTGGAGCCTGACGAAGTTCGACTGGAAGCGGTCGTTCTTCTTCGCCAACTACACGTGGTCCAAGAGCGACTCGAATACGACCGGCGCGTTTTCGCTGCCGGCCAACGGCGACAACCTCGACACCGAGTGGGGACCCTCCGGCGGCGACGTGCGGCACCGCGCGAGCCTGTCCATGAGCATGGCACCGATCACGAACATGAGCCTCAGCCTGAACGTGCGGGCTCAGTCCGGATCGCCCTACAACATCACGACAGGCCGTGACGACAACCGCGACGGTCTCTTTAATGATCGGCCCGAGGGCACGGCCCGCAACTCGGCCAGAACCGATGCGCAGTGGGACCTGGGTGGCCGACTGTCGTACTCCTGGGGCTTCGGCACCCGGGGCCAGACTGGCGGGGGC
>CAZAZR010000007.1:20671-55043 GCA_964489685.1 uncultured Solibacteraceae bacterium | reverse complement strand
GCTCGGAGGCGAATAGCCTCGACCCACCCTCTTCGCCTCCGAGCTCATTTTCCCTAACGCGCGTCGATCTTGATGGGCCCATTACCGATCAGTTCGGCCCTGATGTCGCCCTCGGCGGGCACGAGGCCGGTCCCGTCTTTCACCAGCCACCCGTCGTTCCTGGGCACAGTGGGCACGGCGATTGGGAAGATCTCGAGGCTCCCCTCGGGCGTGATGTGAAACCTGACGAAGTTCTTGAAGTCCTGGATGGCCTGCGACGAGTACACATCGTTCAAGTGCACACCCGTTAGTCGGGCAGACACCAGCAGGTACACCGCAAATAACACGCCCCCGGCCATTCCTCCGGCCACTAACATCTCCACGCTGAACAACGCCACCTGGGGGATCTTGTCGATGTTCAGGTGCAGCCACGCCAGGTTCACTACTGAGAAGAACCAGATCAGGGCCAAGCTCAACACGACGTGGAGCAGGCCGTGAAGCACACCCCACGCCTGGCCGGCGACGCGATCGGCCGCTCGGTACTTCCACAACGCAAATACAACGAGGCCTGCGATGAACACGCTCGCCGGACTATGACGCATCACATGCCAGCAGGCCCTGAACGCGTCGACGATCTCACCAGGGCCGAGCACCGACAACACACCCATCAATGACGCGTTGGGATCGTTGAGCGCCGTCGCCAACATGCCGGTGGCGCCTTCCTTCATGAACTCGAATGGACCGTTAGACGCCTTGCTCGCGCTTTGGATGATCCAGGTAAACAGGAGATAGAGGCCGCCCAGAAAGAACGCAAACGTCCGGTTGTTGATGGGCAGTGTGAGCACGCCCCAACCCAGGTGCCGTGATTTGTCAGGTTCCGGATAGACGTTGGCGCGCGTGTACGCTTCGTTTGTCTTCTCGGGCTTCTTCCGAAGCCACGCTGCACCAGGCTTCGGCCGGGGCGCATCGAGCCTCGCGGGCAGGTGGTGAGTGGGATAAAAATACGCGCCACCGCCCCCAGCCGTGATCCGGTGCGGATCCGCCGGATCCTCCGGAGCGTAGTGCGCATAGTGGTGGAGGTCGCCCGACATCGCCACCGCCACGCGCGCACCGCCCTCCCGGATGAAGCGCTCAAGGAACGCAAGCGTCAGGAAGTTTTTCGGATCAGGTCTCATACCATCGCGCGGAACGTCGCCCGCGCCGCACGATACCCAGGCCGGCTGGCCGGTGCAGAGAATCACCTGCGGCGTCCTTCCGACTGACGCCGTTTTCATCGTCTCAAGGATTTCGCTGAAGAACTTCTTCTGCGGCTCGTCCAGGTCGGCTTCCAACTGGATGTCCACGCCCCAGAGCCACCAGTCGTGGGGCAGTCGCACCGCGAAGTAGCTGCGCTGCTGGCATGTTTGAAGCGGACCCAGCGAACGGCCCTGGCAAAACAGCCGGATGAACGACGTCAGGCCGTCGTACCAATCATGGTTGCCCGGTACCACGAACAGACGCGGCGCCTCTTCGGGCGGCGCATCGGCCTGACTCGTCCGGTACGCCATTGCGTAAGGGTCAACCATGCGCTTGCGGTATTCGTCGCGCGTCGCAAGCGGATACACCTGATCGCCGCCGAGGACGACGAAGCGGCCGGTGGGGAGCGAGACCGACGTGGCACCTTTCCCGGGCAGATGAACCTGCAGCGACGGCTGCGCCATCAGCCAGGCCACGGCGTAGGTCGGGTTGAAACCGTCCCCCATGTCAGCCGCGTAGTCGAACCAGATCTCTTTCCCTTCAGATCCGTCCCACGCAAGCGTTGCGCGGCCGGGGAACAGGGCCGCCTGCACTTCCCTTTTGTCTGCGTAGTTCCCAAATGTGGCGGCGAGCACCGCCTTGACTCCCGCCCTCATCAATTCGGTAGGCGAGAACCAGTCCACCATCGGCTGTGGATCGAGGCCCACGCGGCCTGGGGCGTCGGCGTCACCCTTCGAATCCATCGCGGTTACTCCGGGCTCGGCGCGACGTGGTGCGCGTAGGTGTCCCACAGTTCGCCGAGAAAGAACTTGCCGAAGGTGCCGATCGCCGACGCGCGCTCACCAATCGACGAGGCGCCCGGGACCGTGACCGTCGACAGCAGCTTCACCAGATCAACCGCCCCAAGGCGCAGGACGCCGGCGCCAACCACCGGGCCGCCCGCATCCGTCCCCTTGTGAAGACGCGTCAGAAGTGTCGTTGTGTCGGCCCACAGGTCCAAGCCTGGGTCGTCGCGTACTTCCTTCTTGCCGGCCAGGTAGTAGTCCACGCCGTTGGACGCGAACGCCATCTCGTAGATCATCAACTTCAGGTTGGGTTCGCCGGCAGGCGAGAACAAATTGAACTTGCCGTTCTTTGCCGGCAGGTGTTCACCGAGCGGTCCGAATGTCACAGACCCGACAAGCTCTCCGGCGTGTTCGGGATGCTTGACGAACTCATCAAGGTCCCGAATCAGAATCGCCGCATTCATCGTCAACAGCGTTCCGGCGGTTTTACCCTTGTCGACGCCCTCTCGAGGGTCTGTTGCGTCCATGGCAAATGATCCGCTCATTGTTTCGCGAAAACTGATACCAACACTGGTCGTCTTCATGGACGTGGCCTCTGGTTCGAAGGGGACTCCCCCGGGTTGCATGGACGCGAGGTACCGGTGCGCGTCACGGTACCCTAGCGCAAGAAGCGTGGCCGCGTCGATTCGGCCGAAGTAGTAGTCGGGGTCGAGCGGCAGTGGATATTCGGGTTTGATCACGTGCAGGGTCAGCGGACGGGTGCGGCCGTCCACGACGTCGCCGCGCGCAACTCGCCGGTTGATGTCGTTGATGCGATCGAACTCCGCGAACAAACCGCCATTCGCGCTCAGTTCAATCATGTGGACGTACTGATTCAACAGGCCAGGCTTGTAGTCGGCGGTGTTGCCGATGCACCACACCAGCCACAATTCATCGCAGCCGCGGTTGACGGCCTCAAGTAGGTTGGCATCCTTGATCCAGACGGAATCCAGGTAGAGCGTGCCGTTCTTCTCCACCGGCGGCATGGCTACCGGCAGCGAGATGCCGGCGACCAGCAGCGAGAGGTCCACGTCGTCGTGCGGAATCGCCTCGTTGGTCTTTCGCGTGAAGTTGCACACGTTGAACGTGCCGGCCATGCCTGTCGCAGCGTTGATACGCGACACATCGATGCCCAGGCTCGGAAACACCTTCGAGACAATGCCGTCGGCATCGCCCATGGCCATCATGTTGGCGGCGTTCAGATACTTGTGGAGCGGGACGAGTGACGCGAAGTCTTTCGCGTTCAGCGCACGCCATCGATCGCACATCTCTTCAGGCGAGAGTCCGGAGAACAGCATCGCCAGGTTGATCGTGCCGCCCGACGTCCCGTCCGCATGCGCAAAACACAGTCCGGCCTCAATGAGCGCGCGGACGACGCCGGCCTGATACGACACGCGCATCCCGCCTCCGGCCAGGATCAGCGAACGTCTGGGTCCGCGGTAGCCCTCGGGTTCGCTGCCGTGAACCCTGCCGCTCACCGTTCGTCCTTGACCGAGCGCCAGTACGCAAGAATCAGGGCGCCGGACAACAGATCAAACCCCGCCACCAGCCACGCCAACGGTGAGAACACCCCGTTCACCACACCCAGTCCGACTGCCGCCGACGCACCGAACTTCTGAAGGCCGGCCCAGAACAACCCGACCGGCTGGGCGGGCACGCTGTACATGGCGTGCAGAAGCAATCCGCCAAACAACACCATGAACATGCCGACGATCGCGAAGAAGTGCAGGCTCGCGGGGTTGGTCTCAACCGCCAGTTGTCCGAGGACGAAGCCCGGGGCCACTATCTGCCCCGCGCCACTGAGGATGGTGATGACGCCGATCGCCGCAACTGGGAACGTCAACTTGCTGGTCATGACCGGTCTGTCTCGGGTTTCTGGTCCGTCGGGGGCGGCAGCCAGTCTTCGCCACGGCCGAGCGTCGCCACACTCTCAAGCCCTTCCGGCGGAGCCGCGGGCGGTTCCGAGTACGACAGGAACCACGACTCACAGTGATCATCGAGCACGCCGTTCGCCTCGGGAATGAACGCCGTCATGATCGGATCGGGTTCGATCTCAAGATCCTTCAGGACCCGCATCCTGGGATGGTCGCCAATGGTCAATCGGGCCGACCCCTTCTTGAAGAGCTTGAAGCCGACCTTGCCGCTGAAGTAGATCGACGACTTCATCAACATGCCGCGGAACTGGCAATAGTTGGCGGCGCCGAGGCTGAACTTCATCGACGCCTTCGCCGGCCGATCGATTTCTATCCGCATGCAGAACTGGCCGTCCTTGTCGTACTGGCTGCTCACCGTGCGCTCGCCGATGATGTAGTTCAGGTTGGCCTGGTGTTTCGGCATGCCCCAGATGCCCTTGCCGCCCTTGACCGACACTTCGCTGCTCACCGGCAGATCGATCACGAACTGGCCGGTCTCGTAGTGCTTCATCGCCAGAGCGGGCAGAAGAGCGGGTGCGGGTCGGCTGCCATGCGTACACGCGATGGCGATGCTGAACTCGATGTACTTGCCGATGTCCGTGATGCGGTAGTCCATCACACTGATGACGAGCAGTCCCTTGTTCCACAGCCGGAACGGATGCAGCTCGGTGCCGGGAAGCAGGGCCCTGGCCTTGTCGGCATTGATTGGAAAGACGGCAATCAGCGCCGGCGACTTGTCGCAGTTGACCGGCAGGTGAAACGGGATGCCGTCCACGAGGGCATAACGGCCGTTGTGGCGCGCGAGCCTTGTTGGTTTACCCACAGGTCAGCCTTTCAGTGGCTTTTGTCCAGCTCCGCAACGATCGTCGGGAACACCTCGCGGGCTGCGTCCTTCCCCATGAAGACATCGAGGTGCCCGTAAGTCGGCAGCACGTGCATCGAGTATTCGCTCCGGCGATGCCCGACGAAGTACTCGTACGTACGCTCCTGGCTCTCGGGCAGGAAGCACCGATTCTTCGCGCCCGCGAAAAAGGCGATCCGGGCGGTCGTCTTCGGCGGCCCGGCCACAAAACTCGCGGGCAGTTCCGGCCGTCGATCCACGGAGATCAGATGGCCCTGGGCCACACACTTCGTGATTTGACGGAAAAACGTCAGCGGCACACGTGCGAACTCCTGCTTCAGCCACTCGTGGGTGTGCGCATTCAGGTTTTCATGACGCCACAGCGCCGGAAAACCCGAGCCATACGTGAAGCTGACCTGCTTGCACACGGCGTTGTCGCATTCGTGATGGGTCAGGTTCACCAGCGCCGACACCAGGCGCGCCGCGGTCGTCGGCGCATGCAGGCCCCACTGCGGATTCAAGTGATCGGTCATCAAACCGACGATCGGGACGGCCGCGAGCAGTTTCAACTTCGACAAGGCGGGCACAACCGGATGCAGCGAGACGGCGTTGGTGACGATGGTGCTGACCTGCGGAAGCAGACCAGCCACGGCCGACATCATGAAGCTGGTGGACCCCTGGCAATGAATGACGGCTTTCACCTGAGCGCTTCCGGTCTCGCGAACAATGGTCTCCACCGCCTTGGGATGGTCGAACACCGCCGCCTGATCGAGATTCCAGTTTGTGGGCGGCAGGTCGATACTGGCGCGCCAATTCTCGAGCCATACGTCGTACCCGTGTGCCACGAGCGCATCGACAAGGGTGGTGTCTACCGGCGCGCGGAAGATGTTGGCGCGAACCCCCGCGCCATGCACCAGGACCACCGGCCCCCGGTGCGGCGCGGCCTCCCCGCGGACATTGATGAGATTGCACACGAGTCCATCCGCCGCGGTAAAAGGCACCACGCGGTCTGTGAGAGTCGCCCGGTTCGCCGAATCGAGACTTGAAATGGTTGCCCAGCCTACCAAACTGACCGAGACCCCGCAAGGCGGCAGACCCCGGATACACTAGTGGCTCATGTCCCTGACCGTGTGGGCGGTCATTTTCGTCCTCATCCTGATCAACGCCCTGTACGTCGCCGCCGAGTTTGGCGCAGTCGGCGTCCGACGCAGCCGCGTGAAACGGTTGAGCGAAGATGGCAACTGGCTGGCGCGCAGCCTGATGCCGTTCATCAACGATCCGGCCAGCCTCGACCGGTATGTCGCTGTCTCGCAAATCGGCATCACCCTCTCGAGCCTGATCCTTGGCGCGTATGCGCAGGCCACGGTCGCGGTCTGGCTGGCGCCCCATCTGGCGGGGTGGTTTTCACTCGATCCCAGAACGTCCGTGTCCTCAGCCGCCATCGGTGTGCTGATCGTGCTGACGGCGGTCCAGGTCGTGCTCGGCGAACTGATTCCGAAGTCACTCGCGCTGCAGTTTCCCACCCAGGTCGCCCTGGCCACGGTCCTGCCCATGCGCTGGTCGCTCGCGGTCTTCCGGCCGTTCATCGGCCTGCTCAACGGATCTGCCACGGGCGTCCTGCGTCTCTTCGGCGTCGAAGCGTCACCCCACCGTCACATCCACTCGCCCGACGAAATCGAGCTGCTGATTGTGGAAAGTCGCGACGGCGGCTTGCTTGAACCCGATGAGCACAAGCGGTTGCGCCGCGCGCTTCGTCTTGGTTTGCGCAGCGCGCGCGACCTGATGGTGCCGCTGACCAAACTGACGATGCTGCCTGTGGACACGCCGTGGACAGACCTGGTGCGCGTGGTGGCCGCCAGCCCGTTCAGCCGCATCCCCGTCTATCGCGGGTCACCCGACCAGATCATCGGCACCTTGCGTGTGAAGGACCTGGTCTACCAGTACGTGATCGACGGCGTGGGCTCTCCGCTCGAACGGCTCATCCGGCCCGTGGTCCACGTGGCACACGACCTGGCGGCCGACCGTGTGATTGCCTTGCTGCGCGACAAGCGCGTCCATCAGGCGGTGGTCACCGATGCCACGAACACAGCCATCGGGTTGCTCACGATTCAGGATGTGATCGGCGCCTTCCTCGTCACCGGGCCGACTCGCGTGGAAGAGGCGCGCCCGTGACCGTCGTCCTCATCGTCCTGCTCCTCCTGCTGGCGAATGCCCTGTTCGTGGCGGCGGAGTTTGCGATCGTTGCGGTGCCGCGCACGGTGGTGGAACACCGTGCGAGCGCAGGCGAGGGACTTTCAGTACGTTTGCTCGCGCTGTTGTCATCGCCGCGCCAGCGCGATCGGTTCATCGCCACAGCGCAGTTCGGCATCAGCGTGGCCAGCCTCGGTCTGGGCATGTACGGTGAGCATACCCTCGCGGTGTGGCTTGAACCCCGGCTCGATCGTCTGGTGGGAGGGGCCAGCTTCATCACGTCGCACACGGCCGCGAGCCTGGTCGCCATCACACTGCTCACATACCTGCACATCTTCCTGGGCGAGATGATTCCGAAAGGCCTGGCCCTCAGCCGCGCCGAAGCCACGGCGCGCGCCGTGTTCTGGCCGATGCGCGTGCTGCTCTTCGCGTTGTACCCGATCGTGGTCGGCCTCGACGGCATCGGCGCGCTGTGCCTGCGACTGGTGGGCATCCGCCGGCAGAAGGACACACACGAAGAGTCCTACTCGCCCGAAGAACTGCAGCTCATCGTCGAAGAGAGTGAGGCCGGTGGCGCGTTGCGTTCGGAGTCGGGCCGGCTTATGCGCGAACTCTTTGAATTCGGAGACCTGACGGCAGGCGAGGCGATGGTGCCGCGCGTGCGAGTGGTGGGCATTCCGGTCGGTGCTTCGTCGGACGACCTTCGTCGCCTGCTCCTGACCCACCGTCACACCCGGTACCCGGTCTACGACGGCGATCTCGATCACATCGTGGGCATGCTCCACGTGAAAGACCTGCTGCGGCGCCTCATCTCCAACGAACACATTGCCGCGGCCGATGTTCGTCCGCTGCCTGTGGTGCCCGAAACGTCGTCGCTCGACGCCGTGTTGACGACGATGGAGCGGACGCGGGCGCATATGGCGGTGGTGATTGATGAACACGGGGGCACGGCCGGAGTGCTGAGCCTGGAAGACCTGGCCGAAGAGGTTGTGGGCGAACTCGACGAGGGCACGCCGCAGGCGCCTCGACTGGTCGTGCTGGCGGATGGAGCGGTGAACGTGTCCGGGACGCTCCGGCTGGACGAAGTGGGCCAGCACTTCAACAGGGAGCTTCAGCACGACGAAGTGGACAGCGTCAGCGGGTTGGTGATGGCGTTGCTGGATCGCCCACCCGCGGTGGGAGACGTGGTCGAATACGACCGTTTTGAGTTCACGGTGCTGGCTGTCTCCGGCCACGGCGCGCGCGAGGTGCGGGTGCGGTTCGTCGGATAAGATCGACGGCATGGATATCCGCCGTTTTGTGATTGTTGCCGGGCTGGCATGTGCCGCTTCGGCGGTGGCCGCGCGGCAGCCCGCGCTGAAGTCTGGCCTCGACCTGAACGCTTTCGACAGGAGCGTGCGTCCACAGGACGACCTGTTCCGGTTCGTGAATGGCACCTGGCTCAAGAACACCGAGATCCCTGCCGACCGTCCGGTCACTGGTACGTTTATTCTGCTCTCGGACAAGGCCGAAGCCGACCTGTACGCGCTGATCGAAGAGTTGTCTGGCAATCCGAATCGCAAGCCCGGCAGCGTGGCACAGCAGGTGGGCGACCTGTATGGGAGCTTCACGAATGAAGCGCGCATCAACCGGCTTGGCGCGGAGCCGCTCAATCCCACGCTTGGGCGAATTGATGCGATCACGACGCCGGCCGAGTTGGCGCGCGTCATCGGCGAGCTGTCGATTGTCGGTGTGCCGGGTCCGGTGGGCGGTTTCATTGATGCCGACGCGGGCGACCCGACAAAGGTGGCGCTCTATCTGGGCCAGGGCGGCACCACGCTGCCCGACCGGGACTATTACCTGCTGAACGAGCCGCAGTTTGTGGAGATTCGCGGCAAGTTCGTTGCGTATCTCGAGAAGATCTTCACGTTGGCTGGTCGGGCAGACGCGGCGGAGGCGGCGAAGTCCGTGATGGCGCTCGAAACGGATCTCGCGAAGATTCAGTGGACGCAGGTGGAGAGCCGGGATGCCGTCAAGACCTACAACAAGGTGGCCACGGCGAAGTTGCCCGTAGACATGCCGGGCTTCGACTGGATCGGGTGGGCCACCGCACAGGGCATCGACAAGACGCCTGAGATGGTGATCGGCCAGCCGTCTTTCTTCAAGAGTTTCGCGGCGATGGTGCCGATCGTGCCAATGGCCAGCTGGAAGGCCTGGCTGACGGCGCAGTACATCACGACGGCCGGCCCCTACCTGAGCCAGCCGTTTGTTGACGCGCGGTTTGAGTTTTTCGGCAAGGCGTTGAGCGGGCAGCAGGAGCAGCGGCAGCGGTGGAAGCGCGGCGTGCAGGCGGTCAACGGATCGATGGGCGAAGCGCTCGGCCAGTTGTATGTCGCGAAACATTTCCCGGCCACGGCCAAGGCGCGCATGGACGTGATGATTGCCAATCTGATCGAGGCTTATCGGCAATCGATCAACGACCTTGACTGGATGACGCCAGCGACCAAGAAGGAGGCGCTGGAGAAGCTGTCGAAGTTCAGGGCAAAGATTGGCTATCCGAATCAGTGGCGCGACTACTCGTCACTCTCGGTCGCCGCTGACGACCTGTTGGGCAACATGGAGCGCGCCGCGCAGGTGGAGCACCGGTACCAAGTGGGCAAGCTCTGGCGTCCCGTCGATCACGAGGAATGGCTGATGTCTCCCCAGACGGTCAACGCGTATTACAACCCCGTCAAGAACGAGATCGTGTTTCCGGCGGCCATCCTGCAGGCGCCGTTTTTTGATTTCGACGCCGATGACGCCGTGAACTACGGCGCGATCGGTGCGGTGATTGGCCATGAGATCGGGCACGGGTTTGACGATCAGGGCCGGCGCTTTGACGGCACCGGCGCCCTGCGCGACTGGTGGACACCGGCCGACGAAGCCGAGTTCCAGAAGCGCACGAAACTGCTGGTCGAGCAATTCAATGTGCTGAGTCCTGCCCCGGGCCTGATGGTGAACGGCGAGCTGACGCTCGGCGAAAACATCGGAGACCTGGGCGGGCTGTCGATTGCCTACAAGGCATGGAAGCTGTCGCTCAAAGGAAAGGCGTCGCCGGTGCTGGACGGTTTCACGGGCGACCAGCGCGTGTTCCTGGGCTGGGCGCAGGCCTGGCGATTGAAGGCGCGCGAGCAGTACTTGCGGCAGCAGGTGATGGCCGATCCACACGCGCCGGCGGAGTTTCGCGCGAACGCCCCGCTTGGCAACATTCCGGGTTTCTACGACGCGTTTGGCGTGAAGGCCGGCGACAAGCTCTTCAGAGAGCCGGCCAAGCGCGTCAAGATCTGGTAGGGTCCACAGCGTGGCATCGCGGCTGATGGCGCACGCGGCGATGGCGAGGTTGATTTCGCGGCCGCGTGGCCTTGCCGTAGAGTGTGCGCGGGCCCCTGAGCCACTCGTACAGCACCAGGCTTGTGAAATCGTCACCAGTCGCGTGAGGGATCGGCGCGGACCGGTCAGTGCGTCGATGAGGGCGGATGTATCGATGTGGACGGTCACGACACGCGCCGGCGTCCGCTGGCGCGGCGCGCGTCCCGGATGGCCGCCAGTTCGGCGTCAACCATACTGCATATTGACCACGTCTCGGACTGCTTCAGCCACGCCGATTTGCGAGTCTTGATACACTCGGCCCGCCCATGGAGCTGATGGTCGGCACGAAACTCGGTCCATACGAGATCGTCGGGTACGTCGGGGCCGGCGCGATGGGCGTGGTCTATCGGGCCCGCGATACGCGACTCGGTCGCGAGGTGGCGGTCAAGGTCCTGCCGCCGATCTTCGCCGCCGATCCGGATCGGCTGGCGCGATTCGACCGAGAGGCGCGCGCGGTCGCCGCCATCAACCATCCAAACATCGTCTCGGTCTATGACATCGGCAGCGCCGATGTCCCCGGCCCGAGCCAGAGCATGGTTCGCGCCACCTATCTGATCACCGAACTGCTCGACGGCGACACGCTCCGGGCGTGCCTCGCGAACGGACCGCTCTCGGCGCGCAAGAGCGCCGATATTGCGATGCAGGTCGCACGCGGTCTGGCCGCCGCGCACGATCGCGGCATCGTGCATCGTGATCTGAAGCCCGAGAACCTCGTGCTCCTCCGTGACGGACAGGTGAAGATCCTCGACTTCGGTCTCGCGAAGCAATCGACGCCGGCCATGGGATCGGCCGAGCAGCAGACCTTGGCGGCGACCGACGCGGGCACGGTGCTGGGCACCGTCGGGTACATGGCACCCGAGCAGGTCCGCGGCGAGGCCGTCGATCCGCGCGCGGATTTATTTGCGCTCGGCGCGGTGCTCCATGAGCTGGCGTCGGGTCAGCGCGCGTTCTCGCGGCCAACCGCGGCCGAGACGATGACCGCGATTCTGCGCGAGGATCCACCCGAGGCGGTCACGGCCAGCCTTCCACCGGCCATCTCCCGCATCGTCCGTCACGCGCTGGAAAAGGACCCGGGGAATCGTTTTCAGTCGGCGAGGGATTTCGCGTTCGCACTGCAGGCTGTCGGCGACGCGAGCGGCTCGGGCGTTGCACCAGTCAGCCTTGAGACCGCGGCCAGACCGCCGGTCCCTCGGCGTGAGTCCATGGCGTGGGTGCTCGTCGCGCTGCTGGGTCTCGCGCTCGCTGCACTGTCCCTGTGGCCATGGTCTGCGGCCTCCACATCCGCGTCGCCAGTCGTCTTTTCTCCGACGCTGCCGATGCGGGACTCGACGCTGACATCGCCGTCCGTCTCACCTGACGGCAGTCGGATCGCGTTCGTCTCCGAGGGCCGGACGGGCGAGACGATTGCGGTCCGCCGCCTGGATGCGATGGATGCGCAATCGATCAAGGGCACCCTGGGGGCGCGAGCGGGGAGCCTGTTCTGGGCGCCGGACGGGCAGTCGCTCGGCTTCTGCGCCGGCGGAAAGCTGAAGACGATAGAGTTGTCTTCGGAGAAGGTCGAAGAGATCGCGAGCGCTCCGTCCTGCTACGGCGGCGCGTGGGGACCCGACGGGACGATTCTCTTCTCACCGGACGAGCGAACACCGCTCCTGCGCGTCAACGCCAGGGGCGGCGACGCGAAGCCCGCGACGACCCTCGATGCGGCCCATCATGAAGAGGCTCACCGCTGGCCGCAGTTCCTGCCCGATGGCCGGCACTTCATTTTCATGCCGTGGAGTCTCGGCACGACCACACGAATGATTCAACTCGGGTCGCTCGACGGCGCGCCGCCGAAGGCACTGTTCGAGTCCGAGTCGGCGGCCATCGTCGCTGGACACTACTTCATCTATGTGCGCGACCTGCCATCGAGACTGCTGGCTCAGGCCTTCAACGCCGATTCGCTGGCGCTCGAAGGCCGCCCGGTCGCCGTCGTCGACGACGACAACGTGGACTACTTCTGGTTCTCTGGAGCGCCTCTCGCCTCTGCCTCGGCCGGCATGCTTGTGTATACCACCGGCAAGTACCGCAGCACCCAGATGACGTGGTTCAACCGCGCAGGTCGGCCGGTCGGCACCGTCGGCGACCCTGACGTGTACTACGACTCCGCGCTCTCACTTGACGGCACGAACCTGGTTGTTGAGAAACGCGACGGCGCCCGCGGGGCGACCGACCTCTGGACCGTGAACCTGGCACGCAGTGCCTTTTCGCGCCTGACATCGGCACCGGGGTTCGAGAGTACGGCCACGTGGTCGCCCGACGGGCGCCGCATCGCGTTCGCGTCCGATCAGCAACAGCGACCAGGGATCTGGGTGAAAAGCGCGAATGGCACCGGGGCGGAAGAGAAACTGGTGGAGGGGCGGTCGTTTCCGACGGATTGGTCGCGCGACGGCAGATACCTGCTCTACATGGCTTCCGGCGGGGCAACGCGACAGGACGTGTGGGTCTACGACGTCGAGCAGAAGTCTTCCAGGGCATTGATCGCGTCGCCTTTCAATGAATCCCGGGCGCGGTTCTCGCCCGATGGCCGGTGGGTCGCCTACGTGTCGGACGAGGCGCAGACCGCGCAGGTGTACGTCCGGTCGTTCTCCGACGGCGCGACGAAAATCCCGATCTCGACGGCCGGCGGTGATGCCCCGGAATGGCGGCGCGATGGCAACGAAATCTTCTACCTGGCGCCCGACAACACGCTGATGTCGGTGGACGTGCACCCGAGCGGTGCCAGCCTCCACGTGGGCGCCGCGCAGGCACTGTTCGCCACCAACGCCGAACTGGGTCGCGTGCTCAGAAACACCTATGCTGCATCAGCGGACGGCCAGCGGTTCCTCGTGATCTCGTCGATCGTGGCGCCCGGTGCATCACCGCTCGTCGGTGTCCTTAACTGGATGGCCGGACTCTCACGGAAGCCGTAGCGCCAGGTGATCGGCCCCGGGTCGGATCAGGCGCGAAGCGCAGATGACGCCCGGCGGCTATAATCGCCTCGTCCGCATGCCCCTGATCCCAGGTGCTCGCCTCGGCCCCTATGAGATCGTCGGTCCGCTTGGTGCGGGAGGGATGGGTGAGGTGTACCGCGCCCGCGATACGAAGCTCAATCGCGACGTGGCGATCAAAGTGCTGCCGGATCTGTTCGCGGATGATCCCGAGCGACTCGCGCGATTCACGCGCGAAGCGCAGACGCTGGCGGCGTTGAATCACCCCAACATCGCGCACATCCACGGCCTCGAAGAAGCCCCTTCAACAGGCCCAGGGCAGGCTGGCGTGCGCGCGCTGGTGATGGAACTCGTTGAAGGCGAAGACTTGTCCGCGCAGATCGCACGAGGGCCGGTCCCACTCTCCGACGCCCTGCCCATCGCGCGCCAGATCGCCGACGCGCTTGAGGCCGCTCACGAACAAGGCATCGTCCATCGCGATTTGAAGCCGGCCAACGTAAAGGTGCGCGCCGACGGCACAGTGAAGGTGCTCGACTTCGGGCTCGCCAAGGCGATGGATCCGGCCGGGACATCAGGCACGAACATCTCCAACTCTCCGACGCTCACGGCCCGTGCAACTCAGATGGGCACGATCATCGGTACGGCGGCCTACATGGCGCCGGAGCAAGCGCGCGGGAAATCGGTCGATCGCCGTGCGGACATTTGGGCATTCGGTGTTGTCCTCTACGAAATGCTGACCGGCCAACGCGCGTTCGCCGGCGAAGAAGTCTCGGACGTGCTTGCGGCCGTGCTCACGCGCGATCCGGAACTCAAGGCGCTTCCGGCGGACACGCCGCCGCATGTGCGCGCGCTCCTGGCGCGGTGTCTCGTCAAGGATCCGCGACAGCGGCTGCGCGACATTGGCGATGCGCGGATCGAGTTGGACGGCGCCGTCAGCCCGCCGGCGCTGACGCCGGTCCGCCCGTCCGTGTGGGCGCGCGTCTGGCCCGCGCTCGGCGGCGTGGTGCTGACAGCGGGAGTAGCCGCGCTGTTGTGGCCGTCGGCAGGGGCCGCCGGCAGTGCCGAGGTCCTGCGCCTGTCCGTCCTCGCTCCCGCGGGCGCGGCCCTCTATCCCGATTCGAATGGCGTGGCCATTTCGCCAGACGGCACGATGGTCGCGTTTGTCGTCGGCAGCGCGACCCAGTCGGAGTCTCAGCTCTGGGTCCGGTCGCTCGATTCGATGTCCGCGCGTCGTCTCGAGGGTGGTGATGGCGCGGCGCTGCCTTTCTGGTCGCCCGACAGCCGGCGCATTGGATTCTTCACCAGCACTAAACTGAAAACCATCGCCGCCTCGGGCGGACGTCCGGAGGTTCTGGGCGAGGCGCCTGGCGCGCGCGGCGCGACCTGGAGCCCATCGAACGTGATCGTCTTTGCGGCCGACGCCGGCGGACCGCTCTCTCGCGTGTCGGCCAGTGGTGGAACGGTTGCACCCGCGACAAAGCTCGATGCGTCACGGAAGGAATTCGGTCACCGCTTCCCGGTGTTTCTACCTGACGGCGAGCACTTTCTTTATGCCTCGCTTCCTGGCAAGAACGGCAAGTTCGATATCTTTGCGGGTTCGCTGAAGGACGAGACGCGGACCCTTGTGGGATCGATGGAAGGTGCGCCGGTGTACGCGGACCCTGGTTGGCTTCTCTACGCGCGGGAGGGCGTGCTGGTCGCGCAGCCGTTTGACCCGAAGACGCTGAAGCTCACAGGCGACCCGGTGTCACAGGACGACGAACCGACCAATATTCTTGATCCGCAGTTCTCCTTTACGGCGGGCCGATCGGCGTCCGTTTCTCTGTCGGGATCACTCGCGTATTTCTCGGCGCCGTCCACAAACACCACGCCGATGTGGATGGATGCCACCGGCCGCATCACGGGCACGCTCAATGTACCGCCCGGTCACTACGAAACGGCCACCATTTCGCCGGACGGCATGTACGCGGCGCTCGTCCGCTCTACGTCTCCGTCTGAATCGAGCATCTGGCTCGTGGACCTGTCGCGCGGCGGCGCATTGCCTCTCTCGTCCGGCCACGGTCGGAACGACACACCGATCTGGTCGCCAGATGGCACGCGCGTCATCTTCTCGTCTGACCGGGACGGGTTTCAGGATCTCTTCATGAAGTCGGTTGCCGACCCCGCGCCGGAGTCGGCCTTCTTTCGCAGCGAGGTGCCGTTCAAGGGCCCGAGCGGGTGGTCACCCGACGACCAGTGGATCCAGGTCACCCAGCTCGACGCTGGTTCCGCACAGAACATCTGGCTGCTGCCCGCATCGGGCAAAGGGAACCTCACCCCCTATCTGCGTGGACCAACGCGCGACAATGGCGGGCCGCCGTCCCCGGACGGGCGCTGGCTGGCGTACACGTCCGACGTGACCGGCCGCTTCGAAGTCTATGTGCAGTCGTTCCCCGCACCGGGCCACAAAGTGCAGGTCTCGCAGGAGGGCGGCTCGCTTGCGTGGCGGACGCGCGACGGACGGCGTCTGTTGTTTCTTGACGACCATGTGCGCAGCCTCTGGCGCGCAGACCTCGAGCCCGGCGACACACTGCGACCCGGGACGCCCATACAACTCGCCACACTTCCGCCCAATATCGTCTGGATGGACGCGATGCCTGACCGGCAGCGGTTTCTGGCGATTGTCCCTGAGCGCTCTGGCCCAGGTGCCATCACCATCGTCAGGAACTGGCGCGCCGCACTCGAGAAGAAGCGGTAGCGCCCTACTTCAATCCCTTCACCAGAAACAGGTCGGAGTGCGTGACGCCATAGCCGTACACGTACGCGCTGCCGTCGCCGTTCATCAGGAGTTGACCGATGCCGCCCTGGCCGACCGATTCCACCAAAGGAGAGATCGTGCGCACTGGCGTGCGAGCGCCAGTGGCGAAGTCGATCTTGAAGACCTGCACGGCACCGCCGCCGGCGGCGCGACGGGCCATGATGCTGCGGCCGTCGGCGGTGAAGCGAATTATGGCATCGGCAGGCTCAAGGACCGGCACGGACACGGGGGCCCCGGTCTTTGGATCGATCGGAAAGAGCTTGCGTTGCCCGTCCTTGTCACGCGCGAGGATCTTCGTGCCATCAGGTGTGACGAGCAGACCCGCAACACCCTCCGGAGTGACCGGCGCTGGCGCGCCGCCATCGATCGCCTGAATCCAGGTTCGCGGTGACTCGTTCGGTTTGAATCCCACGAAGACAAAACGTTTGCCGTCCGGATGGAATCGCGCGTTCACATGCGTGAAGTCATCGTTGGTCAATGCACGTGCCTGGCCTGCGCCGGTCGGGGTGAGCCATAACTGTGCCGGTGACGGATCGAGCTTCTGCGTGATCACCCAGCGGCCGTCCTGCGAAAGCGCCAGCCCTTCGCCTGTCGCCAGCCGCACGGCCGGCGATCCATCGGTCTTCCGAAGAAACACGCCGTAGCCGGCGCCGCCCCCCTCGCCCTCCTCGGTAAAGAGCAATGTCCGTCCATCGTCGGATAACATCGCTGGTTGCGACCAATCGAGCCACGACAGATCCTGCTCCGTGGTCTCGCCGGGCGCCAGCCCCACCATGCCGCGGCGCGCGTTGTCGTGGGTCAGCAGCACGGCGCCGTCCGCGCCGATATCCGCCAGAAAAAGGCTGCCCGGCACCTGCAGCACCGAGCGCACTCGGCCATCGAGCGTTGCGGCCAGCAACGCGCGCCACAATCCCTTCGACGCGCACGTGAACCATACTTCCTTCCCGGACGGGGTCCACGCAATGCCCTGCGTGCTCTCGCACTCGACGGGGAAGTTCTGCTTCTTGCCCGACGCATCAATCACGGCCGGACTGCCTCGGTCATCGCCAACGATTGGTTGATCAAGAAACGCCACTCGTTGGCCGTCGGGTGAGACGCGCACATGGCTGATCCATCCGGTGGTCTCGTAGATGACCTTGCCGATCGGGAACTCCAGCTGATACTTGCCATTGACCAGATGCGACACCACAAGGTCGGAGCCGTCGGGCAGCCAGTCGGCATCCTGCACGCCCTCGAGGACGTCTCGGGACGCGCCGCCCGACAGCGGCGCGCGTGCCAGCGTCCCGGGTCGCGCGTAGCCGCTGATGCCCGTGCGGGCGGACAAGACGGGTCCACGCCGGTATGTCAGCCTTGCGAAATCAGCGACCATTGAAGGCCCAGCGCTCCACAGCGCTCGTCCCGCGAACAGGGATCCGGCCACTGCGATGACGACGGCGGCGACGGCGACCAGTGGAGAGATCCCGCGCTTCGCCGTTGCGGCCGGCACCAGGCCTACGCCGGAGATTGCACTGATCGATGAGGAGCTCTGCGACGATCCCCCCGAGATCGCTTCGAGTGAAATACCCAGGTCGTGCGCAGAGTGAAACCGGTCGTTGGGCATCTTCTCGACGCAACGGCGGATGATGCGATCGAGCGAGCCTGGCAGATTCGGATTAATCTCACTGAACTCCGGCGGATCCTCCTTGAGGATCGCGTTCATCGTTTCCACATGCGAATCACCGCGGAACGCGCGCCGGCCGGTCAGCATCTCGTAGAGGACAGCGCCGAACGAGAAGATGTCCGTGCGGTGGTCAAGGGCCTGTCCGCGCACTTGTTCAGGCGACATGTAGCCGACGGTGCCGAGCACCGTGCCCGGCATGGTGCCTGATGCAATCTGCGTCTCGCCCACATCCGGGCCGCCTGACGTCCCACTTCCGCCTGTCTTGGCGAGACCGAAGTCGAGAATCTTCACGACGCCGTCGTTGGTAATGAAGATGTTCTCGGGCTTCAGGTCGCGGTGGATGATGCCCTTCTGGTGCGCGGCGGCGATGCCGCGCACGATCTGCAGGCCATACTCGACAGCCTTGCGCGGCGGCAGCGGGCTTGAGACCATGCGCTCACGCAATGTGCTGCCTTCGAGCAGTTCGGTGACGGCGTACGCAATGCCCTGATCGGATCCGAAATCGTGCAGCGCCAGGATGTTGGGGTGCGACAGGGCGGCCACGGCCTGCGCCTCGCGCTCAAAGCGCGCGCGCGCCGCATCGTCTGCCGCCAGGTGCGCCGGCAGTACCTTGATGGCCACGTCACGATTGAGCTTGGTATCGCGCGCGCGGTATACCTCACCCATTCCGCCGGCACCGATGGGCGCGACGATGTGATAGGGACCAAGGCGTGAACCAGTGTGCATGGGCATGGGAGTGGCGAGCGTATAGCCTTCCTTGAAGCCCGGCGAGGCGGAGCCGGCCGCCTTCGCCTGACAGTCGCTTCGCTCCTGGTGACGGCGGATAAATAGCGAGCGCTTCGCGAAGGATGGCGGAGGGAGAGGGATTCGAACCCCCGGTACGGTTTCCCGCACAACGGTTTTCAAGACCGCCGCCTTCAACCACTCGGCCATCCCTCCGCGCTCGTACCAGTGTAGCCCACGGGTTTTCCCGTAGTACGCTCAGGCCGATGTTCACACGCATGCGAATCCTCAGGGTGGTCGGCATCGCGGCCGCGCTGATCAGCGTCACGGGCGCCGTGCTGTACCAGTTCTTCGGCCTCCGCGTGGTGGTCTACGGTGGCGGCACTCCGCGACTCGCTTTTGTCACGCCGGCCCTGGCGCAGGCCCGGGCCATCGAACGCCATCGCGTCGCTCAGGCCCCGGCGACGCCGGCAGGAGCCGTCGCTCCGGCGGCACCAGACGTGGCGACGCCCGATTCACCGGTCAGGTCGGCCACAACGGCGGCGCCCGACTGGTCCGACTTTCGGGGCCCGGCCCGCGACGGCCACTACACGGCCCGCCCGATTCAGACGTCCTGGCCCAACGGCACGCTGACACCAGTCTGGAAACAGCCTGTCGGCGGCGGATATGCGTCCTTCGTCACGGCGAGGGTCAACGGACTGGACCTCGCGTTCACCATTGAGCAACGCGGGAACCAGGAAGTGGTGGCCGCCTACGACGTGGCCACCGGGCGCGAGCGGTGGACCTCCAAGTGGTCTGCCGAGTTCAAAGAGTTCATGGGGGGCGACGGCCCGCGCGCCACGCCCACGTACTTCGATGGGTTCGTCTACGCGCAAGGCGCGCAAGGCGAACTGCGCGCGCTCGACGCGTCCACCGGCCGCATGATCTGGCGCACGAACATGCTCACCGACGCGGGCGCGACCAATGTGCAGTGGGGCATGTCCGCATCGCCGCTCATCGTTGACGACGCGCTTGTCGTCCTACCCGGTGGGACCAGGAACCATAGTGTGGCGGCGTATGACCATCGCACCGGTAAGCCCCTTTGGTCTGCGCTGAGCGATCGCCAGGCGTATGCGTCGCCGATGCTCGTCACCATCGATGACGTGCGCCAGATTCTTGTAGTGAGTGCCGCGCGCCTCATGGGGCTTGCCACCGCTGACGGGTCGGTGCTCTGGGAATATCCGTGGGTCACGATGTACGACGTCAACGCGGGACAGCCCATCGTGATTGGGCGCAACCGGGTGTTCGTGTCCTCGGGCTACGACAAAGGCGCGGCCGTCATCGAGGTCACGATGGCCGGTGGACAGGGTACCGTTCGCGAAGTCTGGAAGAACAACCGGATGAAGAACCAGTTCAGCAGCTCGGTGCTCTTCGAAGGTCACATCTACGGGCTCGATGAAAGCATCCTCGCGTGCCTCGATGTTGAGACAGGCACCGTGAAATGGAAAGGCGGCCGCTATGGCTACGGCCAGATCGCGCTGGCCAGTGGCCACATCATTGTGCTGACCGAAGACGGGGATCTGGCCCTCGTGCGCGCCACCCCGGAGCGGCACGTGGAAGTCACACGATTCCCGGTGCTCGATGGCAAGACATGGAACCACCCGGCGTTCTCCGACGGTCGGCTGCTCGTGCGCAATCTGAAGGAGATGGCGCTGTTCGACCTGCGGCGATAGGCCTTTACGTCTTCTATTGCAGCCAGCGTGTGAAGGCGCCGATCGCCGCATTCACGAGTCCCTGGCTTGACGCCGTACCGTACCAGCCCGGCTGCCGTTCGAAGGCGGCAAACGCGGCTTCTACATCGCGTTTGGCCCGCTCGCGATTCAGCGGCAACGCAGGGTCGACCGTGCGGGCCTGATCGGACGCTCCGCGAAGCCTGGCCACCAACGCCTCTGCCTGACCCACATCCAGAATCGACAGTGGCGACCCGCAATGGGCACACACGGTGGCCGTTGCCAGATCGATTGGCGCCCCACAATTCGAGCAGTTCACCGTCTGCAGGTTCTTGCGAAGTTCGTCGAGCTGCGCGCTGGACATCGGCCGGATGAAGTCCTTCTCCCGCAGAAAGTTGAAGAAGGTGATCAGGCGGCCATGTTCCTCGGGGCAACGGCGGTAGTCGAATGTCGACTGGCGTTGCTGGTCGTGTGTAACCAGCAGCGGCCGATGACACCGTGGGCATGCCGCAAGGTTCGACAGCGGCGCCCGGGCGCGACCACCGGCGTCACCCACAATACGAAACAGGCGCAGGACCGAGGCTGGCGACAGTTGCAGGCTTTCGTGTCCATCGAACCAGAATGCCTGACACGATTCGCAATAGTCGATGGGCACAGGACGTCCGTAGTGGCCCTCGAGCGTGACCGACGTCATCCCTGCACGGCAGTTGGGGCAGGTCATCAACTATCGATTCGTCATGCGAATGCCGATATCCGTCCGGTTGTTCAAGACGTGTGTCACGGCACCGCGGCCGTCGCGAATGAACTCGAAGTGGTCGATATCACCTTCGCAGAAGAAGGTGTCTCGATTCTCAGTGACCAGGTTGCAACTCTTGCCGTCGTTGAACTTGAGGCGGAACTTCCCCTGCTCAATCGCCATGGTGAGGCGAAAGCCGTCATCGAAGCGATATATCCCCACCGTGTCCGCGACCAGCGGCAGCGGATAGTCAATGAGCATCCGTTCCCGCGGTCGATTGTATTTGCCAAGCGGGTGCACCCCGCCGCAGATGGCGCACGCGGACGGCGCATCGATATTGTCGATCACGTGTTTGGCGGGCGTCACCGCGCGCAGATACGCAAAGATCGCGTTCAGGTCGTCGTCGCTGAGGTTCTTGAACACGGTCCACGGCATGATCGAACTCAGTTCCCGCCCTTTCGCGCGACCCGTGCGCATGACCTCGCGGAAGATGTTCTCGTCATAGTGCGCCAGCCCAGACGGATCACTCGTGAGGTTGGAACTGTACGAGGTGCGCTCGGCCCGTGTGACCAGGTTGCCACCGCCAAACAGGCCGGGATTCTTCGGGGTGTACCAGGACGTGTGGCAACCCGCACAGTCGGCCAGCAGCGCAAGGTGTCGGCCCTTCTGGACGACGTCGTGCGATGTCACAGGAGGCACCGGTGCCATCAGCGGCTCTGGTACGGCGAGGCCTGTCGCTTCATCTGCTGGAATGGTCGTCTGCGCCAGAGCGCGGCGAATGGGCTTCAGCGATCGCAGGTAGGCCACAACCGCTTCGGCGTCCGGGTCCGACAGTGCGCGGAACGACGAGGACCACATTTGCGGATGCAGCGTGCGGCCGTCGTGGCCGATGCCCTCGCGAATGGCGCGCAGCAGCATGTCGTCGGTCCAGCGGCCGATGCCCGTTTCAGTGTCCGGCGTCAGGTTGGCCGCCACAAGCCAGGGCCGGCCAGGCCAGACCGCGCCCGCGCCCTTCGTGGCCGGAATTGGCGGAGCGCCCGGCTTGGTCCAATCTCGCTCGGAGTGGCAGACAAAACACTGAAGCAGGCCCTCGGTGAGGTACTTGCCGCGCGAGACCCGCTCCGGCGTTCGTGGCACGATGATGTCGCGCAACGCGCGGGCGACAAACACCGTCGGCACGGGCGCCGGTTCAGCGGCGGGTTCGACCGAAGACGAACCGCCGCACGCGCTGACTGTGGCAGCGGCAACCGTGAAGGTCGCGAGGAGTCGTAGGGGCCCACAGGTCATGGCGGGGATAAGTGTCTACTACGCGCGCCGATGGTTCAAGAGCCTTGGGCGGCGACGCTGGAAAGCCTTAGAATGCTGCCACGATGCGACCTTCCTTATTCGTACGGCCCCTGCTGCTGATGCTGATCGTCGTCGTTGCCGGTTCATCCCTGTCCGCCCAGGAGGCCCGGCGGCGGTGGGAGCTGCAGCGGCAGATTCGTCTCGACAAGTTCGAGCAGATCCTGCCGAAGGCGATGCGGGCGCACGGCATCGACATGTGGATCGTGGCGGTGAAGGAGAACCACACAGACCCGCTGTGGGAAGACCTCGGCCGTGGGTACGTGACCGGGGTGGGCTACTACGTCTTCACCGATCGAGGCACTGCGAGAATCGAACGAGCCGCGCTGGGTCCCTCTGGTTACATGCTTCAGCAGTCAGGCGCCTACGACATCGTCGGGCCGTCGTCGATGCTGTTGCAGTTCGTGCGTGCGCGTGATCCGAAGCGGATCGGCGTGAACATCTCTCAGGAGATGGGCACGGCCGATGGGCTCTCGCACGCGATGCACCAGCACCTGATCGCAACGCTGGGCGAACCGTACGCGTCACGGCTGGTCAGCGCTGAGCGGGTGGTGAGCGACTTCCGGTCGCACCGCGTCGCCAGCGAAATTGTCGCCTATGGTGAAGCGGCGGGGCTGGCTGTGCAGCTCGCCGAACGTGCGCTTTCGAACGAGGTGATCACGCCGGGCAAGACCTCCTTGGAGGAAGCGGCGTGGTGGTTGCAGGACCGCCTGCTGGAACGCGGACTGGGCTCGTCGTTCGACATGCCATCCGTTTACGTCACCGGCCCTGAAGGCATTGTGGCCACGTCCAGCTCGTACATCGTCCAGCCGGGTGATGTGGTCATGATTGACTGGGGCGTCGTGTTGATGAACATGGCGACCGATGTGAAGCGCGTGGCCTACGTGCTCAAGCCCGGAGAGACGCGCCCGCCCGCCAGCATCCAGTCGGCGTTCGACAAGGCCATCACGGTCCGCGATGCCATCAAACCCGCGCTTCAGCCTGGTCGAACAGCCACCGACACCATGAAGGCGATGGATGCGGCTCTGGTCGCAGCCGGGTTCGGCACCATCGCGTTCAATCGCCCAAACGCGGACAGTAAGACCGATGTGGCCTACGGTTTTCATCCGGTCGGCAATGCCGGCCATGATGTCGGGCCATCCATGACCACCTGGCAGCCGTTTCAACAGACGTTCACTCTGCATCGGCAGCACATGTTCTCGTTTGAGTACTTCGCCTACTCGCCGATTGTGGAATGGGGTGGCAAGAAGCTTCGCATCCCCATCGAAGACAGCGCCATTGTCATGGAGGACGGCATCCAGTTCCTGCACGCAGCCAACTATCGACTGTTGGTAATCAGGTAGACTCCGGCCATGGCTGAGCTCAAGACACACAAGACCGGCGCCAGCGTCAGCGCGTTCATTGCGGGCATCAAGGATGAAGACCGGCGCAAGGACTGCAAGGCGCTGCAGGCACTGTTCAAGCAGGTGACTGGAAGCCAGCCCCGCATGTGGGGTCCAACCATCGTGGGCTACGGCCAGTTCCAGTATCGCTACCGAGACGGCAAAGAAATGGAGTGGTTCCTGGCCGGCTTCTCGCCGCGCAAGCAGAACCTGACGTTGTATTTGATGTCAGGCTACGAACCGTTTCCTGAGCTGATGGAGAAACTCGGGAAACATTCGACGGGACAGTCGTGTCTCTACGTCAAGCGACTCTCGGATATCCACATGCCGACGCTGAAGAAACTCATCCAACAGTCGGTCAAGCGGATGAAAGCGACGCCAAGACTCACTCAGGCGTAATCGCCTGGAGGCCGCGCATGTACGGGCGCAGCGCATCGGGCACGACGACCGACCCGTCGGCCTGCTGGTAATTCTCAAGAATCGCGATGAGCGTTCGCCCCACCGCGAGGCCCGAGCCATTGAGCGTGTGCGCGAGTTGGGCCTTGCCTGTGCCGTCGGGCCGGAAGCGAATCTGGGCGCGTCGCGCCTGGAAGCTTTCGGTGTTTGAACAAGAAGAAATTTCGCGGAACGCGTTCTGGCTGGGCAGCCACACTTCGATGTCATACGTCTTCGCAGAGGCAAAGCCCATGTCTGCCGTACAAAGCAGCATGCGCCGATAACAAAGCCCGAGTCGCTCCAGCACGGTCTCGGCGTTGCGCGTCAGCGCTTCCAGTTCATCATGTGACTGCTCGGGCGTTGCGAACTTCACGAGCTCGACCTTGTCGAATTGATGCTGGCGGATCAGGCCGCGCACGTCGGCGCCATACGACCCGGCCTCGCTGCGAAAGCACGGCGTGTAGGCCGTGTATTTCAATGGGAGCAGTCGCCCGTCAAGAATCTCTTCTCGGTGCAGGTTCGTGAGCGGCACCTCGGCCGTCGGAATCAGGAACAAGTCCCAGTCACCCGCGATCTTGAAGAGGTCCTGCTCAAACTTCGGGAGGTTGCCTGTGCCCGTCAGCGCCTGACGGTTGACCATGAACGGGGGCTCCACCTCACGATAGCCGTGCTCCTCGGTGTGCAGGTCGATCATGAAATTGATAAGAGCCCGCTCAAGCCTGGCCCCGGCGCCCATCAGGACGGCAAACCGCGCGCCAGACATCCGCGTGGCGCGCTCAAAATCCAGAATGCCCAGGTCCACACCCAGGTCCCAGTGCGGCTTCGGCGTGAACGTGAACGCAGGCGCCGTGCCCCACCGCCTCACCTCCACATTGTCATCAGCCGACGCGCCAACCGGCACACTCTCGTGCGGCAGGTTCGGCAACGTCAACAGCAGTGCATCCCGCTGCGTCTGGATGGTCGCGAGTTCGGCTTCCAGCTCTTTGATGCGGCCGCCGCGGGCCTTGTTCGCGGCAAACACCGCGCTCGGATCCTCCCCGGCCTTCTTCGCGCGCGCCACCGCCTCTCCGGAAGCGTTCTGGTCGCGCTTGAGTCCCTCCACCTCAGGCAAGAGACGCCGACGCGCGGACTCAAGACCACCGAGGGTGGCAAGGTCGGCGGTGGGATCCAGGCCCCGGGTGCGCAGACCAGATGCCACCAGCTCGGGATTGTCTCGGACAAACGCGGGGTCCAGCATCCAGTCATGCTATACCGCCCTGTCGCGCCGGTGCGATACGATGCTGACAATGCCGTCCCGTGTTCGTAAAGCCGTCTTCCCGGCCGCTGGGCTGGGCACTCGCTTCCTGCCGGCCACCAAGGCGCAGCCCAAGGAAATGCTGCCGCTCGTCGACAAGCCCATCATCCAGTACGGGGTAGAAGAGGCACTGGCCTCCGGCGTCGAGAACATCATCATCATCACCGGCCGCGGCAAAAACGCGATTGAAGATCACTTCGATGTCGCGTTCGAGCTTGAAGCTTTCCTCACCGCCCGCGGCAAGACCGAGTTGGTGGCGGAGATCAGGAAGGTCTCGGACCTGATCAATGTCTCGTACGTCCGGCAGGGCGAACCGCTGGGCCTGGGCCACGCCGTGCTGATGGCCGAGCCTCTGGTGGGTGACGAGGCCTTTGCCGTGATCCTGGCCGACGACGTCATTGATGGAACGCCGCCGGCCTTGGCGCAGATGATCAAGGTGTTCGACGAGGTGGATGGCCCGGTGATTCTGGTGGAACGCGTGCGGCCGGAAGACATCTCGAACTACGGCGTGATCGCGGCAGAGACGATGCGGCCGGGCGTCTACCAGGTGACCGACATGGTGGAAAAGCCACCGCGCGAACAGGCGCCGTCAGACCTGGCCATTATCGGGCGCTACATCCTCACGCCCGACATCTTCGGCGCCTTGCGCGCCACCCGGGAAGACCGCAGCGGCGAGATTCAGCTGACGAACGGGCTGAAGCGGTTGCTCAAGGACCGGCCCGTGTACGCGTGCGAGGTCACCGGCGTCCGGCACGACACGGGGAATAAATTGGGTTTTCTGAAGGCCGTGCTGTACTTCGCGCTTCAACGGCCAGACCTTGCCGGCCCTCTGCGCGAGTACATGAAGACCGTCAGCTAGGGCGGGCCTGACCGCTACGAGGCCTTCTCGGGTTTCGAAGTGGTTGCAGCCGGAGCCGCCGGCTTTGCAGCCGAATCGGACTTGGCTTCGACCTTTGGCTCAGACTTCGTCTCGGATTTCGTCTCGGTTTTGCCCTCGGCCGACGCATCTTTCTTTTTGGCATCCGACTGTGCGTCGGCACTCGCTTCAGACGTCGCCGCTGCCGTCTTCGAATCGCCGGTGGAGCCCGACTTCGCGTAGTCGGTGACGTACCATCCCTTGCCCTTGAACTGGATGGCCGGCGACGAGATCAACTTCGTGACATGCCCGCCACACTCGCCACACGGTTCGTCCAGCGGCGGATCGGAGAACTTCCGGATCCGCTCGAATCGATTGCCGCACGCGTCACACTGATATTCGTAGAGTGGCATCTCGTCTCCTCGGACAACCCCTAATTATAGATACACTTGCTGCCCAGACCCATGGTCGGCACCCTCTATGTCGTCGCCACACCCATCGGCAACCTCGAAGACCTGACGTTTCGGGCCCTGCGCACCCTGCAGGAGGTGGACCTGATTGCGGCCGAGGATACCCGCCGCACATCCAAGCTGCTGGCGCACTACGAGGTCCGGAAGCCTCTGGTCAGTCTGCATGAACACAATGAGAGCCGGGAAACAGGGCACCTCATCGCGAAACTCGAGTCAGGCGTGAACGTCGCCCTGGTTTCCGACGCCGGAACACCCACCATCGCCGACCCCGGATATCACCTGGTGGCAGCGGCCAGAGCGGCCAGGATCAAGGTGGTGCCAATCCCCGGAGCCAGCGCGGTGGCCGCTGCCCTTTCAGTTTCTGGCCAACCCGCCGACAAGTTCGCGTTCCTGGGATTCCCGCCAACAGGCGGTGCGGCTCGAGACCGCTGGTTCGACAGGCTCGCGAACGAGCCGGCAACCGCAGTGTTCTATGAATCTCCCCACCGGATCGCCAGAACCATGGCCGAAGCGTTTGAATATGTGGGCAAACGACAGATTTTGGTAGCCAGAGAGCTGACGAAGATGAATGAAAATTTGGTTATATGGGATAATGTAGCGCCAATTAGAGAACAAGGCGAGTTCGTCGTGGTGGTTGGGCCCGGTAAGGATATCGAAAGACCTGAGCCTGACGCCTCACTCGTAGCCCTGTTTGTTGGTCAAATAACAGACCGAATGGCTCTCAGTGATGAGGCCGCGCTGAATCTGGCCGCCACGCACTTTGGAATCCCTGGCGCAAAGGTCCGTAAACTCCTGAAAAAAGGCCGAATCCTCGCCAAGCGCTCAAGCGATAATCACGAAGAATGACCGATCTCCACATCGTGATCCTGGCGGCCGGCAAGGGCACCAGGATGAAATCCGACACCCCGAAGGTGCTGCATCCCCTGGCTGGCCGCCTGGTGATCGAGCACGTTCTGACTACCGTTGACCATCTCGAAACCGCCTCAACCACGCTTGTGGTCGGTCACGGCTCGGAACAAGTCAAGGCCGCACTGGCCAATCGGCCAAACCTCCAATACGTCGTCCAATCACCCCAATTGGGAACCGGCCACGCCTTGTTGCAGGCCGAACCGGTCCTGAAAGGTCTGAAGGGCGATGTGCTCCTGGTTTACGCCGACGTCCCGCTGCTGGAGCCGGGGACGCTGCTGCGGCTGGTCGAGACGCATCGCGGCGCCAAGGCCGCGATGACGGTGCTGACGGCGGAACTAGCGGATCCCTACGGCTACGGGCGCATTGTCCGCGGCTCCGACGGTCGCATGGAGCGCATCGTCGAGGAACGTGACGCGTCGGCAGAACAACGCGCCATCACAGAGTTCAACAGTGGCATCTATGCTCTGTCGTTGCGGTCGCTGTTCAGCCACCTGCACGACCTGGCGACGGATAACGCCCAAGGTGAGTACTACCTGACCGATCTGGTCGCGATGTATCGGCAGAAGAAGCAGCGCGTGGAAAGCCTCTGCCTGGACAGCGCGGACGAACTGCGGGGCGTGAACAGTCGCCAGGACCTGGCTGACCTGTCACTGATTGTCCGCCAGCGAAAGAATCGGCTGTTGATGGTGGGCGGGGTCACGATGGAGGATCCCGCCACCACCTACATCGATGCGGATGTCACGGTCGGTGCCGATACGGTGCTTGGCCCGGGTGTGCGGCTCGAAGGCAGGACGGTTATTGGCGAACGTTGTCGCATTCATGCCGGCAGCCGGCTCACGAACACGTCGGTTGAAGACGACGTGGTGGTGCTTGATTACTGCGTGATTGTTGACTCGACGGTGGGCCAGGGCGCGTCAATCGGGCCGATGGCGCACGTCAGACCGCAGTCGGTGATCGGACCTTCCGCACGCGTCGGCAACTTTGTGGAACTGAAGAAGACGACTCTGGGGAGAGGGTCGAAAGCCAGCCATCTTTCGTACCTCGGTGACGCAACAATTGGCGAAGGTGTGAACATCGGCGCCGGCACCATCACATGCAACTACGACGGCGAGCATAAACACACGACGGTCATCGAAGACCAGGTGTTTATCGGCAGTGATTCGCAGCTCATTGCGCCCGTGACCATTGGGAAGGGCGCCTACGTGGGCGCCGGGTCGTCGATCACCTCCGATGTGCCGGCGGGCGCGCTGGCCATCGCGCGTGGCCGGCAGGTGGTCAAGCCCGGGTGGGTGGCGAAACGCAACGCCAGTCGCGCTGCCACAAAGAGCGGCCACTAGCGTCATGTGCGGCATTGTTGGATACGTCGGCGCGAAACCCCCGCTGCCGATTCTGATTGAGGGACTGCGCAAACTTGAGTATCGCGGCTATGACTCTGCCGGAGTCGCCGTGGTGCGCAACGGCATCCTGGAGCTTCGACGGAGCGCGGGCAAACTGTCGCGGCTCGAAGACGTACTGGCCGCCCATCCAATCCAGGGTGACTACGGCATTGGCCACACGCGCTGGGCCACACACGGCCGACCGACCGAGGAGAATGCCCATCCCCATCGCGACTGTACGGGGCGGATCGTGGTGGTCCACAACGGCATCATCGAGAACTACCTCGAGCTCAAACGCACGCTGGTGGGTCAGGGACACACGTTCGTCACCGAGACCGACACGGAAGTTGTGGCGCATCTGGTCGAAAGGGAAACGCGCGGTGACGGATTCGTGGCGGCGGTTCGCCGCGCCCTCTCTCAGCTGCGGGGCCTCTTCGCGCTGGTGCTGATTTCGGCCGACGAGCCCGACACAATCGTGGCCGTGCGCAATGGCCCGCCTGTGATTGTCGGCCTGGGCGACGATGAGTATTTCGTGGCGTCGGATGTCACCGCGATTCTGGGCCATACGCGGCGCGTTGTGTTTCTCGACGACCGTCAGATGGTGGTGGTGACCAAGGCTGGGGCGGCGTTCTCGACGTTTGAAGGCACGCCCGTTGGGCGTGCGGCGCAAACGATCACCTGGGACCCCGCGATGGCCGAAAAGGCCGGCTACCCGCATTTCATGCTCAAGGAGATCCACGAGCAACCCTGGGCGGTTCGAGAGACCGTGCTGGGCCGTGCGTCGGTTGAATCCAACCGCGTGTTCCTGGACGAGATGCATCTTGATGCCGACGCCTTGCGCACCATCGATCGGGTGGTCGTGCTGGCGTGCGGCACCTCGTGGCATGCGGCGCTGGTGGGCAAGTTCCTGATTGAGGACCTGGCGCGCCTGCCTGTCGAGGTGGACTACGGATCAGAATACCGCTATCGCGATCCGTTCGTGGACAGGCGAACCCTGGCAATCGTCATCACCCAGTCTGGCGAAACCGCCGACACGCTGGCCGCACTCCGAGAGGCCAGACACAAAGGCGCACGGAGCATTGCGATCTGCAATGTCGTGGGCAGCATGGTGACGCGAGAGGCCGAGGGGACGGTCTACACACACGCCGGTCCTGAGATCGGCGTGGCGTCCACAAAGGCGTTTACGGCGCAGCTCGTGGCCCTCCAGATGCTGGCCGTTCACCTGGCGCAGGTGCGGGGCCTGCTTGGCGAAGACCGAGCGCGCCAGTTGCTACAGGGTCTGGACCAGTTGCCGGTGCAGATTGAAGAGACGCTCAAGTCCAACAGCGTGATCGAGGCACTGGCCGATCGCCTGTGCCACAAACGCGACTTTCTCTACCTGGGCCGTGGCATCAACTACCCCATCGCGCTCGAGGGCGCCCTCAAGCTCAAGGAGATCTCCTACATCCACGCCGAAGGGTATCCAGCCGGAGAAATGAAGCACGGCCCCATCGCACTCATTGACGATGACCTGCCGATTGTGGCGCTGGCGCCCGACGACCACGTGTTCGAGAAGATGGTGGGTAACATCCAGGAAGCCAAGGCCCGTGGCGGCCAGGTGGTTGTGGTCACCAACGTGTCACACGCCCGTGCGTTTGATGACATTCTCGACCCTGTGACCGACGTGGTCCTGACGGTACCTGACGCCGACCCCCTGCTGATGCCGATTCTGCTGACGGTGCCGCTCCAGTTGCTGGCGTACCACATCGCGGTGCGGCGCGGGTGTGATGTCGATCAACCGAGAAACCTCGCCAAAAGCGTCACGGTCGAATAGGTGGGTACCTCTAAAGATCGGGGCGCACCGGTTTGACGAAGCGCGGGTGATATCCTCGTACACTTCGGATGGACGCACTCGCCTCACTGAACCCCTCGCAACGCGACGCGGTGCAACACACGCAAGGCGCCTTGCTGATTCTTGCAGGCGCGGGCTCGGGTAAGACCCGGGTCATCACCGTCCGCATCGCCCATCTGGTGGCAAACCGCCATGCGGCGCCGGACGAAGTGCTGGCGGTGACCTTCACCAACAAGGCCGCGCAAGAAATGCGCACGCGCGTTGAGGAACTCCTGGGCGCAGATTGCCGGCACGTCTGGCTCTCCACCTTCCACGCGCTATGCGCGCGTCTGCTGCGGCGCGAAGCCCCCGCCATCGGGCTGACGCGTGACTTTGTGATCTACGATTCGTCGGATCAACTGGCGGTCGTCAAACAAGCCCTGCGGGCCGCCGACATCGACGACAAGATGCTGACGCCCCGCGCCGCCTTGTCGCGCATCAGCCAGGCCAAGAACCGGCTGGAAACGCCGACGGACATGAAGTCGAGCGGCTGGAGTCTGCGCGATCAGCAGGTCTCAAAGGTCTACGAGTATTATTTGCGCGTGCTCGGCGAGGCCGGCGCGCTCGACTTTGACGACCTCCTGCTCAAGACCGTCGAGTTGATGGAGACCAGCGAGCGGGTGCGCAACTTCTACTCGCGCAAGTTCCGCTACATCCTCATCGACGAGTACCAGGACACAAACCGGCCGCAGTACATGCTCATCAAGCGGCTCGCCGAGCATCACCGCAACCTGTGCGTGGTTGGCGATCCCGACCAGTCAATCTACAAGTGGCGCGGCGCAGACCTGCGCAATATCCTCGATTTCGAACACGACTTCCCCGAAGCCACCGTCGTCAAACTCGAGCAGAACTACCGGTCCACGCAGGTCATCCTCGACGCGGCTTCAGCCGTCATCAGCGTCAACCGCAACCGGAAGGAAAAGCGCCTCTGGACCGATCGCACGGGCGGCGAGCTCATTGTCTATGTCAGGGCCGGCGACGAGATCGAAGAGGCCGACTACATCACGAGCGCCATTCGCGAAACCCGCTTGCTCGACATCAGGACCATGACGGCGATCTTGTATCGCACAAACGCGCAGTCTCGAGCCATCGAAGACGCGCTGATGCGAGAGGGCATCGCCTACAAGATCATCGGCGGCGTCCGCTTCTACGAACGCAAGGAGATCAAGGACGTGCTCGCCTACCTGCGGCTCGTCATGAATCCTCATGACGATGTGAGCTTCAGGCGCGTGATCAATGTGCCGACGCGCGGCATTGGCAAGACGGTGATCGAGGCGCTTGAGGCGATCGACCTCAACCAGTCCGAACACCTGACCACTCCGCTGTTTGCCACGGGATTACAGCCGGTGGCCTCGTCGCGATCGATGTGGTCGAGGCTGGTCGTGGCGCTCGACCAGCGGCAGGCGCCGGCCCGAGCCGTGGCCCCGCTCAAGGGCTTCCGCGACTTGCTGGTCTCCTTGGCGGAGGATTGTGCGAGCGCCAGCGTGTCGATCGCGCTGGGCCTGGTCCTCGACCGATCAGGGTATTTGAAAGACCTGCGCGACGAGCGAAGCGAGGATGCGCAGTCGCGCATCGAAAACCTGATGGAGCTGGTGTCGGCGGCGCGTGAGTATGAGACGCGCGAGTCGGATGCCTCTCTGGGGGGATTCGTGGACCGCCTGTCGTTGCTGTCTGAGGCCGACGAGGCCCAGGGCTCAAACGACGCCCGTGTGTGGATGATGACGATGCATGCGGCCAAGGGGCTGGAGTTCCCAGTGGTCATTGTGGCCGGCATGGAAGAGGGGTTGTTCCCGCACTCGCGATCAGTCGAGGACGAAGACGAGGTGGAAGAGGAACGGCGCCTCTGTTACGTGGGCCTGACGAGGGCTCGGGAGCGGTTGATTCTCACGGGCGCCTCAAGACGCCGGGTGTTTGGCGACTACCAGTCCACCGAGCCGTCGCGTTTTCTCGATGAGATACCACCGGAGTTGATGCGACGGGTTGAGCCCAAGGCGGCACCGGCCTGGAACAGCGGGCGGTATGAGACGCGGAATCCGTACGCGCGACGATTTGGAGGGCCCAAGGTCAAAGAGGCCGCGCCGTTCCCGTCCTACGAAGACGAGGATCAGTCGTCGGCCACTGGCTTGAAACTCGGTTTGCGTGTCCGCCACAAGCAGTTCGGCGTCGGCACAATCCTGGCCATTGAAGAGCAGGGCGACGATACGCGCGTGACCGTCAAATTCAACGCGGTCGGCACGAAGAAACTGGTCGCCCGCTACGCGGCCCTGGAAAAAGCGTAGGGGACGGCCGTCTACTCTTCGGAGGCCGGGTCTTCAGACCCGGCGGTCTCCGGTGTCTCTGGCGTCTCTGCCGGATCCTCAAGCTGCATAAGCGTGGCGATTGAGACCACGCGGTCGCCTTCGGCCAGGTCAATCAGCCGCACACCCTGCGTGTTCCGGCCGATGGCGCGCATGCCACTGGTGGGCATGCGGATGATCTGACCCTGCTCGGTGACCATCAACAGATCGTCCTGGTCGGTGACACAGGCGATGCCGACCACCAGCCCGTTGCGGTCGCTGGTTTGGACGTTTTTGAGACCGATGCCGCCGCGGTTCTGCTTGCGATATTCGGCCACTTCGGTCCGTTTGCCGAAGCCGTTTTCGCAAACGGTGAGCAGCGTGGCTTCGTCGCTGACCACCTCCATCGCCACCACGCGGTCGCCCTCGCGCAGGCTGATGCCCCTGACCCCGTACGCGGTTCGGCCCATCGGCCGGGCATCGTCTTCGCTGAAGCGAATGGCCATGCCGTCCTTGGTGCCGATGACCAGGTCTTTCTTGCCGTCGGTTTCCGCCACCGCAATAAGCGTGTCGGTGTCATCCACCTGAATGGCAATGATCCCGGCCGCCCGTGGATTCGAAAATGCCTTAAGGTCGGTCTTCTTGATGGTGCCCTGCTGTGTGCCCATCACGATGAACCGCCGGTCTTCTTCGTCGGGGAAGCCCTGCACCTTGAGCAGTGCCGCGATTTTTTCGCCCTCCGCCATCTGGACCAGGTTCGCGATCGATTTGCCCTTGCTGCTGCGGCTGACCTCTGGGACGTCGTAGACCCTGAGCCAGTAGCACTTGCCCCGATCCGAGAAGATCAGGATATAGGCGTGCGTGTTCGCGATGAACAGATGGCGCACCACATCTTCGTCGCGGGTCTGCATGCCGATGAGGCCCTTGCCGCCACGACGCTGCTGGCGGTATTCGTCCAAAGCGCTGCGCTTGATGTACCCGGTTTGCGTTGAGGTAATGACGACGTCTTCGTCGGCGATCAGGTCTTCAACACGGAAGTCGGTGCTGTCTTCAACAATCTCGGTGCGGCGGGCGTCGCCGAACTTCTCGCGAACGGCCTTCAGCTCTTCGACGATGATGTCGAGGATCAACGCGTCGCTCGAGAGGATGGCGCGCAGTTTCTCAATAAGCGTCACGAGGTCGGCCAACTCGTCGACGAT
>CAZAZR010000007.1:0-20661 GCA_964489685.1 uncultured Solibacteraceae bacterium | reverse complement strand
TCGAGGCCGGTGAGCCGCTGCAGCTGCATGTCGAGAATGGCCTGGGACTGCAGCTCGGAAAGGCCGAAGTTCGTCATCAGGCCCGCGCGGGCCTCAGCCGGATTCTTTGAGCTTCGAATGAGCGTGATCACCGCATCGAGCTGGTCGAGGGCGATCTTCAGGCCTTCGAGAATATGAGCACGCGCCTCGGCCTTGCGCAGCTCGAATTCGATCCGGCGCCGGACAACTTCCTTGCGGAACTCGATGAAGAGCTCGATGATCTGGAGCAGGTTCAGCACCCGCGGCCGGCCACCTGAGATGGCCAGCAGCGTGATGCCGTAGCTCATCTGCAGCTTGGTGTGTTTGTAGAGGTTGTTGAGCACGACATCCGGCAGTTCGCCGCGCTTGAGTTCGATCACGATGCGCATGCCGTCGCGATCCGACTCGTCCCGCAGATCCGAAATACCTTCGAGTTTCTTGTCGCGGACCAGCGTGGCCGTATCGGCGATCAGCGTGGCCTTGTTGACCTGGTACGGAATCTCGGTGATGACGATCGATATGCGATCACCCTTCTTGTTTTCTTCGAACGCGGCTTTGCCGCGCACCACCACGCCGCCGCGGCCTTCACGGTACGCACGATAGACGCCGGCGCGGCCGACGATGGTGCCGCCCGAAGGAAAGTCGGGCGCGGGAATCGCTTGAAGCGCCGCACGGAACCGATCCTCCTCAGGGGCCTCGCGCAGGTCGATCACGGCGAGCACGCCATCGATGACCTCGCCCATGTTGTGCGGAGGAATGCTCGTGGCCATGCCGACGGCAATGCCCGTTGACCCGTTCACCAGCAGGTTCGGATACGGCGCCGGGAAGACCGTGGGCTCTTCGGTGGTCTCGTCAAAGTTCGGCCGGTGATCGACCGTGTCCTTGTCGAGGTCGGCCATCATGGCCTCGGCCAGCGACTCGAGCCGGGCTTCGGTGTAACGGTAAGCGGCCGGCGGATCGCCGTCGATCGACCCGAAGTTGCCCTGGCCATCCACCAGGGTGTACCGCATGCTGAAGTCCTGCGCGAGGCGCACGAGGGTGTCGTACGCGGGCGCGTCGCCGTGCGGATGGTAGTTGCCGATGACTTCGCCGACGATCTTGGCGCACTTGCGATACTGGCGATTCGACGCCAGGCCCATCTGTCGCATGGCATACAACACGCGTCGATTGGCGGGCTTCAGCCCGTCGCGAACGTCAGGCAGCGCACGCCCGATAATTACGCTCATCGCGTAATCCATGTACGAGCGCTTCATCTCGTCTTCGATGTTGACGGGAATGTGCTGGAGAGAATTCTGGTCCATGGCGTCGGGCACTTAGATATCGAGGTTCTTGACGTCGAGCGCGTTGTCTTCGATGAACTTGCGGCGCGGTTCGACCTGGTCGCCCATCAGGGTAGTGAACATCAGGTCGGCTTCGGTGTGGTCTTCGGCGCGAACCTGCAGCAACGTGCGCTTGGTGGGGTCCATGGTGGTTTCCCACAGCGTGTCGGGGTTCATCTCACCCAGACCCTTGTACCGGTTGATCGCCAGCCCGCGTTTGCCGGCCAACACGAAGTAATCCACCAGTTCGTCGATGGACTCCACACGCCTGTCGGCGTCTTTGCCTTTTGCCGCAAGTGTGGCGACGACCGGTGCGGCTGCGACTTCTGGTTCGGTGGCCTCGACGCCGGCATCACCTTCGGCGGCGTTCTCCACGTCGGCAGACGATTCACTGTGGCCGGTGGTACGGATGACCACCGGGCCCATCATCAACTCGCGGATATCCACATACGCGGCGGCCAGCGTGCGGAACTCGCCGGTCGTCACAAAATCCAGGTCGAGCCGGTGATGTTTGTCGTAGCCGAAGGACTTGTCCGTGATCACCACAGCCAACGCGTGATGCTCGGGATCGTCAACGACCTTCGTGAGAATCTGCGGCTGCTCCAGATGGCGCGCAAGCCCTTCAACCAGCTCGCGGTCGGTCCAGAAGGTCTTGTCGCGTGCGCCACCTTCGAGCAGGGCGGTGATAGCCCGGCGGGACGGACCGCGCCGTTCAACCACCTGGAGGAACTTGCGGAACATGATCAACTTTTCAAGACGTCGCTCGAGCGGCTCCCCAGACAACTCTGCGCCGTTGGACAACAGCAGTGTGCGCGATTCAGTGGCGCGTCGAATCAGGAACAGCTCCAGTTGACGTTCGTCTTTGATGAACGACTCCTGCCGGCCGCGTTTCGCGCGAAACAGCGGCGGCTGCGCGATGTAGATATACCCGCGGTCCACCAGGTCGCGCATCTGGCGGTAAAAAAACGTCAGCAACAACGTGCGGATGTGCGAGCCGTCCACGTCGGCGTCGGTCATGATGATGATGCGGTGATACCGCACCTTCGCGCCGTTGAACTCATCCGGACCAATGCCGCACCCGAGCGCGGCGATCAGTGTGCGGATCTCTTCGTGGCCCAGCATCTTGTCGAAGCGCGCCTTTTCAACGTTGAGGATCTTGCCCTTGATGGGCAGCACCGCCTGGAATCGCCGGTCGCGACCCTGCTTGGCCGACCCGCCTGCCGACTCGCCTTCGACGATGTAGATCTCGGCCTGCGCCGGATCGCGTTCCTGACAGTCTGCCAACTTGCCTGGGAGTGCTGAACTGTCGAGCGCGCCTTTTCGGCGCACAAGGTCGCGGGCTTTCCTGGCCGCCTCGCGGGCCTGCGCGGCTTCTATCGCCTTGGCCACCACGCGCTTGGCGACGGCAGGATTCTCTTCGAGAAAGGCGCCCAGCCGATCATTCACCACGCCTTCGACAATGCCCTTCACTTCGGTGTTGCCGAGTTTGGTCTTGGTCTGGCCTTCGAATTGTGGCTGGGGAAGCTTGACCGAAAGAATGGCGGTCATGCCCTCGCGAATGTCATCGCCGCTGATGGCCTCGGCCAGCTTGTCGCCGAGGCCGTTCTTTGTCGCGTACGCGTTGATCGTGCGCGTCAACGCCGAGCGAAACCCCGACATGTGGGTGCCGCCTTCCGTGGTGTTGATATTGTTCGCGAAACTGAACGTGGTTTCGGTGTAACTGTCGTTCCACTGCAGCGCGATCTCCACCTGGGTGGCGTCGCGCTCACCTGACATGTAGATCGGCTTCTCGTTGGTGACGACGCGGTTGGTGTTGAGGTATTGCACGAACTCGCGAATGCCGCCTTCGTAGAAGAACTCGTGCCGCTTCCCGTCCCGCTCGTCGTCAATCGTGATGCGCACGCCGGCGTTCAGGAACGCGAGTTCCCGCAACCGTTGCGAAAGCACTTCAGCCGTGATGGTCGTGGTTTCGAAAACCTCGTGATCGGGTTTGAAGGTGACTTTGGTGCCGCGCTTCTCTGTGGTGCCCGTCACGGCCAGGTCTGCGGTCGGCGTCCCGCGCTGAAAGCGCTGCTGGTGCACATGGCCATTACGCCAGATCTCGAGTTCCAGCCACTCGGACAACGCATTGACCACGGAAATGCCGACGCCATGAAGGCCGCCCGAGACCTTGTACGCGGAGTTCTCGAACTTGCCACCGGCGTGCAGCACGGTGAGCACCACCTCAGCGGCCGACTTGCCGCTTTCGTGCATGTCCACCGGAATGCCGCGGCCGTCGTCGACGACGGTCACGGACTCGTCGATGTGGATGGTGACGTTGACGTTCTTGCAATACCCCGCCAGGGCTTCGTCAACGGAGTTGTCAACAACCTCGTAGACCAGGTGGTGCAGGCCTTGTGGGCCTGTAGACCCGATATACATGGCGGGGCGTTTCCGCACCGCTTCAAGACCTTCCAGAACTTTGATTTGGTCGGCGCCGTACTGGTCGGCTGCGTTCTCGGTATTTTCCATCAGTGCTTTAGTCGGCCGTTCACAGACGCATCGGCATAATCACGTAGGTGTATTCGTAGCCTTCTGCCGCGATGGGTTTCATCACGGCCTGGCTCATTTCGTCCTTGAACTCAAGCAGGACACTTTCGGTTTCCACCACGTTGAGAAAATTGTCGACGTAGTCGGCGTTGAAGCAGATTTGCAGGGCCGGACCGGAGTACTGCACGGGCAGCACTTCATGTGCTTCACCAAGTTCGGGCGTGCTCGACGTGATTTCCACCTGGTCAGGAGCGATCGAAAACTTCACGGCCTTCGATCGTTCATTCGACAACAGCCGGACGCGGCGCACGGCGGACGCCAGGCGATCGCGGTCGAACTCGATCTGTTTGTCGTTGGTCTTGGGAATCACTCGTTCGTAGGCGGGGAAGTTCGCGTCGATCTTGCGCGAGATCAGGAGGCGGCCGTCGGCCTTGAAAAAGATGTGATTCTCTCCTTGCGAGAACTCGATGGCCGTGCCACCGTCGATCAGGCGAGCCACTTCGTTCAACGTCTTGCGCGGGAGCAGCACTTCAGACGCGGCCGCCGCGCCCGACGACTCATGCACGGTGACCAGGGCCAGGCGGTGACCATCCGTGGCCACCATGCTCAACGACTCAGGCCGCATCACCAACTGGGCCCCGTTGAGAAAGTACCGGGTGTCTTCGCTGGTGATCGCAAATCGGGTGTGGGAAATCATCCGCTTCAGGGCCGCGCCTGGCAAAGACGCCTCGAGTTCACCCGACTCCTTCGGCGGGGTAGGGAACTCACTGGCAGGCAGGGTTTGCAGTTTTGATTCAAACCGGTCGGCGGCCACCGTGACGCTCTTGCCGCCCTTATCCGCTTCGATGCGAATGTCGGTGTCGGGCAACGCGTTCACAATCTCGAAGAGTTTTTTCGCCGGAAGCGTCAAGGTGCCGGGTTTCGAGACCGTGGCGTCACAGCGGCTCCGTAGCGCCACATCGAGGTCCGTGGCTAACAGCGAGACCGATCCCTCGGCGGCTTCAATGAGGACGTTAGCCAGAATAGGAATCGTGTTCTTGCGTTCGACGATGCCTTGCAGGAGGGACAGTTCTTTGAGGAGATCGTTCTTGCGAACCACTAACTCCATTGGTAGGGCGGCCTCTCTCGACTCTCTCCTCGCGGAGGATCGATCAACTCTTTAAGGAAGATCAAAAAGACAATAGATTATAACAGTAATAAGAGGGTGTGGGTAACGGAAAAAAACAGCGATTACCTGTTAAAAATCAACCACTTACCCTGTGCACGTTTCTGTGGGTATCGGGGGGGGAAACCTGACCGCGATCTGTCGATAAACGGCCCGCTCGGTTTTCCCACACGTTGTGCACAGCCGGCGCGTGCGACGCCTGTGGAAAACCTCACTGCAGCGACTGAAGGAGGGTGTGGATCTGGTTGTTGAAAACCGCATCCTTCTTGCGCAGGTCCTCCACCTTTCGGATGGAGTGGATGACCGTTGAGTGGTGTTTGCCCCCGAAACTCTTCCCAATTTCCGGCAGCGACGCGTTCGTCAGCTTCTTGCACAGATACATCGCGACCTGGCGTGGGAGAGCCACCGATTTCGAGTTATTGCGTGATTTCAACTCGATCATTTTCATCTGGTAGTAGTCGGCCACGAACTTCTGAATGCCGTCGATGGTCAGGGCGCGCTCGTCCTGTCGCAGGATGTCACGGAGCACTTCCTGGGCGAGCGCCATCGAAATATCCCGGCCCGTGAGAGAGGCATACGCCAGCAACCGGATGAGTGATCCTTCCAGTTCCCGGATGTTCGACTTGATGCGGCCGGCGATAAAGAGCGCCACATCCCCCGGCAGCGAGACACCCTCACTGTCGGCCTTTCTCGTCAGGATGGCGATCTTGGTTTCAAGGTCGGGCGCCTGGATATCAGCCGTGAGTCCCCACTCAAACCTCGACCGGAGTCGTTCCTCAAGCTCCACGATTTGGTGGGGAGGACAATCGCTGCTAAGCACGATCTGTTTCTGGGCGTCATACAGCGCGTTGAACGTATGGAAAAACTCCATCTGCGTTCGTTCCTTGCCGGCAATGAACTGGATGTCGTCAATCAGCAGGACATCCACGCTGCGGTACCGTTCGCGGAACTCGAGAATCCGGTCGTATCGCAAGGCGTTGATCACCTCGTTCATGAAGCGCTCCGACGAGATGTACGTCAGCTTCAATCCCGGGTGGTGGTTGAGCACGTAGTGACCGATCGCGTGCATCAGATGGGTCTTGCCCAGGCCCACCCCGCCATAAATAAACAGGGGGTTGTACGACCGCGACGGGGCCTCGGCCACGGCTCGGCACGCGGCATCGGCAAATTGGTTTGAGGCCCCCACGATGAACGTGTCGAAGCTGTAGCGGGGACTGAGTCCAGCAAGGTCATCCTCAGGTGCCTGGACGGCCCCTGCGCGGTCGTCGGGTGCCGGCGCGGGGTCTGGGACGGACGGACCACCCGGCACCGCCGCACCGTCGTCCTCTGCAGCCTCATAGGTCAACTCGACGCCCGTTCGACCCACTTCACCCAACGCCTCTTCGATGAGGGCCGGGTAGTGGCGTGAGAGCCATTCTGCGGCCATCTGGTTGGGGACCTGGACGGTCATCTGGTCGCCGGCATCAAGGAGAAGGCGTGTGCGATGGAACCAGCTGAAGTAGCTGAACCGGTTGACCTTGGTCTCGATGCGCGCCAGAACGGCGTCCCAAATTGTTTTCGACATTTTCCGCCTAGCCGCCCACCGATGACCTTTACCGCACGGGCGTTTTCTGACTTTCGCCCCGCGCCGCGCCTTACGTATCAACGCTTCCCATCGGCCAGCCCTCCAAGAGGCTTGACCGGCTTCGTTTTTGGGACTTTCGCCCGCTGGGAACGCCTGAAACTACGGTGTTTTCAGGCCTGAGATAGCAAAAACCCTTTGTTTTCCACAGTTTTTTCCACACCTGTGGAAAACTCACTTCCACCCCCTGCGCTGACGGTTGTGCTGTTCGGGGGAGGCGACTCTAGCATACGCCTGGTGGGCGCTCAACGCCGGGCCTTGGGGGCGCCGAAAACAGGGAACTCTGGCAGGCAGCGGGTCGGCCAGACATTGACAGGGTTTTCCCCAGTCCGATAGCATTTATGTTTCTCCAGAGTTGTTAGACACTCCGAGAGGGAGTCTCATGAAGCGTACTTTTCAACCCAACGTCCGCCGCGGTCGCCGAACGCACGGGTTCATCGTGCGGATGCGCACAAAAAACGGCCGGCTCGTATTGAAGCGGCGTCGGGCCAAAGGGCGCAAGCGCCTGACGGTTTCCACGCGCTAGCGCGGGCCACACGCGGCCGCGCCAGGGCGTCTATGTCGATGCGGTTCAGCTCGACGGTTCGCCTGAAAGCCCGTCCGGATTTCCTGCCGGTTCAGGAACACGGGCACCGCGTGGCCACGAAATACGTGACCGTGCTCGGCGTGGCCAACGGCCGCCCGTGTGATCGGCTGGGCCTGATTGCCTCACGCAAGTTCGGTAACGCCGTTGCGCGCAACCGCGCGAAACGAAGGCTGCGCGAGATCTTTCGTCACCAGGAACCAGACACGATTGGCGTACGCGGACTCAAAGGACTTGATTTGGTTGCCATTCCACGCCGGGCGCTGCTTGAGGCATCCTTTGCTGTCGTGGATGCCGATTTTTCCGCCGCGGTCATGAAGATCCGGGAACACGTCTAAGTGTCTATGTCCTGGACGTCACGGCTTGGCGTCGGCGTCGTGCACGCCTATCAAGTGCTGCTCTCGCCATTTCTTGGCGGGGCGTGCCGGTTCGAACCCTCGTGTTCCCACTACGCCATCTCGGCCATCACCCAGCACGGGCTGCGCCGCGGCGGCTGGCTCGCCCTGCGCCGCCTCGTGAAATGTCATCCCTTTGGACCACACGGACTTGATCCGGTGCCGGGCGATCCTCGCTCCACCAACTCCTGATCTTCCGGTCACACCACATGGAAAAACGCGTCTTCCTCGCAATCTTCTTGTCGTTCGCCATTCTGGCGGTCTACCAGACCTACGTGGTGCCGCCGCCCCAGGCGCCCGTGTCGGCCCCGATGCCGATCGGCCCCGTTGACGGCCCGGCGCTAACCCCTCAGACCGGCGCGCCGGCAAGTGCGACCGCTCCGGCCACCGCAGCGGCACCGGCCGCTCAGGCGCTGGTGGCCGACGACATGGCTCGCGACATCGTGGTCGAGACCGACACGGTGCGCGCCGTGTTCAACACCGAGGGCGCCACACTGAAGAGCTGGCGCCTCAAGCGTTATTTCGACGAACGCGGTGAGCCGCTTGAGCTCGTGCCTGCCGGTTTGCCTGCCAACTATCCCAGGCCCTTCTCGTTGACCTCCGACAACGACGCTTCGTCGGCGGCACTGCTGGTGGCGAAGTTCCGGCCGAGCGCGAGCGGGCCGTTGTCGTTGGGCGCCGCATCCGGCACACTGAGCTTCGAGTATCAGGACGCCAGCGGACTGACGGCCAGAAAGAGCTTTCACTTTCAGCCCGACGGGCTGCCGTATTCGCTCAATGTTGATGCATCAGTGGACGTCCAGGGCGTGGCGCGGCCTGTCACCCTCAGGATGGGCCCATCGCTCGGGCTGGGCTACACCACCGGTGGCGCCATGACGACGACTTATCCCCCGACGGCGATTTACCATCGCGACGGCAGCGTGGAACGGCCAAGCGCCAGCAGTCTCCTGGAACAGTCGGCGTTCGATGGCATCCTGAAGTTTGCCGGAGTCGGCGATCACTACTTCCTGTCAGCCGCCATCCCAGGCACCCGCAGTGTGCGCGTGGAGTTTCAGCCGGTGGTGCTGCCGGTACCAGAGCCGGATGCGACGGAAACCGGAAAGGCGGAGCGGACGTTTATCTCCTACAGCGTGACCACGCCCGGGGCCATGAACATGCCGTTTTTTCTTGGTCCGAAAGACTTCGACATCCTGAAGGCCGTGGACACACAAATGGTCCGCGCGATCGATTTCGGGATCTTCGCCTGGCTCGTGGTGCCGCTGCTGCAGACCCTGAAATGGATCAACCGCTATGTCGGCAACTTCGGCTGGTCGATCGTCATTCTCACGGTCGTCCTCAACGCCATCATGTTTCCCCTTCGCCACCGCAGCATGGTCTCGATGCGCAAGATGCAGGAGATTCAGCCTGAGGTGAAGGCGATCCAGAAGCGCTACGAAAAATTCAAGCTGACCGACCCCGAGCGCCAGAAGATGAACACGGAGACGATGGCGCTCTACAAGCAGAAGGGCGTGAATCCGGCCAGCGGCTGTGTGCCCATGTTGTTGACCATGCCGGTCCTCTTCGGCTTCTACGCCATGCTCTCGGTGGCGATCGAACTTCGCGGTGCCCCGTTTTTTGGCTGGATCCACGATCTGGCGAAGATGGACCCGCTCTTCATCACGCCAATCCTGATGGGCGGCTCGATGTTCGTGCAGCAGAAGATGACGCCGAGTACCGCAGACCCGGCACAGCAGAAGATCTTCATGTTCATGCCGATCATCTTCACGGTAATGTTCCTGTGGGCGCCGTCGGGCCTGGTGATCTACTGGCTGATGAGCAACATCATGACGATCGGGCAGCAGTACCTGACCAACCACTTGACGAGCACGCCGACTCGACCGGCGACCGGTGGCGGCACGAGTTCGGAAAAGCGGGCCAAGTTGGCCGGCAGTGGCGCGACGCTCAAGGCCCAGGGCCAGTAGTCGCAAAGGACAAGAGAGATGACCGACACACTAGACGCGCGAGTAACCGACTTCATCACCGACGTCCTTGGAGCCATGGGCCTGAGCCTTGACGTGTCATTGGACGAGACGCCCGATGCGGTGCGCGTCAACATCACAGGCGACGGCGCCGACGCGCTCCTGCGCAGGCAGGGAGAAACGCTCGACGCCCTCCAGGTCATCGTCAATACGGCATTCCGGCGCGAGGAGCGCGGCGACCGCCACTATCTGGTGGACGCGCTCGGCTTCCGCAAGGGCAAAGACGATGAACTGCGTGCCACGACCAAGTCGCTGATCGACATGGCGAAGGCGTCGGGAATCGCGCAGGAGATGGGTCCGCTCAACCCGTACTCGAGGCGGCTTGTCCATCTGGCAGTCGCCGAGGTGCCCGGCATGACCTCCGAGAGCATCGGCGACGCGTTCCTGAAGGTCGTGGTCATTTCTTCGCAGCCATAACGGCCGGTACCGCCAGTGGGTGCATCCTTTTCCACCGCGGACACGATCGTGGCGGTGGCCACGCCGCATGGTCGTGGCGGGCTTGGAGTAGTGCGGTTGTCCGGGCCGGAGTCGGTGGCCATCGCCCAGCGACTCACCCGTCGCGACCACCCCTTCGAACCTCGTCATGCGACTCTGGCCGTGGTTCGCGACATCGATCAGGTTGTGGTGATCTGGTTCGCCGCCCCCCACTCATACACCGGCGAAGACGTCATCGAGATCAGCGGGCATGGAAGCCCCTGGCTCCTGCAGGCGCTCGTTGAGTCGGCGTGCGCCGACGGTGCGCGCCTGGCTCAGCCCGGCGAGTTCACGTTGCGGGCCTATCTGCATGGACGCCTCGATCTCATTCAAGCGGAAGCCGTGGCAGACCTGATTGATGCGGTCACGCCACTCCAGGCGCGCGTGGCGTTTGATCAATTGGAAGGCACGTTGACCGGCGCGGTCCAGCGCATCGACGCGCAGTTATTCGACCTGGCTGCCAAGCTGGAGGCGTCGCTCGACTTTCCGGAGGAGGGATTTCACTTCATCACCCGCACAAATGCGATCGCGGATCTCGCCCTGGTGCAGTCGGAGCTTGAGCGGCTGACGAACGATGGCCGGCGAGGCCGGCTGATTCGCGAAGGACGAATGGTGGTGATTGCGGGCCGGCCGAACGTGGGGAAGTCGAGTCTCTTCAATGCGCTCGTCGGCACCAACCGCGCCATCGTCACTCCCCTGCCAGGGACGACGCGGGATCTGCTGACGGAACAGGTCGATGTGTGCGGCGTGCCGATTACGCTGGTGGATACGGCAGGCCTGCGGGAGTCTGCGGATGTCATCGAAGAAGAAGGCGTGAGGCGCGCCGAACAGGCGCGCGAAGTGGCGGCATTGACGTTGCTGGTTCTTGATGCCAGCCAGCCGCTCGGGGAAGACGACGAGCGGTTGCTGGCCGAGATAGGTGAACCACGGTTGGTGATTGCGAACAAAACAGACCTTGGCCCGGCGACGTGGTCCAGTGTGGGCATCGCGGTGTCAGCAGCCACGGGCCTCGGGCTGGATGCGTTGCGCGCGGCGATCGTCGGTGCGTTGTCGGGCGAGCCGGCAGACACAGCGGCGACGGAGGAACTCCGCGATGTGCCGCGAGTGTCGAACCAGCGGCACCTTCTGCAACTCGAGAGCGCGTTGGCGGCCGTCACCCGGAGCCTGGAGCAGTTGGAACAAGGCGCGACCGAAGAGTTGGTGTTGGCGGAACTGGCCGACGCTCGCGAAGCGCTGGAAGCATTGACCGGCAAACGCACGTCGGACGACCTGCTTCAGCACATCTTCAGCACTTTCTGCGTGGGCAAGTGATGGCCTCCCCTGATTTCGATGTGATCGTCATTGGCGCCGGTCACGCCGGCGTGGAAGCGGCGTGGGCTGCGGCGCGGATGGGTCGTCGCGTGGGAATTTGTACCCTGTCGCCGGAGACCGTGGCGCTGATGCCGTGTAATCCCGCGATTGGCGGCACGGCCAAAGGCCATCTGGTGCGCGAGATTGATGCGCTGGGCGGATTGATGGGGCGCGCGATCGATGCCACCGGCCTTCAGTTCAAGTTGCTCAATCGCAGTCGGGGGCCGGCCGTGTGGTCGCCGCGGGCACAGGCTGACAAGCGGCACTATGGTCGCTGGGTGCGCGAGGCGCTCACGAGCGAAGGAAATATCACCTGGCTTTTCAGACGAGCGGGTCGCGTGTTGGTGGATGCGGGCGAGGTGTCGGGGCTCGAGTTCGAGGATGGCGGCTCAGTGTCGTGTCGTGCGCTTGTGGTGACGACGGGCACGTTCCTGAATGGTTTGGTGCACATCGGCGATGAGCAGCGCCCGGCCGGTCGTGCTGGCGAACCTCCGACGCATCATCTGGCGGAATCGCTGCGAGGCTTCGGATTCGAGATGGGCCGGCTCAAGACGGGCACGCCGCCAAGGCTCGATCGGAAGAGCATCGACTTCTCCAGATTCAAAGAAGATCTCGGCGACGATCCGCCGGTGCCGTTTTCGTTTACGACCGAGCGAATCGAGCGGCCGCAGATGGCCTGTCACATCGTGCACACTACCGAAACCGTGCATGAGCTGGTGCGTCGGCACATCGATCGGTCGCCACTCTACAACGGCCGGATCACCGGCGTCGGGCCGCGGTACTGTCCGTCGCTTGAAGACAAGGTCATGCGGTTTCCCGACAAGGAACGGCACCAGGTGTTCCTTGAACGCGAGGGCCTGGACGTGGATGAGATCTACGTGAACGGCATGTCGATGAGCCTGCCGGCGGTGATTCAGGATGCGATCGTGCATGCGATGCCGGGGCTGGAAGAGGCCGTGGTGATGCGGCATGCGTACGCGGTGGAGTACGACTTTGTGCAGCCCACAGAGTTGTCGCTGTCGCTCGAAGCGAAACGGGTGCCGGGGCTGTTTCTTGCGGGACAGATCAATGGCACGTCGGGCTACGAGGAAGCGGCCGCGCAGGGACTCATGGCCGGAATCAACGCGGCGCAGCGGTGTGGTGACCGAACGCCGGTCGTCCTGGGTCGTGACCAGGCCTACATCGGCATTCTCATCGACGATCTGGTGACACGCGGCTGCCTTGAGCCGTATCGCATGTTCACGTCGCGCGCGGAACACCGGCTGGTGTTGCGGATTGATAACGCCGACGTGCGGCTCACTGCCGTTGGGCGTGCGATCGGAATGATTGACGACAACCGCTGGGCGGGCTTCGAGGCGCGCGCGGCGCGTCTTGAGCGTAATCGGGCGCAGGCGGTGGCCACACGCGTGGTCGTGAACGGGTTGACGGGGACGGCGGCTGAAGCGCTCGCGCGACCACTCGTGTCACTGGACGCCGTGGTTGCGGCCGGGTTCGCGTTCGAGACGGATGGCGTGCGCGAGATTGACGGGGCCACACTTGAGGCCGAGTGCAAGTATCGCGGGTATCTCAAGCGTCACGACGCGCAGCAGGCGCGGGTGGAGTCGCAACACGCCCGGCGCATCCCCGAGGAATTCGACTACGAGGGCGTGCCCGGCCTGACTCGAGAAGTGGTCGAGCGGCTGTCGGCGGTTCGGCCAGTCACACTGGGACAAGCGGGGCGCATTCCCGGGGTCACACCTGCGGCCCTGGCGATTGTGGCGTCGCGCGTGGCGCGGTGGCGCCCTGCGGCCGTTCAGACCGACAATAGTCCTGGTGGCTGACCGCGAGACCGTCACACGCCTGTCCAGACGCATCACCAAAGCCGGGGGGAGCGCCTCCCGCGAGCAGGTGACGAATCTGGCTGCGTATGTCGAACTCCTCGCGCGTTGGAACAAGAAGATCAATCTCACCGCCCTCCGTGTGGATCCCCTGTCTGACGATGCCGTTGATCGGTTGATTGTCGAGCCGGTGATGGCCGCTCGTCGGCTGCATGCAGGGGATCGACTGGTGATTGATGTGGGCACGGGCGGGGGATCCCCGGCCATCCCGTTCGCGGTGATGGCGCCGGACGTGCGGCTGGTCATGGTGGAAGTGAAGGTGCGCAAGTGTGCGTTCCTGCGTGAGGTGGTGCGCCAGTTGGGGATGCCGCGCGCGACGGTCGAGAATTGCCGGCTCGAAGAACTGCTTCTGAGAAGCGAGCTCCATGAGTCTGCGGATGTCGTGACGGTTCGCGCGGTTCGGCCGGACAAGCGCCTGATGACCGCGATCCAGGCGTTCCTGAAGCCAGGCGGCCGATTGTTCTGGTTTGGCGCGGAGGCGTCAGTTCGCCCAGAGATCCAGTTTCCGTTCGTTTCTGGACATATGGAGCCTCTGGTGGCGGCGCTTGGAAGCCAATTGTGGATTCTTGAAAAAAGCCGTAAAGTGTTGTGAAATAAGTACTTATATCAATATAGTAAAGTGTTCCACGTGGAACTATTAGACCATGAGCGCCACGTGCCGAGCGCGTGAGAGCTTGGGCCACTGCTCTGCCAGCCCCTTAGCGTTCCCTGGAGTGGAGTCCTGGAGTCCTGAGGGGGTGGAGAAGGTGCCCAGGGACCTTCCATTTAGCGGCGTGACGTCCCAAGGCGCCAGCTCCCATTTCCGTAGGGCGTGGCTTTAGCCGCGCCAACCTTGCCCCCTCTAGTGTGCTGCGGATGACGCTTTAGTACACGTCTTCCGGTGCGCGGCGCCAGGCGGCCCAGGCGCGACGACCGAGAATAGCGAGTGTATTTGAGGGAGGAGTAACGCCGGCCCCCTGGATGCCCCGCCAGGAAGACGTCCTGAAGCTTCATCCGCAGCACACTAGCAGTGGGACCTTTGGCACGGTTTGAAAACTCGTCCACTCCGAACAGCTGATCGCTGTTGAGAGCCGGTCGAGTCGAGGGGGCTTCCCGTCTCGTTTCCGGCGCAGAGTTCAGTTCCCCAGTTCCTGACTTCCCCACTTCCCCTTGACGCCATCGCCGGTTCGCCTGACAATAGCGATCCGGCTAAACGGCAAAGCATCAATATTTATCTGTGATATGACCAAAAAAGCACGCGTCATCTCGGTGTCAAACCAGAAAGGCGGCGTCGCCAAGACGACCACCTCCATCAACCTGGCCGCCTCGCTGGCCATGGCTGACCGGCGCGTGTTGCTCATCGACCTGGATCCCCAGGCCAATCTCACGTCGGGTGTAGGCCTGAAAGGACACGCCGCGCCCGCAGGCACGATTTACGACGCGCTGATGACCGCAGGCCAGCCGGCATCGGACTTCGTGCTGCCCACCGGCGTCGACCACTTGTTTCTGGTGCCCGCCGATCGCCACCTCACCGGCGCCGAGATCGAACTGGTGATGTTGCCCGACCGCGATCAGCGCCTCCGCACATTCGTCAATCAACTGCGCGGCGACTACGACTACATCTTCATCGACACACCTCCCTCACTCGGGTTGCTGACGTTGAATGCGCTCGTCGCCGCCGACACCGTGCTGATTCCGCTCAACTGCGAGTACTTCGCGCTTGAAGGCATTGCCGACCTGATGTCGACGCTGGACCGTGTGCGCGCGGCCCTGAATCCCGGGCTCGCCGTCGAAGGCGTGTTGCTCACGATGTACGACGACCGCACCAATCTGGGCCAGCAGGTCGGCACCAGCATCCGCGAGTTCTTTGGCGACCAGGTCTTTCACACCGTCATTCCCCGCAACGTGCGCCTGGGAGAAGCCCCCAGTCACGGCGTGCCCGTCATTCTCTATGACGCGCGGTCGCGCGGCGCCGAAGCCTATGTGGCCCTGGCGCGCGAATTCCTGTCGCGCGACTTTGCCGCCTTGTCGGCGCCCACGGGGAGTCACTGATCATGGCCACCAAACGCCCCGCACTTGGACGCGGTCTGAGCGCGCTGATTCGAGACACGGCTCCGCCGCCGCCACGTGAAACGACGCCAGTCGATCGAGGCCGGCCCACCGAACTTGATATCGATCTGCTCTCCCCCAATCCGCGGCAGCCACGACTGCACATCGACGACGCCCGGCTTGAAGAACTGGCGCAGTCCATTCGCGCCAACGGCATCATCCAGCCCATCGTGGTTCGTCCCGTCACCGCGGCCCGAGACTCGGCCGCCATGTATGAGATTGTTGCCGGCGAACGCCGCTGGCGTGCCGCGCAGCGCGCAGGACTCCTGAAAGTGCCCGTCGCCGTGCGCGACGTGCCCGACGACAAGCTCCTGGAAGTGGCGCTCATCGAAAACATCCAGCGAGAGAACCTCAACCCCATCGAAGAAGCGCAGGCGTATCGCAGCCTGTCCGAGGACCTGCACCTGTCGCAGGAATCGATCGCCGAACAGGTCGGCAAAGATCGCGCGACCGTCGCGAACTACATGCGGCTGCTCCGCCTGCATGCCGAAGTCCGCACGGCGTTGTCGGAAGGCGCGCTGACCATGGGACACGCGCGCGCGCTGTTGTCGCTCACAGACGAAGCGGCGCAACGTCGCGTGGGGCGAGACGTCATCGCGCGCGGGTTGTCGGTGCGCGAAACCGAAGCGCTCGTGCGTCACGAGACCACGCCAAAGCCCGACGCTCCAGAGGCACCCAAGCCAGAAGCACCCAAGATTGATGCGAACACCCGCGCGGCCGAAGAGCAATTGAAACTCGCTCTCGGCACCCGCGTACGCATTGTCCGCAAAGGCACACGTGGCCGTATCGAAGTGGACTTTGCCAACGAGCAGGAACTACAGCGCCTGTACGAAACATTGACGGAGTCCTGACGTCAGCGCTGGTCCAGACCGTAGACTTCTTTACCCCCATCGTCGACGCCCCTTACGGATACGGCCAAATCGCCGCAGCCAAGGCGCTCAGCGACGTCTACGCCAGGGGCGGGGAACCCCGAACAGCCCTGGCGATCGCGGCCCTTCCAAAGGATGGTCCTGCACCAGAGGTCGTCCGCGAGATTTTTCGGGGCGGTTCAGACAAACTCCGCGAAGCCGGCGGGGGTGGTCGTGCGCGCTACCAAGTTTGGGCGTTCAACAGAAGCCCAACGGGGCGCTTCTCTGTCTGGACCCCCAGACGTCAGGCGGGCTCCTGGTCAGCCAAGGCACCCAACGCGGCCGAGGCCTTTGTAGACCAGTTGGTCGCCTCCGGAGTGAGGGGCGGCGGTCGTCGGACACGTTGACGCAGGAGTCGCGGATGACGCCCTGGTTCGATTGACGTAGTTGCCGGGCCTCGGGCCCGAATGGTATAAATGGTCGTTTGGCTGGGGTAGGATCTCCCCCGGCGGAGGCCCCACGTGTTCGTTGAAATCGTCAACCACTTCCTTGCCTGTCCCGTCGCAGGAGCCCGTTCATGAGCGTCCGCTCCGCTGCACGCCGGTATGCGGCCGTGCTGTTTGAAGTGGTGCACGCGCAGGGCGATCTGGCGAGGGTTGAAGGTGAACTGAACGCATTTGTCGCCCTGGTCGATGGCCATGCCGAACTGCAGACGGTGTTGGCTCACCCGGCGATTCCCGCGCTGAAGAAGCGCGAACTCATTGAACAGATTCTGAACACGTCCGGCGAATTCTCCGGCGAAGTGCGCCGCCTGCTCCTGATGCTGGCTGACCGCGACCGGATGGGCAGTGTGCGTGACGTGGCGGCGGCGTTCACCGAACGACTGATGGTGCACCGCAAAGTGGTGCACGCGCGAATCGTCACGGCGAGTGCATTGCCCGACGGCCAGCGCGACGCGCTCGCCAAGGCGCTCAGCGCGGCGGTCGGCGCCGACGTTCGTTTGAAGGAATCGGTAGACCCATCAATCATGGGCGGAGTTGTCGCCCGCGTGGGCAGCGTGGTTTATGACGCCAGCCTCACGCGGCAACTGGAGAAGATGCGTCGGCAGTTGTTGTCGCCCGCATAACCAGTTTACGAGCACGCAGGTAACATCACGACCGGCGGGGCCACTGGGCCTCGCCATGAGGACACGATGCAGATCAAGGCCGAAGAAATTTCCAAGATTATCCGCGACCAGATTGGCAACTACGCTGTTGATGTCGACGTTGCGGAGGTGGGCACCGTGGTGTCGGTGGGTGACGGCATCGCGCGCATTCATGGCGTCGAGCGCGCCATGGCCGGCGAGATGCTGGAGTTCCCGAACGGCCTGTTCGGCATTGCGCTGAACCTCGAAGAAGAAAGCGTCGGCGCGGTGCTGCTGGGCCGCTCCACCGCCATCAAAGAAGGCGACGTCGTCAAACGCACCGGTCGCATCATTTCGGTGCCGGTGGGCGACGAAATGCTCGGCCGCGTGGTGAACTCGCTGGGGCAGCCCATCGACGGCAAAGGACCGATTGCGACAACGCAGTCGATGCCGATCGAACGCCTCGCGCCCGGCGTTGTGGACCGTCAGCCGGTCAAGGAACCGATGCAGACGGGCCTCAAGGCCATCGACGGCATGGTGCCCATTGGCCGCGGCCAGCGCGAGTTGATCATTGGCGACCGCCAGACGGGCAAGACCGCCGTCGCCGTGGACGCGATCATCAACCAGAAGGGCCTGGGCGTCATCTGCATCTACAACGCCATCGGCCAGAAGCAGTCCACGATTGCGCAGGTCGTGCGCATCCTCGAGGAAGCCGGCGCGATGGAATACACCATCGTGGTGGCCGCCGGCGCGTCAGACCCGGCGCCCATGCTCTACATCAGCCCGTACTCGGCCTGCACGATCGGCGAGTACTTCCGCGACTCCGGCCGTCACGGCCTGGTGGTCTATGACGACCTGTCGAAGCACGCGCAGGCCTACCGCGAAATCTCGCTGTTGCTGAGGCGCCCGCCGGGTCGCGAAGCGTACCCAGGCGACGTCTTCTACCTGCACTCGCGGTTGCTGGAACGCGCGGCCAAGCTGAGCAACGAGCTTGGCGGCGGTTCACTCACGGCCCTGCCGATCATTGAAACGCAGGCCGGCGACCTCTCGGCATACATCCCGACCAACGTCATCTCGATCACCGACGGGCAGATCTTCCTTGAAGCCGACCTGTTCAACCAGGGCTTTCGCCCGGCCATCAACGTCGGCAACTCTGTCTCGCGCGTCGGCGGTTCCGCGCAGATCAAGGCCATGCGGTCGGTGGCCGGCACGTTGCGACTGGACCTGGCGCAGTATCGCGAACTCGCGGCCTTCGCACAGTTTGGCAGCGACCTGGACCCGGCCACGCAGAAACAGTTGAACCGCGGCCGTCGCCTCACGGAAATCCTGAAGCAGCCGCAATATCGTCCGCTGCCGGTCGAGAAGCAGGTGGCCATCGTGTTTGCCGCCACCAACGGCTATCTTGACCCCGTGGCGGTTGAGCGCCTGCGGATGTACGAAGACGAGCTCTTCCGCTTCCTTGAATCGCAGCGTCCTGAGGTGCTGACCGGCATCTCCACCAAGAAGGTGCTCGACGACGAGGTGAAGGGCGCGTTGAAGGCGGCGCTCGAAGAGTTCGGCAAGCAGTTTGCGACGATGGTGTAAGGGATGCCTTCACTCATTGACATGCGGCGGCGCATTCGCGCCGTCAAGAACACGCAGCAGATTACGAAGGCGATGAAGATGGTCGCCGCGTCGAAACTGCGTCGCGCGCAGGAGCGCGTGATGGGCACGCGTCCATTTGCGAAACAGGCCAGACACGTGCTGGCCAGCATCGCGGCGCGCGTGGACCAGTCGCATCACCCGTTGCTCGCGCAGCGCGCCGGCGTGAACACCGGAAAGACCTTGCTCATCGTGATGAGCAGCGACAAGGGACTGTGCGGCAGCTTCAACACGAACATCGTGAAGACCGTGGGCATCTACCTGCGCGAACACAAGGGGCGCGAGATCGCGCTCGGGCTGGTCGGCAAGAAGGGTCGCGAAGCCCTGGGCCGGCGCGGATTCCCGATTCGGTTCGAGTACACCGCGATGCCCAAGGTGATCGGGTTTGCCGAGGCGGAAGCCGTGGCGCAGCCGGCGATGGAAGACTTCATTGCGGGCAAGGTGGACAGTGTGCACCTTGTGTATAACGAGTTCAAGTCGGTCATGCAGCAGAACCTGGTTGTGGAGCAGTTGCTGCCGATGGAGCCGATTGAAGTGGGCAAGGCGGACGCCGGCACCGTGGACTATCTGTACGAACCCTCGCCGCAGCGGATTTTCGACGAACTGTTGCCGCGGCTGGTGGAGGCGCAGGTGTTGCGCGCGTTGCTGGAGTCGTCGGCGGCCGAACATGCCGCGCGGATGACCGCGATGGATGCGGCCACGCGCAACTCGGCCGACATGATCGAAGGGCTGACGCTCACGATGAACAAGGTGCGTCAGGCCGCGATCACCAGGGAAATCATCGAAGTGGTGTCTGGGTCGCAGGCACAGTAGAAGCAAGGGCGAACGAGGATCACATGTCAGTTGCTACAGCAGTGAAGGTTGGCAAGGTCGTCCAGATCATCGGACCCGTCGTTGACATCGAATTCGCCGGTGGTGATTTGCCGGCCATCTACAACGCCGTCCGGATTACCGGACAGGCCGGCACCAACACCGTCGACGTCATCGTCGAAGTGGAGCAGCACCTGGGCGAGAACCGGGTGCGTACCGTGGCGATGAAAGCGACCGACGGGTTGCAGCGCGGCATGGAAGCCACCGACCAGGGCGGTCCCATCTCGATGCCCGTCGGACCGCAGACGCTGGGGCGCGTGCTGAACGTGCTCGGCGAGCCGGTGGACTTTCCGGATCGGCCTGTGGAATCGGCCGAACGGTGGCCGATTCACCGCGAGGCGCCGACGCTTGAAGAGCAGTCGACCGAACTCAAGATGTTCGAGACCGGCATCAAGGTGATCGACCTGCTGGAACCGTACCTCACGGGCGGCAAGATCGGGTTGTTTGGCGGCGCCGGCGTGGGCAAGACCGTCATCATCCAGGAGCTCATCCACAACATCGCCGTGAAACACGGCGGCGTGTCGGTGTTTGGCGGCGTCGGCGAACGCACGCGTGAAGGCAACGACCTCTGGCTGGAATTCCAGGAGAGCGGCGTGATCGATCCGAACGACCCGGCCAAGTCGCGCGCCGCGCTGGTGTACGGCCAGATGACCGAGCCGCCGGGCGCGCGTCTGCGCGTGGCGCTGTCGGCGCTCACCGTCGCCGAGTACTTCCGCGACGCCGAGAACAAGGACGTGCTCCT
>CAZAZR010000006.1:0-59223 GCA_964489685.1 uncultured Solibacteraceae bacterium | reverse complement strand
ACCCGATGCTGGTCGAAGGCCAGATCGTCGGCGGTGCCGCCCAAGGCGTCGGCGCCGTGCACCGCCGAGGCCGGACCAAACACCACCTCAATGCGATCGATCCCGAGCAGGGGAGCGGGGATCTCGCCATTGTGATGACCGCTCTGGCTGTCGTTGAGACGCACGCCGTCAATCAGGACGAGCGACTGGCCGAACGTCGCACCGCGCAGACTGAAATCGGTCTGCACGTCCTGGCCCCCGCGCGCTTTGAGATCCACTCCCGCGACCAGCCGGAGGCTGTCAATGACTGACGTCATCCCGAGTCGTTCGAGGTCGGCACGCGTGAGCACGGTCACCGTGCGGCCCACGGCAGCTGTGGGCGCCGGCGAGGCCGTGGCCGTCACGACCACGTCGCTGGTCACTCGTGGCAGCGGCGTCTGGGCGAATCCGGGCGTGAGCCAGGTCAGGCTCAGCGACGCGCCCGCAAGCACGGCGCGGCACAGGGAGTGGGGGAGCGGCAGGGGCATGGCCATCTGTTGTATCACCCTTGCGGCCGGCCGCCGGCATCACACCCCGAGGGCGTATTGGTGAAGCCGGCTGAATCGGGTACTCTTTGAACGGGACGGTCACGATTTGGGCGCGCGATGGCGCGGAACCGGTGGGTGGCTGTTCCAGGAGGACGACAGATGAAGAAGAATTGGCAATCGGGTGCAGGTGTGATTCTGGGAGCGTTGGTGTTCACCGCCGTGGTGGCCACGCCGCTGGCGCGTGCGCCGCAGGCCGCAGACCCCAACGTCACCGTTGACCCGGCGATCCTGAGTACGATGCAGTTCCGACATCTCACGGTGTTCAGCCGCGGAGGCCGATCCACCGCCGTGGCCGGTGTGCCGTCGAATCCATCGCTCTTTTACATGGGTTCGACCGGCGGCGGCGTCTGGCAGACCACGAACTCGGGTGAGAGCTGGACGAATGTTTCAGACGGCTTCTTCGAAGCCGGGTCGATTGGCGCCATCGACGTGTCGTTGTCGGACCCGAACGTCATCTACGTCGGCACCGGGTCGGCGTGTCCGCGCGGCAATGTCTCCCCCGGCGTGGGCATGTATAAGTCTACAGACGCCGGTAAGACCTGGCGCCACATCGGCCTGCGCAGCGCCGGCACCATCGGGCGCGTGCGGATCCACCCGACCAACCCGAATCTGGTCTACGTCGCCGTGCTGGGCAATTTGTTTGCGCCCAGCAAAGACCGGGGCGTCTACCGATCGAAGGACGGCGGTACCACGTGGGAACAGGTGCATGCGATCAGCGACCGTACCGGCGCCGTTGACCTGACCATGGATCCGAAAAACCCCGATGTGCTGATTGCGGCGATGTGGACCACCGAGCGCAAGCCGTGGACCATCGAGTCGGGCAGCACAGAGGGCGGCATGTTCCGCACCACCAATGGCGGCGACGCCTGGGCGAAACTCGGTGGCGGCCTGCCAGACAAGGTCATGGTCGGCCGCATCGGCGTGGCCATTTCCGCGGCAGATCCGCGCCGGGTCTATGCACAGGTGGAGGCGGGGAACGACCTGGGCGGCGTGTATATCTCGAACGACGGCGGCATTACCTGGACGCCGGGCTTCAAGGGCCGGGCTCAGCAGCAGCGCGCTTGGTACTACACGCACATCGTGGCCGATCCCGTGGACGTGGATACGGTCTACGGTCTCAACGTCGGTGCATCGAAGTCCACCGACGGTGGGAAGACGTTTGGCAATGCCGGCATCCAGTCGCACAGCGACTATCACGACATGTGGATCAACCCGACCAACAACACAATCATCATCGTCGCCAACGACGGCGGCGGCGCGATCACCACCGGTCAGGGTTGGTCGCAGCAGGAGAATCAGCCGACGTCAGAGATTTATCGCCTGACGGTTGATAACCGGAACCCCTACTGGGTGTACGGCGCGCAGCAGGACAACAGCACCGTTGCCGTGCCAAGTCAGGGCAATGAGGCCACCTATGGCGTCGGCGGCGGCGAGAGCGGCTACATCGCGGTGGATCCTCGCGATCACGGCATCGTCTATGCGGGCAACTACGGCGGCGCGATCTCGCGCACGAATACCCGGATGGGTCTGAGTGAATCGGTGCGTGTGTACAGCGACTCGCAGACGGGACAGCGGGCGGCGGACATGAAGTACCGCTTTCAGTGGAACGCGCCGATTCTGATCTCGCCGCACACCCCTGACACGGTCTACACAACGTCGCAGGTCGTGCACCGCACCCGCGACGGCGGCATGAACTGGGACGTCATCAGCCCTGATCTGACGCGCAACGACAAGCGTCGCCAGCAGTATTCGGGCGGCGAGGGCATTACGCGCGACAACACGGGTGTTGAGGTGTATGCCACGGTGTTTGCGTTTGAGGAATCGCCGACGACGCCCGGTCTGCTCTGGGCTGGCAGCGACGACGGGTTGGTGCATGTGTCGCGCGACAACGGCAAGTCGTGGAATAACGTGACGCCTGCCAACTGGCCCGAAGGGACCATCAACGCAATCGCGCCCTCGTACCATTCGCCAGGCCGCGCGTTCGTGGCCATGCAGCGATATCGCATGGGGGACTTTGCGCCGTACCTCTACATGACTGACGACTACGGCCGCACGTGGAAACGGATCGCGGATGGCCGCAATGGCATTCCAGACTGGCACTTCACACGGGCGATTTTTGAAGACCCGAAGAAGAAGGGCTTGCTCTACGCCGGGACCGAGTTCGGGTTGTATGTCTCGTTCAACGACGGCACCAACTGGCAGCGGTTCCAGCAGAATCTGCCCATTACTCCTGTGACCGACATCATGGTCTATCGCAACGACCTGGTCGTCACCACCCAGGGCCGGGGCTTCTGGATCATGGACAATCTGGCGCCCGTGCAGTCAGTGGCGGCGGGCCTGGCGACCGCACCGGCGGCGATGCTCTTCACACCTGAGGATGGATTCCGTCAGGGCGGCCGGTTGCCCACGTTCCAGTATTGGTTCCGTGAGAAGCCGGGGGCGGCGGTCGAGATCAGTGTGACCGACACGGCCGGCACGGTGGTGTATACGACCAGTGCGCAGCCGGGTGATCGTCCGGCGCCCGCCGCGTGCCCCACGTCCGCCTGCGGGTGCTGCACCCACCGCGGCGGTGGAGGCGGAGGCGGTGGCCGCGGGCGGGGCGGCCCTGGCGGGGGCGCCGCCGCGACAGGGTACCAGGGCATGAATTCGGCGACGTGGAATCCGCGCCTGCCGTCGCCCTACACCGTACCTCCAGGGATCGTGGGATGGGGCATCGGCGGTGGCCAGGGGCCGAAGCTCAAGCCTGGCACGTACACCGTGAAGGTGACGTCTGGTGCATGGTCTGCCACGCAGCCGTTCACCCTGCTGCCAGACCCTCGCACGCCGGCGGCAACGGCGGCGCAGTACGACGAGCAGTTCAAGATGACGGTCGAGATCGGTGCGACCACGAAGCGGTTGTATGACGAGCTCGCGAAGATCCGTGACGTCAAGCGGCAGGTGGCGGAACACGCCAAAACCCCAGGAGCCGCCACGGCAGCGGGCAAGACGTTGACCGACAAGCTCGTCGGCGTGGAAAGTGTGCTGACGCAGATCCAGGGCGAAGGTGGTCAGGACGGGTTGAACTACCCGGGGCGGCTCGACAACCAGTGGACCGTGCTCTACGGCAACGCGTCTGGAGCGGAGCGGTGGCCGGTGAAGGGGGTTATCGAGCGCTACAACGATCTGCTGCCGGAAACGAACAAGCTGTTCGCCGATATCCAGGCCGTGCTCACCAAAGACGTGGCGGCCTACAACGCCGTGGCGACCAAGGCCGGGTTGCCCGCGGTGACGGTGAAATAGGATACTCATCTCTTGCATGGACACCCTCAAGGACCGTATTCGTCATGTACCCGACTTTCCAAAGCCGGGGATTCTCTTTTATGACATTACGACCCTGATGAAGGACCCCGCCGGTTTCCGCGCGTCTGTGGACGCCATGGCAGCGCCCTACAAAGCGCAGAAGGTTGATTTGGTGGTGGGCATCGAGAGCCGGGGATTTATCTTCGGGGCGGCTGTGGCGGATCGGCTCGGGGCGGGATTCGCCCCGGTCCGCAAACTGGGCAAGCTGCCATCAGCGACCCGTCGTGCGTCCTACAGCCTTGAGTACGGGACCGACGCGCTCGAGATTCACGAGGACGCCATTGCGCCCGGCCAGAAGGTGCTGGTCGTTGATGACTTGCTGGCCACGGGTGGCACGGCCGCGGCGACTGTGGGACTGGTGCGCGGCCTGGGGGCCGACGTGATCGGTGTGCAGTTCCTGATTGAACTGGTGGCGCTGGGCGGCCGCGCGAAGTTAGCGACCGAGACTGTGCATACCGTGCTCGCGTATTAGCGAAACGTCACGCGCCCGTAGCTCAGCTGGATAGAGCATCGCCCTCCTAAGGCGGGGGTCGCAAGTTCGAATCTTGCCGGGCGCACCATTTATTGTCGGCTTGTGTGGGAGAGTGAGAGATGAAGTCAGGAGAACGGCACCACCTGAAGACCAATGAGTTCGCCGTCCGCGTGGCGCGGGTGACCGAGGTCGTGGCGACACATCGTGATCGATTGGTGCTCGGCGCCATCGCCATCGTGGTGCTGATCGTCGCCGGAATCGGGTACTCCTGGTTCCGTGGCAGGACGTCCGACCAGGCCGGGGCGCTCCTCGGCGCGGCGATGGCCACCTATGAGGCGCCCATTGTGCCGGCTCCAACCGTGCCAGGCGCGACCCAGCAGGTCGGCACCTACCCGACGCAGACCGCGCGGGCCGAGGCGGCGGTGGCGGCCTTCCAGAAGATCATCGACACCTACCCCTCGACCGGCGCAGCCGTCGCCGCGCGGTATCACCACGCCGCCGCGCTGATGGCACTCGGCCGATTCGCCGACGCGGAAAAGGGATTCCAGGCGGCGGCAGCCGCTGCGGGCGCCACGATCTTCGAGCCGATGTCGAAGATGGGCCAGGCCGAGGTGCTCGTCGCGAGCGGCCAGGCCGACAAAGGCGTCGCCATCTTCGAGGCGCTCGCGGCGGATCGAGACGGTATGTTGCCCATCGACGGCGTGTTGATGCAGTTGGGCCGCGCCTTCGAGAAGGCCGGCAAGAGCGCCGAGGCGCGGACCACCTATAAGCGCGTGGTCGACGAGTTCCCCGAGTCGCAGTACGTTTCGCAGGCCCGGCAGGAACTCGTCCGACTCGGATAGCCGTCACGACCGATCACACGAGGCGCAAAGACGCCGACGTGTCCCCGCCGCATGTGCCCTTCTGTACAGCGGGTTGTCGAGCAAGGCTCGTAGGCTCGGGGCATGATGAAAAACAAACTTGCTCCGATCGCCCTCGCCCTCGCGCTCGTTGGCGCTGTGTCAGCGTCACCCGCCAGCGCGCAGACCAATCTCAACAACCGAACCGTCGTGACTTTCTCACAGCCGGTCGAAGTGCCAGGAAAAGTGCTCCCGGCGGGAACCTACACGTTCGAGTTGAACGAGAGCATGGCCAACCGCCACATCGTCCAGATCTTCGACCAGGCTGGCACGAAGATCGTGGCCCTCGTCCTGGCCGTTCCCAACCGCCGCCTGACCCCAACGTCGGATACGGTCATCAAGTTCGCCGAAGTGGCTGCGGGTCAGCCGCAGGCCCTTCGCGCGTGGTTCTACCCCGGCCAGACCGTGGGTCAGGAAATGGTCTATCCGAGAACGCGCGCCCGCCAGCTGGCCGCCACATCGAACGTGATTGTCCCGGCGGTCGACGACTCGTTTTATGCCGACGCCAACGCAGACACGATGAAGACCGCAGACGTGGTGTCGGTCACGCCGGACGTCAAGGAGACGCCGATCGCCGTCGTTGAGCCGACGCGCCCGGAGCCCACGCCGGCAGTCACGCCTGTCCGCAGAGCGCTTCCGAAGACGGCCAGCACACTCCCGCTGGTGGCGCTCATCGGTTTTGTGACGCTCGCGTTCGGCTTGGTGGTCCGGCGCTTCTCGGCGCAGCCGACGGCTCGCTAGGATATGCGCCTCGCCGTCTGTCTGTTCGTTGCCCTGCAGGCGACCTTCTCCGTCCGCACGGAGATGGTCGTCCTGCCGGTCACGGTGACCGACACGCGCGGAGCGAGTGTGGCAGGACTGACGGCCGCTGAGTTTCGCGTGTACGACGACGGGCGGCTTCAACCGATCACACTCTTTCGCAGCGGCGAGGTCGCGTTGACCGTTGGCCTGATCGTTGATCACAGCCAGAGCATGCGCGCCAAACTGTCAGCCGTGAACGCCGCCATTGCGGCGTTCGCAGGCACCGGCCGGACGCACGACGAGCTGTTTGTCGTCGGCTTCAACGACCGCGTCCTGCTGCAGCCGTTGCCGGGCGGACAACTGTTTACGAGCGATGCCGCAGACTTGTCGGCAGCGCTCGATGCGGCGACGCCTGCCGGGATGACGGCGCTGTATGACGCAGTCGCTCTGGGGCTGCGACACTTGCCGGCAGGCCGGTCGGACCGGAAGGCACTGATCGTCGTGACCGACGGTGGCGACAATGCCAGTGAGCTCAAATACGGCCAGGTGCGGGACCTGGCACGCGCCTCGCAGGCGGTGATCTACGGCATCGGCCTCACCGGGGCGCAGTCTCAGGAAGAGAACCCGGAGGCGCTCAAGCGGTTGTGCCGCGACAGCGGCGGGCTCGCGCACTTTCCAGCCACGCCGGCGGATATTTCCAGAGCGGTGAGTGACATTGCGCGTGACCTTCGCACGCAGTACACGATCGGCTTCGCACCGACGACACACAAGGGCCGGGGGTTTCATCCCGTCAAGGTATCGGTTGTGAGCACAACCGGCGTCACGCTCCGGGTGCGGACCCGGGCCGGGTACACGGCGAGGGCGCCTCAATGATTGGTCTCACCCGGGTCGTCCGCATCTTCGGCACAGCGGCGATCGTCGTGGGACTGGCTGTGTTGATCTACGTGGGCCTGGTGGTGGCGCAGGCCACGCCGTCGGAGCCCCCACGGCTTCCTGACCCTCCGGCCTCGACGCTGAACGAGCCGGTGGCCGCAAGGCGACCTCTCGTGGCGGGGGAGTCACTCGGGCAGATTCATATCGCGCGGCTTGGCCTGAGGGCGGACATCCGGGAGGGCGAGGACGAGTCGGTCCTCCAACGCGGCGTGGGGCATCTGGCCGACACGCCCTGGATGGGACAAGACGGCAACGTGGCGTTGGCCGGTCACCGGGATACGGTGTTTCGTCCGCTCGAGGGAATTCAGTCGGGCGATGTCATTGAGGTCACGACCGTCGACGGCATCGTGACGTATTCGGTGGAACAGGTGACGATAGTCTCGCCCGACGATCTGTCGGTGCTTGCGCCATCAGGCGGCAGCACGCTCACGCTCATCACCTGTTACCCGTTCAAGTACATCGGCTCGGCACCACACCGGTTTATCGTCCGGGCCCGGCAGATCGCTCCAAGGTCGTGACATCGGTCTCGCGATTTACTTCGCGGGCAGTCCGAGTTTGTACGTGATCAGCTTGTAGACCAGCCGGGCAGCCACGAAATTGGGTGACCACATTCCTGGGATGGGGCACAGTTCCACCACATCGCACGCCACCACCTCGCGCTCGGCAAACACCCGGCGCAGGAGCGTCATCAGTTCACGCCACGCGAGTCCACCCGGTTCAGGTGTGCCTACGGCCGGCATCAGGCCAGGCTCGAGGCCGTCGAGATCGATGGTCAGGTAGACCGGCCCTGTGAGGGCATCGAGCACCCGCGACATCCAGTCAGGATCGTCGCGCATGTTCCAGTCGTAGAAGATGGTGGTCTGCAACGACGGTACGGCCTCGGCTTCCTCCTGCGAGATGTTGCGGATGCCGACCTGCACCACCGGAGCGGACTCAAGCGTCCGGCGCATGGCGGATGCGTGGCTGTTGTGTTCGCCCTGGTAGCCGTCGCGCAGGTCCGCGTGGGCGTCGATCTGCAGGACGGTCAGGCCAGGGTGCCGCGCGGCAGCGGCGGCCACCAGCGGCGGCGTGATCGAATGTTCGCCGCCAAGCGTCACCAGGAATTTGCCGGAGTCCATGATGGCGCTGGCCGTCCGATGAATGCGCGCCATCGCACCTTCCATCGAGCCGTGCGAGAGATCCATCTCTGGAAGCGTGTGAATGCCCCTCGTGTGGATGTCCACGCCCAGCTCTTCGTCCCACAGCTCGACCTGTGCCGACGCCACGATGAGTTCGCGTGGGCCGGTGCGGGTGCCCTGCACATACGACGTCGTGCGGTCGAGGGGCACCGGCAGGATGATGGCCGCTGAGTCGTCGTAGTCGGTGACGACGGGCATGGCGCCGCCGAACCACAGTGGGTGAGCGTGATCGTAGTCAACAGGAAACGACATCAAGGCACTCCGAATCAGGGACGGACCACACCGGCTGACGCGCCGACGTGCTGGAGAAAGGTGAACTCAGCCGTGGGCGACAGCACGATGCCCGATAAACGCTCATGCGCCACGGCAACATTCGTCTTGTACCACAGGCTGATGTAGGGCGCATCCTCAGCGATGCGCCGCTGCGCTTCGCCGTACAGCCGGCGTCGGTCTTCCTCGGCGAGGGCCGAAGACGCGGCATCAATCAGGCGGTCCACGTCGCTGTTCTTGTAATACCCCCGGTTGAAGCCGCCGGGGGGAATCTGCGACGAATGAAAGACGCGCCTCAGCATGTCGGGGTCGGTCACGCCCACCCACTGCAGCGTGTAGAGTTGCACGTTGCCGCGGATGACGTCCGAGAACAGTGTCGCGAACTCGTACGATCGCAGGTCGAGGGCAATCCCGACCTCGGCGAGGTTCTGCTGAATCACTGCGGCTTGCAACCGGTACGCTTCGGCCGTGGAGGTCTTGAGACTCAGCCGCAGGCGGGGCCGCGGCCCGTCGCCATCAGGATCGCGGTACCCCGCTTCATCAAGCAGTGCCCTGGCGCGGTCGAGGTCGCGGGTGAACCTGAACGCGGTGCTGTCGTACGCCCATGACATCGGGGGCACGATGCCGATCGCGGTGCTGGCCAGGCCCCGACGGAGGTGGTCAACGATGGCGCGCTGGTCGATGGCATAGCCGACCGCAAGCCTGACCCGCCGATCCTGCAGGAGCGCATCACGCAGGTTGAAGCCCAGGTACGCGAAGTCTGTCCCCGGAGCCGTGCTCACGCGCAGATGGGGCTCTTTCCTGAGGCCATCGATGATGTCGGGCGACAGGTCGTTGACGACGAGATCGACAGAGCCTTTACGCAATTCGAGCCCGCGCATGGTTTCGTCGGGCACCACACGCAGGACGAGGCCGCCGTTGGCCGGCTGGCCGCGGTAGTACCCGGCGAACGGTCGGAGGGTGGTGCGGTCATCGGGCACGAACTCGCCGAGTTGGTACGGGCCGCTCCCCACGGGCTGCCGGGCTGCGGCTGTCCCCGTACCCTCGGGCACGATCCCCATCACAAGGTTGATCGGAAACGACGCGGCCGGCTCACGCAGACGGAAGGCCACGTGGGTCTGGTCGATGACGTCCACCGACTTCAGCCCGCGATACGCGCCCTTGCGGCCTGAGACAAAGGCCGGATCCAGGAACCGCCGAAACGTAAATGCCACATCGTCGGCCGTCAGATCGCTGCCGTCATGAAACCGGACGCCGGTCGGGAGTTCGGCGATGTAGGTGAGCGGGTCAGGCCAGTCGAGCCGTACCGCCAGATCCGGCACCACGCGTAGCGAGTCGTCGATGCGCATCAGCGAACTGAAGAGGAGCTGGTGAATCTTCTGCGAGGCTTCGTCGAGTCCGACTGCGGGATCGAAATTCGTGGGCGAGTTGGTCATCGCCACCACGATCACGTCGCTCGGGCGTGGCACGGCGGCCTGGCATCCCGCCAGTGCGGCGCACGCGAGAGCAAGAGCCGTCGTGCCGAGGCCGCGACGATGGCCTCCGACCCTCATTGATCGGCCTCGCGCTTGAGGTCGGCCAGGAGGTTGAGCGCCTCGATCGGCGTCATGCGCTCGAGATCGATCTTCCTGACGCGGTCCACCATGGGATGGGTATCGGGAGCCAGTTGGAACAGTCCCAATTGGCTCTGCGCAGGAGCGGGGGCTCCGCTCAGGCTCGGCCGTCCACCACGCTGCAGCTCATCCTGTTCGAGCGATCTCAGAATCTCGGTCGCGCGGCGGACAACCGACGGCGGCAGTCCGGCAAGGCGCGCGACCTGAATGCCGTAGGAACGGTCCGACCGGCCTTCAATCACTTTGTGAAGGAACACAATGTCGTCTTTGAACTCCCGAGCGGCCACGTGAAAATTGGCCACACCGGACACAGCATCGGCAAGGTCTGTCAGTTCGTGATAGTGCGTCGCGAAGATCGTCTTGGGCCGTGCCCGATCGCTCGTGGCCAGGTACTCGGCAACGGCCCAGGCGAGGCTGAGTCCATCGAACGTGGCCGTGCCGCGGCCAATCTCGTCAAGGATGACCAGGCTTCGCGATGTGGCCATGTGCAGGATGGTGGCGGTCTCCTGCATTTCCACCATGAACGTGGACTGGCCGCGCGCGATGTTATCGGAGGCGCCGACTCGCGCGAAGATGCGGTCCACAATGGACAGCTTGGCGCGGCGAGCCGGCACAAACGACCCCATCTGCGCGAGCACGGCGAGCAGGGCGGTCTGACGAAGGAAGGTGGACTTGCCGCCCATGTTCGGGCCCGTCAGGATGACCAACTGGCGCGTCGTGCCGTTGAGCGACACGTCGTTGGGCACAAAGGCCGCCGCAGCGTGGCGCTCAACCACGGGGTGCCTGGCGTCCACCGCCGACAGTTCGTCGGCGTCGTGCACCTGCGGCTTCGTGTAGTTTCCCGAAGACGCGGTTTCGGCGAGTGCGCTGAGCACGTCGAGCGTGGCCACGGCGCGGGCCGTATCGAGAATGCGGGGCGACTCGGCGGCCACGCGCAGCCGAAGCGCCTCAAAGAGTGCCAGTTCTCGAGTCACCAGGTGCTCGTCGGCGTGCAGCACTTTTTCCTCGAACTCCTTGAGTGCCGGTGTGATGTAGCGCTCGCCGCCGGCAATGGTCTGTTTGCGAATGTACTCGGGCGGGGCGTTCGCCAGCTGGGCCTTCGTGATCTCGATGTAGTAGCCGAAGACACGGTTGTAGCGAATCTTGAGCGAGTTGATCCCGGTGCGCGTGCGCTCGGCGTCTTCCATGGCGGCAATCGCCGTCTTCCCGCCGCGACTGATGCCGCGCAGTTCATCGATTTCGGCATCCACACCGTCACGGATGAGTCCGCCGTCGCGCGCCACGGCCGGCGGCTCCGACACGAGCGTGTCGTCGATGGTATTGCGCACGTCGGTCAGGTCGTCCACCTCGGCCAGCAGACTGCGGACGAGCGGTGCCTGCAGGTCGCCGAGGAGCGTGCGCAGACGCGGCAGCAGTGTCAGCGACTGGCCGAGTGCCACGAGGTCGCGGGGCCCCACGGTGCCCAGCGCGGCTCGCGCCACCAGCCGCTCAAGGTCGTGCATGCCCTTGAGCAGGTCCCGGAGCTTCGCACGGTCGGTGGCGTGAAACGCGAAGTCCTCCACGGCGTCGAGGCGGTCCTGGATACGCGCCAACGCGACGAGCGGCCGCACGAGCCATGCGCGCATCAGGCGTCCGCCCATCGCCGTGGCCGTGCGATCGATTTCATCCAGCAGCGACCCCGTCCGGCCGCCATCCACACCCTCCACGACATTGAGGTGGCGCAGGGTCACCGGGTCGATGAGCAACGCGTCGGCCGACAGGCGTCGCGAGATGTCGCGGACATGGGCCAGTTCCACACGTTGCGTGGTGCGCAGATAGTGCACGATGGCGCCAGCCGCGGCGGTCGCTGCGGGCGCGTCTTCGAGGCCGAAACCCGACAGTGACGCCGTACGCATCTGGTCAAGCAGCACCTCGCGGGCACGACCCACCTCGAAAATCCAGGCGTCGAGCCGGGTCACTCGCGGCGAGGCCAGCGGCGAGAGCACGCGATCGAGATCCGTGCCCTCGGCCGCCAGAAGTTCCTTCGGCCGAAGGACCGCGAGTTCTGCCGACACCGACTGTGCCGCGTCCCCACCGGTCCATTCGGCCGCCGAGAACTCTCCGGTCGACACGTCGAGGCACGCCACCCCGTACCGGTCCGGCCCCTGCTGTGCGACCGCTGCCAGAAACGCGGGCTCGCGGGCGTCGAGATACCCCGCGTCGGTGAACGTCCCGGGTGACACCACGCGTGTGACTTCCCGCTTGACCAGCCCCTTGGCTGTTTTCGGATCCTCCACCTGTTCGCAGAGGGCCACGCGATATCCCTTGCGGACCAGACGCGACAAATAGCCATCGACGGCGTGGTACGGCATGCCGCACATCGGGATGGCCGACCCGGCCGTGTCCTTCGATCGCGACGTCAGCGTCAGTTCCAGCACTCGGGAGGCCGTGATCGCGTCTTCAAAGAACATCTCGTAGAAATCGCCCATGCGAAACAGCACGATGGCGTCGCGATGCTGCCGCTTCGCGTCCAGGTACTGACGCATGGCCGGTGTGGCGGCGAGCGAGGAAGGCGAAGTTGTCACGGGGAAACGGCCGAAGGACTCGGTCGAGTATAACATTGCGGTCATGGTGGTCCTGGCGCTCGAAACCGTCACGCCGCAGGGAAGTGTGGCTGTCTGGCGCGACGGCATCCTGACGTCCCGCACCGGCGACGCCACCCAGCCACATGCGGCGCGGTTCCCTCTGGCATGGCTCGAGACGCTGGCCACGGCTGGGGTGGCGCTCGACATCGTGAATCTGCTGGCGGTGGTGTCGGGGCCGGGATCGTTCACCGGCGTGCGCATCGGCATGGCGAGCGCGCAGGGCCTCGCGCTGACGCGGGGGTGGCGGATCACGGCCATACCAACCCTCGACGCGATCGCCGAGGGTTGGCGGGTGGCGCACGCCGGGCAGCCGTCGAGAACGGTCGTGGCCTGCCTTGATGGCCTGCGCTCAGAGGTATTCGTGCGCGAGTTCCTGTTCGACGGCCAGGCCATGCATCCGCTGGGTGATCCGGCCGTCGCGGCGCCCGATCACGTGCGATGGACGGCCCACCCGGGTGGCGTTTCGTTTGTCGGCAGCGGCGCGGTGCGTTACGCGTCTTCGTGGTTCGACGTGAGCGACGACATCGTCGGCGTGATGGAGCCGATGGCCGTGGGTGCGGCGCGCCTTGCCGCAGGCGGCGGATGGCCGGCGGCCGCGCCGCATGCACTGCGCCCGCTCTACGTGCGCCGCCCCGATGTCGAATTGGCACGCGAGCGGGGCCGACCCGGTGGTCCCTGACGCCGTGACCGGCGTACGGCGCGTGCAGGCCGGCGAACCACTGGACGCGGTGGCGCACATCCAGCGCCAGTCGTTCACCAATCCCTGGAGCGCCGAGGCGATCAACTGGGAACTGCGTGAAACGGACGTGGCGCGGCTGTACGTGTTGGACGCCACGGGACCGTCACCGGGTGCCACGGCGCCCCCATTGGCGTATTGCGCGTGCTGGCTGATCTTCGACGAACTCCATATCAACAGCCTCGCGGTCGTGCCCGAGGCCCGGCGCCAGGGGCACGCACGACGGCTGCTGGCCGGGGTATTTCGCGATGCCGTGGCCGACGGGGCGTCGTCTGCGACCCTCGAAGTGCGGCGATCCAATGTGCCAGCGCTCGCACTCTACAACGGCCTGGGGTTCCAGGTGGAGGGGGTGCGGGCGAACTACTATCAGCAGCCCAGGGAGGATGCGCTGATTCTGTGGCACCGGGCGCTGACGGTGCTTGTCGGTCAGGCGGGCTGATGGTAATCTCCCGCTGAACGCACGGAGGAGGCAGGGCATGAGGCCCAACACCTCGAAGAACTCACGCTGAAGAAGCGCAAGCTCGCGATTAAGGATCAGATCGCCGCGCTGACCGCCGCAACGCGCCGCTGACGCACTACACTGGTGGCTTCACACCGGTCATGGTTCCGGGACGTTCCCGGGGCCGCGGCCGGTGTGCTCGCGAGTGAGTGCATGCGAATCGATCGAGCCGCTGTTCCGTTTGTCCTGATCGCTGCCGTCCCGACGGTGATCGTCTGGCTATGGTGGGGAGCCCTGGCCGCAGTGCCGGCCTTGCTGTTGCCGCTGGCGACGGGCGCGTTTTTTCGTGACCCCGAGCGCACACCGTCGCAGGACCCCTCGCTGGTGTTGTCGCCGGCCGACGGCACGGTCATGTATGCCGGTCCGGCCCGTCCAGAGGAAGCCCCCGCCGGCGGCCCGTGGCTGCAAGTGACTATTTTTCTCTCGGTCCTGGATGTCCACATCAACCGCACACCGGTGTCTGGGCGCGTGACCCGGGTGGACTACCAGCCGGGGAGTTTTCTGCCGGCCTACAAACGCGAGGCCTTTCGCAACGAACGTTCCGAGATCTGGTTTGATCACGCAGGCGTACCGGTGGTTGCGCGGCAGGTGGTCGGCCTTCTGGCGCGCCGGGTGGTCTGCCGTCTGACGCCCGGCCAGCAGGTGGACGCGGGGGCACGGCTGGGCCTGATGAAGTTCGGTTCGCGCATGGATGTGTTTGTGCCGCCCACGGCGCGGCTGGAAGTCACCGAGCGACAGACGGTGCGCGGGGGCGACACGGTCCTGGCGCGGTGGCCAGCCTGAGGGCACGTTATGATGGTCCTTGAATGAGCCAGGGATTGCCCACCGGTCGGTTCGGTCGGAATGGGCGCAAAGCCAGGCGGGGTACCTATCTGTTGCCCAGCCTCATTACCGTTGGCAACCTGTTTTGCGGTTATGCCTGCGTCATGTACGCCATGCGCGGGGACCTCACGACGGCGGCGCCGTTTATTGGCGTGGCCGTCGTCCTGGACATGCTGGACGGCCGGATCGCGCGACTGACCGGGACCACCAGCGCGTTTGGAGTCGAGTTTGACTCGCTCGCCGATGTGATCTCGTTCGGGCTGGCACCGGCCGTGCTGGCGTCGGCCTGGGGCCTCTCAGAATTGGGGCGATGGGGATGGGCCGCAGGCTTCCTGTATGTCGCCGCGGCCGCGATTCGGCTCGCACGCTTCAATATCCAGACGGGGACGCAAACCGACAAGGCGTATTTCATCGGCATGCCCAGTCCTGCGGCGGCCGGTGTCCCCGCCGCGACAATTTTTTTCTACCCCTACCCGCTGATGGGGAAGACGCAGGCCTTGGCGGCGATTGCGGTGGTGGTCATTCCCGCCATCCTGATGGTCAGCACGATTCGCTTTCGCAGTTTCAAGACCATCAACTTCGGGTGGGAGCGCTCGTACATCAAGCTCTTCGTGTTCGCGGCCTTGCTGGTGTTCATCGCGACCGAGCCCAGTTGGGCCCTGATCATCATCGCCTACGCCTACCTCGCCTCGGCGTTCGTCGGGATGGCTCTCACTCGTGTCCGCGGTCGTCGTCCGGCCCCGCCACCGGAAGCCTGACCGTCACAGTGGTGCCCTGACCCAGGGTGCTCTCCAGAGAAATCGATCCGCCGCACGAGGCGATGTTCTGCCGGGCGTTGGCCAGACCGAGCCCTGACCCGCCGGTCTTCGTTGGGAAGTGCGGCTCAAACGCGCGTGCGGCCGCGTCGCTCGTCATGCCGATGCCGTCATCGACGCACATCACTCGCACGTCACCCGCATCGTCGGCGGCGGCCGAGAACCGCACGCGGCCGCCCGAGGGCATGGCTTGCAGCGCGTTTTCGACCAGGTTCGTCATCGCTCGGGCCAGGAGCGTGCGATCCGCGCGTGCGTCAGGGGTGTGGGGCGCCACATCGACCAGGATCTCGGTGTGGGACGCGAGTCCGGCGCGATAGGGTTCGACCACGTCCTGGAGAAGCGCCGCCAGCGAGACCCGCTCGAGTTGCGGAACGGGCACGGCGGCAAATGATGAGAACTCGTTGGCCAGTTGCCGGAGCAGTTTGACCTGTTTCAACACGGTCCCGATGCACTGATCGAACACGGCGCCGAGCGGACGCCCCTGGTCCACGTGCACTCGTTGCAGGTGTTCGGCTGCCAGTTGAATGGGCGTCAGAGGGTTCTTGATGTCATGGGCGACCTGTCGTGACATGTCGGCCCACGCCTTCAGTTCGTGCGCGCGGCCCAGTTCCTCGCGTTGCGACCGGAGGGTGGCGGCCATGCCGTTGAAGTCGTTGACGAGCCGCCGGAGTTCGTCGGCCGTGTCGGCCACGATCCGGACGTTGAATTCGCCGGCCGCGATTTGTTGCGTGGCCCGTGTCAGGCGTTCCACGGGGTCGGAGACGCGCCGCGCGACCGAGGCCCCGATGAAGGCCGCAAGCATAATGACCAGTACGGCCCCCAGTAAGACGCCTCGATTGAGATCGGTAATTTCGCGTTCGATCTCCTGCTGCCGCAGCGCCAGCGGCACGCTGAGTACGGCATGTCGGCCCAGTGCCGGTACGGGCGCCGCTGCGACGAGGTAGCTGAACGAGCCGGCCCGATCTTCGGCCGCAAACGAGGGGCGGCGCTCGAGTACGACGGCGCGATAGGCGCGTGCAGGCGTACGCTCCGGGAGCAGGCCTGACACGAAGAGGTCGCGCTGTGAGGTCGCGCTCAGCCGCGGGCCGTCAAACAGGTTGACGTCCTGATTGATGACCTGCCCAATCCACACTAGGATGTCGTCGGTCGGCGGCACTTCCTGCAAGGCGATCGTGTCCTCAAGCACGCGTCGCGCAATGGTGGCGGCAGTCAGAGCCTCGGTTTCGACATCTCCGCGAAGTTTGTCACTCATGTAGGCGCTGAAGGAGAACGCAAATACCAGGACGGGGACGACAGCCGTGAACACGAAATACAGAAACAGCTTGCGGTAGAAGCTCGTCCGGATTTCGAAGATCAGCGCGCGCAGCGGCGCCACCCGTCGTCCCGCGATCGACGCGACCAGGGTGCCGATACTGAACAAGACGACGAACATGAGGGCAGAGAGCACGGTGCCTTCGGCCAGCTTGGTCAGGTGATCGAACATTCGTGGCATCGGATACCCGAACGCGTAGATGCCCGCTCGGTCGTTGGCAAAGTAGACGCGGAAGGTATCGGTGTCCGTGGACCGGGTGGTCCAGAACGGGTCGCGCGATCGTTCGATCTGACTCAGCAACGTCTGATCGAGCGACCACGCCGTCCTGCCGGACGTAAATGTGGCCTGCCGGCCCCATCCATAGACCACGGTCTGGATGCCGTGAGGCCGGATCTGGGGCGACTGGATTGCTCTGCGGAGCAGGTCGTCGTACGGGTTGATCGCCGAGATGAAAGGCAGTGCCCGATAGTCGAAGAGGACATGGATGACGACCGATCCCGTCGAACGGCCTGAGGCGTCGCAGAAGCTGCGCTCAGCGTGCAGGGTGGCCTGCTCGCGGGCGCCGAACGACGTCACCTCACCATAGGTATCCCACTCGCAACGGGTCTGGGCCGATGAGCGGTCGATGCCATAGTCAGGCACGTTCAAGGCAAACCGGCTGAGGAGCCGTCCGTCGGGGCCGAATAGCTCAAGGGCCGAGGTGAGGCGCGAGCGTGAGAGTCCCGTCTGGCTCCAGACCAGGAATGCGGCGTCGGTGGAAGTACCACGGGGTTCTCCCGGAGACTGCGCCAATAAGTCCGAGAGGTCGGGAAGTCGATTCACGTCCTCAATGGCTCGCGCCAGTTCCCGCCTGAGCTGCTGCGGCAGGTCCATCGTCGTGGGGGCATACGCGCTCTCAATCAGCCGCTCGGTGCTGCGATTGCCCGAGAACGCCACGATCGGATACCAAATGACTGCGGGGATCACGGCCGCGACGCAGAGCGACAAGAGCCGAGTTGACGGGGACGCGTGCCGATAGAAGTGGCGGAGTCCGACCGCCGACAGGGCAAACAGGGCGGCGACTCCGACCACGCCGACCAGCGCGGGCGTTGGCAGCGGAGACCAGGGGTTGGGCACAGCGCCGATGGCCGTGGGCAGGACCCACGCGGCGCCCGTCAGGACGGCCGCGACAGGCCTCTTCCAGGACACCCGCCAGCGTTCGGCCGAGCGGGCCAGCAGCGAACCCACGGCCCAGACGCTGGCGAATGCCAGCAGGTGGCGGGCAGCGTGCGCGGTGAGCACGGCGGCGTTGGGGGGAAACAGCGGGGACGCCAGGCGGTCGTAGCCAACCGCAGTGAGTTGGCGATCGATGGCCCAGAAGGTGAGCCATAGGACCCCTGCGCTGACGATCCCGCCGACACTCAGTTCCACCCACATGGCGAGCGGCGAGCCGGAGGAGACCGGACGACGAGGCGAGGTCCGCCACCACGCGGCCACCGGCAGCGTCAGAGTGAAGCCGACGGCAGTCAAGGCGCCGATGGCCGTAAGACCAACGAGCGGAAGGTCGGCCGATGAGCCAATCCAGACACACAAGGCGCCTGCGGCCAGGACAAGAATGGGGGCGGCGCCCTGCACGCCGCGGTGGCGGCTCTGGACGAGTCCGGCGGCAAGCACCAGCAGCGCACCCACCAGCGGGAGGATGGCGGCGAGCAGAACCCGTCGACGGAATTCCTGGCGCGCCGCATCGAGCGTGACGGGCGCAAAGACGATATCGAGCAGCGGCGCGCTGTCGGACAGCACCACAGTCTTGATCGTGCCGGCCGGTACGCCGACGACGTTGGCGGAGGGTACCACCTGAACCGGGCCGAACGAGGTCAGCAGATGGTACTCACCGAGGCTGGGGTGCAGGCCTCCGGTGGTTGAAAGCACTTGCTCGGCCGCAACGATGCCGACCCGGCGCGCATCGACGCGCACCGGGTGCCACGCCACCAGTCGCAGCCCCAGCGTACCTTGGGCCACGAACAATCCCGGCGCGTCCAGCACGGCTGGGGGCACCTCAAGGTCTTCAGCGGGACCGTCGTTCCACGCAAGGACACTGAACGTCCCCGTTCCTGTCGGAACATAGACGGTCAGGGCGGCATCAGGCGAGTCGGGCAGCGCCGCAAACACGTCGACGACACGGTCGCGGTCGCTTGTGGCGGCCTCAATGAGGGCGGCGTTGGCGGCCACCTGAGCGGCGGCCCCGCGCAATTGCCGGGCGCTGTGGTCAAGACGCGCGCGCACTTCGGATTGAAGGTGCTGAGAGGCTGTGTCCTGGCTGGGGCCGAAACGAACGAACTCCCACGCCGCCCCCCCCGTCGCAATGACGAAGGCGGCTGCAAGAGCCAGGGCGAGAAGGCGAACAGACGAGGAGAGCACCGGTAGCCGGGGCAGGAGGGCCGTCCGCTCGCAGGATATCAGAGAAGCGCTGGGCTATACTCGCCGGTGTCCCTTCTGATCGTGCGTGGCAGTCTTGGCGGTTTGCCGCTGCGGGCCGCGCTCAAGCGCGGCGCGCTGGTTGCGGCCGCAAATTGGCCCGTCGTACTCGCGCAGTTTATGTCGGTGTCCGTCTGCCGGCTGGCACTGGCCGTTCCGGTGATCGGCGGTGCGTTCGTGGTCGCGGTGCTCGCTGAAGCGGACGTGCGCATGATGTTCGCAGACGGGATCACCTCCGCCACCGGACTGGTCATCACCTCTCTGATGCATCGTCCTGCGGCCCTCTGGAGCTTTGTGGCGGCGATGGGTGTCGTAGCCGCCGGCAGTGGCGTGGTGTCGTGGCTCACGCAGGCCGGCGTGATGGGCACGCTTGATAGGGGCGAACGTGCCGCCGGCGATCTGCAGAAATCACCACTGCGTCTGGACGCGGTAAGTCGAGCTGGCGCATTCAGCCTGGAAGGGTTCATGGAAGCGGTGAGCCACCTTGGGCGCCGGTACGTGCTGGTGGGCGCCTGGCTGTACGTGGCGTATGCGGTCGTGGGCGCTGGCGCCATTGCCAGCCTGGTGCTGGCCGCAAGGCTGGCTGGACGCGCCGGTTGGTCGATGGTGCTTCCGGTGTCGGTCGTCGGCGTGACGGCCGTCGCGCTGGTGACGATCGCGATCCTGCAACTCGTGCACGCGCTTCTACAGGTCATCATGGCGACTGACGACTGCCGCCTCAGTACGGCGGTCAGGCAGCTTCGAGTGTTCCTGTTGCACGATGCGCGGCAGGTGCTGGGAATCTTCAGTGTGGTGCTCGGTCTTGTCCTGCTGGCCACTGCGGCGTCTGTGCTGGCGACTGCGGGCCTCGCGCTGGTGGCGTGGGTGCCCTTTGTCGGCCTGGCCGTCGTTCCACTGCAGTTGGCCGCGTGGCTGGTGCGTGGCGTGGTGTTTCACTACATGGACTTGTCGGCGTGGTCGGCCTACCACAGCCAGTACCGTCGCTACGCCGAGCCGACCTCCGGCGAGCCGACCTCTGCTGATCGCGCCCCGAGTGAGGGCAGAAGGATTCCTGCATGACGAACTTCGATGCATTCCTGTCGCGCGCCGGCGAATCGATGCAGGAATCCGCGATTCGCAAGATGGGATCGATGCTCGCCGATTCGCGCGACCTGGTGTCGTTTGCACCCGGGTATCCCGCCGAGGCCGCGTTCGCGTGGGACGACTTCCGAGCCATCGCCGACGATGTGTTGTCGAGTCGCCGGGAGTCGGTCCTGCAATATGGCGCCACGCGCGGATACCGTCCGCTGTTGGAAGTCATCACAGGCCTGATGGCCGAGCGGGGAATCAGCACCGCGCTTGAGCAGTTGGTGGTCACCAACGGTTCGCAGCAGGGCCTGGATCTCACCGCCCGGGTGCTGCTCGATCCTGGAGACGTCGTGCTGGTGGAGTTGCCGACGTACACCGGCGCGATTTCGGCGTTCCGTGGCGTCGGCGCCGAACTGGTCGGCGTGCGGCAGAACCCGGACGGGTGCGACCTCGACGCGCTTGACGCCGCGCTCGTGCGCCTGCGCGGCGCAGGGCGGCGCGTGAAGTTCTTTTACACCGTGCCGAATTTTCAGAATCCGACGGGACTGCTGGTCAGCCTCGACAAGCGGCGGCAGCTGCTCGAGTGGGCGGAGCGTCGCGACGTGCTCGTGGTGGAGGATGATCCGTATCGGGACCTGTTTTTCCCCGATGTGACTCAGGAAGCCGAAACCCGGGCGCTTGCGGCTGACGATGCCACGGGTCGTGTGATCTACCTGGGCAGTGTTTCCAAGACGCTGGCGCCAGGCCTTCGTGTCGGCTGGCTCAGCGCGGCTCCTGCACTGGTCGGCCGGTTCGAACTCGCGAAACAGGCCACGGACCTGTGCAGTGGCGCCCTTGGGCAGCAAATCGTCAACGAGGCGTGCCGACGCGGTGTGCTGGCCCGCCAGTTGCCGCGGTTGCGCGCGCTGTACCAGGAGAAGCGCGACGTGATGGTCGGGGCGCTGACCGAAGCCTGCGGCGATGTGCTCACGTGGGAGATGCCACGGGGCGGGTTCTTCCTGTGGGCGCGCCTCCGGGAGCCGCTCGATGGTGACTCGCTGCTACCGCAGGCGCTCGGGCGCGGCGTGATCTTCGTCGCCGGCAGTGCATTTTTTGTCTCGGGATCCGAACGGCAATTTATCCGGCTGTCATTCTCGTCGCCGCCGGCCGATCGCATCCACGAAGGGGTGCGGCGGCTCGCCCACGCCCTCAGCGACGCACGGGCGGCAACACCAGTCCCAGCGTCGTCGCAGGAGGCCCGGTAGCGGCCACCGTTGCAGCCAGGCCGGTGGGCTGATACGCCGTCACTGTGAGTTCCGACGCGGCGGAAGTGGTGATGGCCATTCGCAGCGCACGTCCGGCACCTGCCGAGGCGAGACCGCCAAGCACACTGGCCCCTTCCTCGGGGCCAGCCAACCGGCCGGCGCGCTCGCCGGTTTCGGCAGTGAAGATCCGGATCTCCCCATTCGACTGCGGGACAAACACCCGTCCGGAATCCGCGATCAGGCCGTCCACGACCCGTGCGGCGACTTCCTTGCGCCATTTCTGGTGCCCGTTGAATCCGTGCGCACGAACCGTGTTGTCGATGGTTGTCGCGTAAACGTGGGTGTTGTCGGCGACCAGGCGTCCCACGACAGCCATGCCAAATTTGTAGTCCCACTCCCTCTGACCATCACGCTGGCGAAGGCAGATGAGACGGCCATCCTGCCCGGCGATGAAGACGCGGTCAGCCGCGGCGAGCACCTGCACGGGCCGCGTGCCGATCTTCGTTTCCCAGCGGCTCGCACCGTCTGTGATACGCCAACCGGTGACACGCCCATCGGCCAGCGCGGCCACCACCAGATCGCCGTCGATCGACACGGGCGTCGTCAGCGGCACACTGATCGCGGCCGTCCAGACCACGCGCCCGAGGGACGCATTCACGCCGGTCAAGGTGCCAGTCTCACCGGCGACGATCAGCCAACCCGAGCGAGCTGTCGGAGCGATGGACAATGGCCCGGTGGGCAGACGCCACTCGAGGTGGCCGCTCCCCTCGGACACCGCGTGCACCTGCTCCTCGGCGGCAAAGAACACACGGCCTTCATCCACGACTGGCGCCACCGTGGCATCCAGATCGCTGACCCACAGGGGCGCGCCGTCGTCCCAGGCATGGGCCGCGATTCGGGTCGGTTCAACCACAAACAGGCGGGTGTCGCCGACGACGATCGAAAATTCGTCCCCGAAAGGAAACGGGTGCGTCCATGCGGTGTCCATCGGCCACACGGGGTCAATCGCCGGGGGCGCCGCGACGACGAGCGCAGCTGACAAGAGTGGCGCGGCAAGCCGGAAGGCCGCGCGAGTGATGCTCACCCGCTTATAATAGCGGTATTCCTTCAGCCTGGCCGATACCTGTGACCCACCAGACCATTCTCGTTCTTGACTTCGGCTCCCAGTACACACAACTCATTGCCCGGCGGCTCCGCGAGTTCTCGGTGTACTCGGAGATTATTCCGTTTCACACGCCGCTCGCCGAGATCGCCCGGCATCGTCCGGCCGGCATCATCCTGTCAGGCGGCCCGCGTAGCGTCTCCGAAGCAGGGTCGCCGCGACCCGACCCCGGGCTCTGGACGTTGGGTGTCCCCATCCTCGGCATCTGCTATGGCATGCAGGTGATGACCGACACGTTCGGTGGGACGGTGCAGCCCGCTCCCCAGCGCGAGTTCGGTCTCGCGGTGGTCGAGACCTCTGGCGTGGCCAGCCCGTTGTTCACCGGCGTGCCGGCCTCACTGCGTGTGTGGGCCAGCCATGGGGACTGTGTGGCTGCCGCGCCTGACGGCTTCGAGGTCCTCGCGACATCCGTGAACGCACCGATCGCGGCGATGCAGGACCAGGGGCGCCAACTCTACGCGCTGCTGTTTCATCCCGAAGTGGTCCACACGAACGAGGGCGCAGCCATTCTTCACAACTTCGCTTTCGATGTCTGCGGCTGCCGCGGCGACTGGACGATGGCTGGGTTCGTCGAAGAGAGTGTGGCGCGCATCCGGGCGACGGTGGGCGAGGGCCGCGTGGTGTGTGGTCTCTCGGGTGGTGTGGATTCGACTGTCGCCGCGCTCCTCATTCACAAGGCGATCGGCGATCGGCTGACCTGCATGTTTGTGGACAACGGCTTGCTGCGACTCAATGAAGCCGTGCAGGTGCGCACACGGTTCGAGCGGCTGGGACTGCAGCTCGACTTTGTGGACGCGACAGATCTGTTCTTGACGCGGCTGGCGGGCGTGAGCGATCCGGAGAAGAAGCGCAAGATCATCGGCGCGGCGTTTATTGACGTCTTCGAGGAGCGCGCGAACGCGCTTGGCGGGTTCGGATTCCTCGCGCAGGGGACGTTGTACCCGGACGTGATCGAGAGTGTGTCGGTGCTCGGTCCATCGGCGGTGATCAAGAGCCACCACAATGTGGGTGGCCTGCCCGAACGTCTCAACTTCACACTGGTCGAACCGTTGCGCGAATTGTTCAAGGACGAAGTGCGTGCGGTCGGCACGACACTGGGACTTGACGATGAGTTCGTGTGGCGTCAGCCGTTTCCCGGTCCCGGCCTGGCCGTGCGGCTGCTGGGGCCTGTCAGTCGGCCGCAACTGGCACTGCTGCGGTTGGCGGACGCGATTGTCGCGGACGAAATTCGCCGCGCGGGCTGGTATCGCCGCGTGTGGCAGTCGTTCGCCGTCCTGCTGCCGGTGCAGAGCGTTGGCGTGATGGGCGATGAGCGCACGTACGAGTACACCATCGCGGTAAGGGCCGTCGAGAGCCGGGACGGCATGACGGCCGATTGGGCGCGCCTGCCGCATGAACTGCTGGGCGCGATTTCGTCACGCATCGTGAACGAAGTACGCGGCATCAACCGCGTCGTCTACGACATCAGTTCCAAGCCGCCGGCGACGATCGAGTGGGAATAGGGATGGCCGAGTTCGTTCATCTGCACCTGCACACGGAGTTCTCGCTGCTCGATGGCGCCTGTCGCATCGGCGAGATGCTGGACCGCGCCGTCGAACTCAAGATGCCCGCGGTGGCGGTGACCGAACACGGCAATATGTTCTCGGCCGTCTCCTTTTTCGACGAGGCCCACAAGCGGGGCATCAAACCCATCCTCGGCTGCGAGGTGTATATCGCCCCAGGGGACCGGCGCGATCGCTCGGGCACGCCCGGTGAAACGGCCAATCACCTCGTGCTCCTGTCGGAGACGACCGAAGGCTTTCACAACCTGATGAAGCTGGTGTCGTCGGGGTACACCGAGGGGTTCTATTACAAGCCGCGCATCGACAAGGATCTGCTGGCACAACACGCCAGGGGACTCATTGGATTGAGCAGTTGCCTCAAAGGCGAAGTGGCGACCGGACTCCGCACGGATCGGGCGCGAAAGGCCCTTGATGCGGCGGCGCGGTACCGCGACATCCTCGGGCCCGGGAATTTTTTCCTCGAGATGCAGTACCAGGGCATCGAAGATCAGCGCATCGTCAACACCGGACTGCTGCCGATTGCTCGCGACCTGGACCTTCCGCTCGTCGCCACGAATGACGTGCACTACCTGAAACACACCGACCAGCACCCGCACGACATCCTGCTCTGCATCGGCACCGGCAAGAACGTCAGCGACGACAAACGCCTCAAATACCATGGGGATCAGTTCTTCCTGAAGACGCCAGAAGAGATGGCGGCCGTCTTTGGCGACCATCCCGATGCCCTGGCGAATACGTTGCGGATCGCCGATCGCTGCTCGGTGGACATTCCCAAGAACGTCAACCATCTGCCCGACTTCGATGTGCCGCCTGGCTTTTCGGCCGGGTCGTATTTCGAACATGTCGCACGCGAAGGGTTCCGGGAGCGGATGGTGCGCTGGCGCGACCAGGACGCCAGAGGCGAGTTGCGCCGGACGTTCGCCGAGTACGAATCGCGTCTGCAATACGAACTCGACATGATCCGGCAGATGAAGTACGACGGGTACTTTCTGATCGTCTGGGATTTCATCCGTCATGCGCGCGAACGCGGGATTCCGGTCGGGCCGGGCCGAGGGTCGGCCGCCGGCAGCCTGGTGGCGTACTGCATGCGGATCACGGATATCGATCCACTGCACTTCGACCTGTACTTCGAACGGTTTCTGAACCCCGAGCGCATCACCCTGCCCGACATCGACATCGATTTCTGCGAGCGACGGCGCGCCGAAGTCATCCAGTACGTCACGCAGAAATACGGCCGCGAGAACGTGGCGCAGATCATCACGTTCGGCACCATGAAGGCCCGCGCAGTCGTGCGCGATGTCGGCCGCGTCATGGAGTTTCCGATTTCCGAAGTTGACCGCGTCGCCAAACTCATTCCAGGCACGCTCGACATGAGCCTCGACAAGGCCCTCGAAGAGGTTGCGGCGCTGGCCGACCTCGAGCGCAAGGACGAACGCGTGCGCGAGTTGCTGAAAGTGGCCCGGCGGCTGGAAGGCATGACCCGCCACGCGTCCGTGCACGCCGCCGGCGTGGTGATCGCGCCTCGGCCCGTTGTGGAGTTCGCGCCACTCTATCGGAGCCAGAAGGACGAAATCACGACCCAGTGGGCCATGAAGGACATCGAGCGGGTGGGGCTGCTCAAGATGGACTTTCTCGGCCTGAGCACCCTGACGCTCCTCGACGATGCCGTCAAACATATCAAGGAGACCACCGGCGACGTGGTGGACCTCGATCACCTGCCGATTGACAACGCCAAGACGTATCAGCTGTTTGCCAACGGACAGACGCACGGGGTCTTCCAGTTTGAAAGCTCGGGCATGCGCGAGACACTGCGCAAAGCCAAGCCGCAGTGTCTGGAAGATCTCATCGCCCTCAACGCCCTGTATCGGCCGGGGCCGCTGCGTGGCGGCGTCGTTGACGACTACATCAATCGGAAACACGGGCGCGTCGAGATCAAATACGAACTGGCGCAGATGGAACCCGTCCTCAAGGAGACGTACGGCGTCATCGCGTACCAGGAACAGGTCATGCGGCTGGCCAGCGATCTGGCCGGGTTCACCCTTGGCCAGGCGGACGAACTGCGCCGCGCCATGGGCAAAAAAGACGAAAAGAAGATGGAGGCCACCCGGAAGCGATTCATGTCCGGCTGCGCCGAGCGTGGCATCTCGGAGAAAAAGGCCGCCACGATCTTCCAGTTCATCGAATTTTTTGCCGGCTACGGTTTTAACAAGTCGCACTCGACCGCCTACGCGTTGCTGGCCTATCGGACCGGTTACCTCAAGGCGAACTATCCACAGCACTTCATGGCGGCACTGCTGACCATCGAGTCGCAGTCCTCTGACAAGGTGGCCCTGTACCTCGCGGAGTGTCGCGAACTTGGCGTGGCGGTCCGTCCGCCCGACATCAACGCGAGTGCCCTCCATTTCACCGTCCAGAAGTCCGAAGGCCAGCCCGACGGGGTCAGGTTTGGATTGGGCGCGGTCAAGGGGGCCGGCGAAGGGGCGATTGTGTCGCTGATGGCGGCGCGCGCCGCCCTGGGTGGAACCATCACATCCCTGTTCTCCCTGGCCGAGCAACTGGACCTGCGACTGGTCAACAAGAAGGTGATCGAGAGCCTGATCAAAGCCGGTGCCTGCGACAGTCTCGCGCCGGGTGGGCGTGAGCAGTACCTGCAGTGGCGACCACGCCTGCTGGCCGGCATTGATCGCATCCTGGATCACGGCAATCGCCACCAGAAGGACCGGGACCAGGGCCAGTCGCAGTTGTTTGGGAATGACGAGGACGCCACGGCCCCTCACAACGACGCGGCGGTGCTGCCAGAGGCCTCGCCCTGGACCGAAACGCAGGCCCTGACGTTCGAAAAGGAGGCCCTCGGACTGTATATCAGCGGGCACCCACTGCAGCGATACGCGGCCGTCATCGCGGCGGTTGGCGCGCGCACGGTGTCTGCGTTGTTTCAGTCCGAGCCGGACTGCCAGGTGGCCGGCGTGGTCACGGGGCTTCGGCGGCTCAAGACCAAGCGGGGCGACCCGATGGCCGCGTTTAATCTCGAAGATGAGGGCGGCAAATTCGAAGTGGTGGTCTTCCCCGAGGCCTATGCAAAATTCGGCCGTCTGGTGGCGGATGATGCCATGCTGATTGTGCGGGGCAAGTTCGAGCGCGACGATGAGACGGGCAAGATGGTGGCGGCCGAGCTCAGCACGCTTGAGGCGGCCCGGGAACGGGTGGTCCGAGAGGTCCAGATCACCGTGGCCGGACGAGGCGGGTCGCGCGACGTCCTGCGATCGCTCGCGCAGGTGTTTGAACGGCACCCGGGCGACCGTCGCGTGTCGTTTGTGGTCGAGGTGCCGGGCAACGAAGGCGGCCTTCGCGTGCGCGCCGGGACGTCGCACCGCATCCGCCCGAGCGAGGGGTTTGTGCGCGATGTCGAGTTGGTCTGCGGCGCCGGCGCAGTGAGTTTGAAGTGAGGGACTGATGACGGTAGACGCCCTGGAGTTCGAAGAGCCTGTGGCCATCCTGCAGAAGGAGATTCAGGCCATGCGCCTGATGCCGCCGACCGCCGATCGGTTGGCCTCCATCGCGCGCCTGGACGCGCGTGTGCGGGAACTGCGCGCCGACATTTTTTCTCACCTCACGCCCTGGCAGCGGGTGCTCGTCGCGCGGCATGCGGACCGACCCGTCATGCTGGACTACGTCGGTCGGCTGTTTACCGGGTTCACCGAGTTGCATGGCGACCGGCGTTTTGGAGACGACAAGGCGATTGTCACCGGCATGGCCCACTTCCACGGCCAGCCGGTGTTCATCGTCGGCCACCAGAAGGGGAGCGATACCAAACAGAAGATCTTCAGGAACTTCGGATATGCGAAGCCCGAGGGGTACCGCAAGGCGCTGCGGGTCATGCGCCTGGCAGAGAAATTCCGACAGCCGGTGATTGTCTTTGTTGATACCCCGGCCGCGTTTCCGGGCGTGGAGTCTGAGGAGCGCGGTGTGGCAGAGGCCATCGCCCTTAATCTTCGCGAGATGGCGTTGCTCGACACACCCATCATCGTCGTGATTTCTGGCGAAGGCGGGTCGGGAGGCGCACTGGGCATCGCCATTGGCGATCGCATCCTTATGCAGGAGTTTGCGGTATTCAGCGTCATTCCGCCTGAGGGGTGTGCGGCGATCCTGTGGCGTGACGCCGCGCGCAAGGTGGAGGCGGCTGACGCCCTCAAGATCACGGCGCCCGACCTTCTGGCGATGCAGGTCATCGACGAAATCGTGCCCGAGCCGCTCGGCGGCGCGCACCAGGACCATGCGGCGGCGACCGCACTCCTCGACGAGGCGATCGCCCGGCATCTGGCGGAGGTGTCGGCCATGAACGGGCCCGACCGTCTCGAAGCCCGATACCAGAAGTTCCGGTCCATCGGGCGGATCGACCACGCGTTCACCGACGAGAGCGCCCACGCGACGGCTACGCCCGCAGAGTGATGGCGCGGAAGATCTGGGACGAGGTGCCGTCGGACCTTGACGGTGCCTCACGACTGGCCTCGGCCCTCGGCCTGCCGCCGGTGCTGGCGCGGTTGCTTCACCAGCGGGGACTGTCCGACCCTGACGCAGCGCAACGCTTTCTCGACCCCAGCCTTGCGCATCTCCACGACCCGTTTCTGCTGACCGATATGCGGCCGGCCGTGGCCCGGTTACAGCAGGCCATTGAGCGCCGGGAGCGCGTCATGATTCATGGCGACTATGACGCGGACGGTATTACGTCCACCGCCATGCTTCAGCGGGCGCTGGAAATGCTCGGAGCGGACGTGGGTCATTTCGTGCCCGATCGGATGAAAGATGGGTATGGATTGCAGCCAAGCACGATCGAACATCTGGCCTCGCAGGGCGCCAGAGTGATCGTGTCGGTGGACTGCGGCATCCGTGCGAGCGAGGCCGCGAGGCGGGCGCGTGACCTCGGGGTGGACCTCATCATCACGGATCATCACGAACCCGAGGCGGAACTGCCACAAGCGGTGGCCGTGATCAATCCGAAGCGACCCGACTGCGCCTATCCGGAAAAGTTTCTTGCTGGAGCGGGCGTCGCCCTGAAGTTGGTGCAGGCCTTGCTAGGAGACAACGCTGCGGGCTCCGCCGCGCTGTCGTCCTTCATCAAGATGGCGGCGATCGGCACGATGGCGGACGTGGTGCCGCTCGTGGGCGAGAACCGGGTGATTGCGAAGTTCGGCCTCGACGCGCTGTCGCGCGGGCCGCATGGCACAGGGCTGGAGGCACTGTTGGAGGAAAGCGGTCTGTCGGGCAAACGTCTCGACAGTTTCCACGTCGGCTTCGTCCTCGCGCCCCGGCTGAACGCCGCCGGGCGGATGGGGCACGCCGGCCGCGCAGTCGATCTCCTGCTGTCGAGAGGCCGCGACACGGAGTCGAGAGCGGCCGCCCGGGCGCTGGCGAAAGTACTGACCGACGAGAACACGCGCCGGCAGGAGAGCGAGGCCGGGATGCTTGTGGAAGCCAGGCGCATGGTGGAGAAGGATCCGGAGATTGGCGGCCACAATATGCTGGTGGTGGCCTCCGAGGGCTGGCACCGGGGCGTGGTCGGGATCGTGGCGTCAAAACTGGTGGACGCATTCTGGAAGCCCGCGATCGTACTCGCGATCGAGGACGGCGTGGCGCACGGCTCCTGCCGCAGTATCCCCGCGTTCGACATGCTTGCGGCCCTTGAGGCCAACCCGGATGTCTTCGTGAAGTTCGGGGGCCACAAGCAGGCGGCCGGGGTGACCGTGGAGGTGGGGCGCCTGCCTGAGATGCGACGCCGGCTGACGGCGTTCGCAAACCGGAATCTCGAGCCCGGCGATCTCATTCCACGATTGCGTATCGACGCGCCGCTGGGCCTGCGTGACATCACAGGGGAGATGGTTCAGGCGCTCTCGCGGCTCGAGCCGTTTGGCGCGGCCAATCCCAAGCCGGTTTTCCGCGCATCACCCGTCGACCTGGCACAGCCACCGCGCGTCATGAAGGAGCGGCACTTGTCCCTCATGTTCCGTCAGGACGGGCGTTCATTTCGGGGGGTGGCGTGGCGGGCGGCTGAGCGGGAGGCCTATCTCACGGCGAATCGATTTGGGCTGGAACTGGCGTACTCTCTCGATCAGAATGACTTCCGGGGCGAGCGGGTCACCGAATTGACCGTGGCGGATGTGCGTGCGCCAGAGGGGGAGACAGCGGCGTGAAGTGGCACAAAGTCGCGCGGGTCGTGGTCGCCCTCATCGGCCTTGGCTGCGCTGTTGCGGTGTACATCGTGCTGCGCAAGAAGCCCGTGGAGACGTCGCCGACGCTCCCGCCAACCACCATGCTCGATGCGACCGTGACCGCGACCTCGGCCGAGGGCACGCAGAAGGTGGTTGACGTCATTACCGGCCTCGTGAGTTACGAGAACGCCTATAAGCGGATGCGTCTGTTGGCGGATGGCCGCACGGTGTTCGAAGAAGTCAGCATGACGTTTGACCACAACGGAGCCCCCTACACGGTGGTCGCCGGTGTGGCGGAGACCGCCGGGACCTCCGGGCCGAAAGGGGATCAGCCCAAAACCGTCGTATTCCGCCGGAAGGTGCGCATGACCGGCCCCAACGGGTTTGTGGTCGAAGGCGACGAAGCCACGTACCTCAATGAGGAAAAACGGACGACGTTCCCGGGGCCGGTACGGTTCAGGCGCGAGCGCATGGCGGGCGAAGGCGTGGGCGGCGATCTCTATATGGACCGCTCCGTGTTCTGGATGTACGACCAGTCGCGCCTCACCATTTCCGCGGAGGGCACCGGGCCTTCGGTCGTGATTACGGCAACGCGCATCGGGCTGGCCGAGGCGGACCGGTACCTTCGAGCCGAAGAAGGCACGCAACTGGCCCGCGACGATCAGCATTTCAGCGCGGATGCCATGGTTGTTCGGTTTGGCGAAAACACGCAGACCGTCAATCGGATCGAGCTGGAAGGCAAGTCCGTGGTCAGGCAGACGGGCGGGGGTGACCGGCCGGACATGCGTGGCGATCAGATCTTCATGGACTTCGCGCCAGAGACCGGTTTCCTCGCGCACGCGCAAATCGGTGGCAGCGCCGTGCTGACCACGCGTGATGGCAACAGCATCACCCGCGTCACCGGCAGCGATATCGAGTTCTTCGTTGGGGCAGACGGGCACGCACTGACGCGGCTCTCGACGACAGCACCGACGGAGGTCGTCCTGCCACGCGACGGAGACACGCCGGCCCGCACGATTCAGTCATCTACCCTCCTCGCACAGGGGCCCGAATCGAAGGGCCTCGACCGCGCGGTATTTTCCGGAGGTGTGCAGTATCGCGAAACGTTGCCGGCTGCACGAGGACAGGCGGCAGCCATTCGCGTAGCGGCGTCGAACTCGCTGGTGCTCAATCTCGAGGGCGCACTCAACCAGGTCACCGTGGCGGACTTTCGCCAGAATTTCTGTTTCGTGGGCCCCATGGCGCCGACGCCCCCTGCAGCCAGTGTCCAGTGCGCCGCCACGCGGATGCCTGCGGTGATCGGGAACAGGGAAGATTCGGTTGCCGCGGCCGGCGACGAGGGAGTGTATGACGCCAAAGGCGAGACCCTGCAACTGCGGCCTGGCGCGTCGAAGTCACTGTCCAGGGTGGTGAACCAGGAGTTCGATGTCACGGCTACCGAGATCGACCTTGATATTCGGCGCGACGCGTTCAAAGCGAGAGGGCAGGTGGAATCCACGATCAAGCCAAAGGTCGGGACCGCCGCGAACCAGCCGAAGTCCGCGGGGTTGTTCGATGGCGGCAAGCCGATCTCGGGCCGCGCGAACGCGTTGACCTACGCCGAAGCCACGGGTATTGCGGTGTACACCGGCGACGTGGTGTTGCTGCAAAGGGGTGAAGGGAGCAAGGAGGCCAGCGTCATCCGGGCAGACACCGTCCAGCTTGATGAACAGAAGCAGGACATCGAAGCCAATGGCCGCGTGCGATCCGAGTTCCTCATCGAGCAGGCCCCAGGGCAACGCGATGCCAAGACGCAAGGCCGCACGGTCTTCACGAGCAATCGCATGACGTACACCGACGCGACCCGCCGCCTGGTGTACTCGGGCGCCGCAAGCATGGACACCGTTGAAGCGGGTGAGCCCCAGCGGATCACGGCAGAGCGCATCACGCTCGACATGCTGGCCGAGCGCCGCGCGCTCAAGAACCTCGAAGCGGTGGCCGCCGACAAGGGCGAGGTCCGGGCGACATTGCCCGAAGGCCGGGTCACCATCGGCTCGCGGTTGACATACGATGCAGAGGCTGATCGGTATGTGGTCACCGGTGCGCAGGCGCTGTTTGTGTCCCGCTCGGCAACGCAGGGACCTGGCATCTGCGAAGTCGGGACCGGGACCGAGCTGTCGTTTCTCCGGACCGAAGGATGGTCGAATGTGAAGAACAAGGGAGGCTCAGTGGGCACGGCACGGGAGCGGAAATGCGCTGAGGTCCTCAAGTAGTGGCGACCCTGAGAACTGAGGGCCTGACCAAGGCCTACGGTGGTCGTACGGTCGTCAAGGGGGTAGACATCTCCGTGTCCTCCGGCGAAATCGTCGGTTTGCTGGGGCCGAACGGGGCGGGCAAGACGACCACGTTCGGCATGGTCGTCGGTTTGACGGCGCCCGATAGCGGGCGGGTGCTCCTCGATGACGCGGATGTTACGAGCGATGCGATGTACGTCCGGTCCCGCAAGGGCATCGGCTACCTGCCCCAGGAAGCCTCCATCTTCCGGGGCCTGACGGTGGAGCAGAACATCCTGGCGATTCTTGAGACGCTGCCGCTGTCGGCTGCGGACCGGCGCACGCGGCTCAAGACGCTCCTCGGAGAGCTCGGCCTCACGGCGCTCGCCCGGTCCAAGGCGTACACGCTGTCTGGGGGCGAACGCCGCAGGACCGAGATCACTCGCGCACTGGTGAATTCACCGAAGTTCATCCTGCTCGACGAGCCGTTTGCCGGTATCGACCCGATCGCGGTCAGCGACATCCAGCAGATCGTGGTGCACCTCAAGACTCGCGGTATCGGCGTGCTGGTCACCGACCACAACGTGCGAGAGACCCTGAAGATTACCGACCGCGCGTACATCGTGCACGATGGCGCGATCTTCCGCAGCGGCACACCCCAGGCGCTGGCCGCAGACGACGATGTGAAGCGGATTTATCTCGGGACCGATTTCCGGCTGGACTAAGATGGTTTTGACAGTGAAATTTCGTCCCTGATGGCCCTTTCACAAAAACTCTCCGCGCGGCTCTCTCAGAAGCTGATTCTGACGCCATCGCTCCAGCAAGCCATCAAGCTGCTGCCGATGACGACGATCGAGCTGGCGGAGTTGCTCAACCAGGAGATGATCGAGAACCCACTGCTCGAGGAGTCGGCCGAGGACCTGCCCGCACCTGAGGCCGCCGCCGAGGCGGAGCCTGTTCCCGACAAGACGGACGAAAAAGGCGACACGTGGGACGACGCCGACTACGAGTACTTCTTCGGCGACTACCTCAACGACGGCTATCGACCGAAGCAGTCCTACGAAGTGCGTGAATTGCCGCCGATTGAAAACACGCTGGCCAATCGGGGCTCGCTGGCGGATCACCTGGAGTGGCAGCTGAGCCTGCAGACCACCGACCCGCTGATTCGCGAAATCGGGGAAGCCATCGTCGGCAACATTGATGACGACGGGTACCTCGTCGCGTCCATCGGGGAAATCGCCGGCCTGGGCCCCTGGGACGTCGCCATCGTCGAGAAGGCGCTTGAGCACCTGCAGTCGTTCGACCCGATTGGGGTCGGCGCGCGGGACCTGCAGGAATGTCTGCTCTTGCAACTGCGAGGTGCCGGCCTGGCCGGGACGCCGGTGGAGACGCTGGTGCGTGACCACTTGCCGCTGCTGCAGAACCACCGTGTGCCGGAACTGGCCAAGGTGCTTGGGTTGCCGCCCGAGGAGATCAAGACGTACCTCGAGGTCGTGCGGCACCTTGACCCGAAGCCGGGAGCCCGCTACACGCCGGCGAATTCTCAGTACGTCATTCCAGACATCTACATCATCAAAACCGAAGACGGCTATCGGGCCGTCCTCAACGAAGAGGGGCTGCCGCAGTTGCGGATCAGTCCCGTCTACCGCCGGCTGCTCGACAAGGGTGGCGAGACCTCCGACGAGACCCGGGCGTACGTCAAAGACAAGTTTCGATCGGCGCTCTGGCTGCTGAAGTCGGTGGACCAGCGCCAGAAGACGATCGTGAAGGTCGCGACCAGCATCATCACGTTCCAGAGTGAGTTTCTCGACAAGGGGATCGAACACCTGCGCCCCCTGGTGCTGAGAGACGTGGCGAACGACATCGGAATGCACGAGTCCACAGTGTCGCGCGTGGTGAACAACAAGTACATGCACACGCCTCAGGGCGTGTACGAGATGAAGTATTTCTTCCACAGCGGCATCAGCAGTTCGTACGGCGAGAATGTGTCGTCGGTGACGATCAAGCAGCGCATCAAGAAGATCATCGAAGGGGAAGATGCCAAGCGGCCGATGAGCGACTCGAAGATCATGAATGTGCTGCAGCGCGAAGGCCTGGTGCTCGCGCGCCGCACGATCGCGAAGTATCGCGAGGAGTTGCGGATTCCCACCTCCAACCAGCGCAAGGTGTTCTTCTGATGTCAGTGGCAGTGGCGTCCCTGCTTGGGGCTCGCGGAGCCGGCGCCGGCCTTGATTTCGATCTGCTGGCCGGTGCCGCTGGGCTGGAGCGCGGAATCACCCTGCCATACGCGCAGAAGACGGGCCTCGCGTTGGCGGGATTTGATGAGTATCTTCGGCCTGGTCGGGTGCTGGTGTTCGGCGAGAGTGAAATCCGATTCCTCGAACGCATGGAAGTCGACGAACGGCGGCGGTCGCTGGCACGGCTGTTTACCCGTGATTTCCCATGCGTGGTTCTGACGCTGGGGCTCGAGGCGCCGGCCGAACTGCTGGCTGAAGCAGAGCGGGCGGGCGTCCCTGTCCTGCGGACTCGCGCCACCACGCCGACCGCGATGGCCAGGCTCACGACACTGCTCGAAGACCGGATGGCCGCGCGCGAAGTGCTGCACGGCGTGCTGTTGGACATCCTGGGCCTGGGGGTGCTGATTACCGGCGAGAGTGGCATCGGCAAGAGTGAGTGCGCACTCGATCTGGTCTGCCGCGGCCATCGGCTCGTCGCCGACGATACCGTTGAGGTGAAGGTGCGGGGCGAATCGGTGCTGATTGGCAGCTGCCCTGAAATGACCCGGCACTACGTGGAGATTCGCGGGCTGGGCCTCGTGAACGTAACCGACCTGTTCGGTGTAGCCGCCACACGGTCGTCAAAACGGATCGAACTGGTGGTCCAACTCGAGCGATGGGAGCTGGGTCGCGAGTACGATCGGCTGGGCCTGACGGTGGAAACCCGCGAGCAGCTGGGGGTGTCGATCCCCCTGATTCGCATGCCGGTGGCTCCGGGCAGAAACGTCGCGATGCTGGTGGAGGTGGCCGCGAGAAATACGCTGCTCCGGTCACGTGGGCGCCACGCCGCACGGCTGCTGGCCGGTCGTCTGGAGGACCGTCTCGCGCGTGCCGCCGAACGCCAGGACGACTCCGGACAGGAGGACGACTGATGGCGAAGGCACGACACCCGAGCCCTCAGCTTGTGGTCGTCACCGGCCTTTCGGGAGCAGGGAAGTCCCAGGCCATCCACGCGCTTGAAGATCTCGGCTTCTACTGCATCGATAACCTGCCGGTCGCGCTCATTCCGACCTTTGTCGATCTTATCGTCAGGGATGACGACACGCGCCGCCGCGTCGCCGTCGTGGTCGATGTGCGCGAGGGCGCCCGGTTGTCGCAACTGCCGGCGGTGTACCGCACGTTGAAGCGACGCGCCGATGTGCACACCACGCTCGTGTTTCTTGAAGCGAAGGCTGACGCCCTCGTGCGGCGGTTCAGTGAAACGCGCCGCCCGCACCCGCTTGGCCGCGGGCGCTCTGCGGCCGAGGGCGTCGCCGAAGAATCACGCCGGCTGGCACCGATCAGGAAACTGGCGGACTACGTGCTCGACACCACGCGCCTGACGGTGCATGACCTGCGGCGGCAGATGCTCGCATTCGGTGGAGGCACGCCCGCGACAACGCCACTGGCGGTCACGCTCCAGAGTTTCGCGTTCAAACGCGGCGTGCCGTCGGACGCCGACCTCATGTTCGATGTCCGCTTCCTGAAAAACCCGCATTTTGTGCCAACCCTGAGGCCCCTCTCTGGCCTCGATCGCAAGGTGGCACGCTACGTGCTTGGGCTGCCTGAAACGACAAGATTCATGACGCTGACAACCGCGCTGTTGCGGTTCCTCCTGCCGCAATATGTGGCCGAAGGGAAGGCCTACCTGACCGTGGCGATCGGCTGCACGGGGGGCCGACACCGCAGTGTGGCCATTGCGGAAGCCCTCGGACGGGCGCTTCGCCGGACGCGTCACGTGCAGGTGCGGGTTCGACACAGGGAGTTGGCCAATGTCTGACAATGACCCCGTCCCTCTGCCAGCCGGCCCTGTGGTCGGCGTGGTGATCGTGACCCACGGGCTTCTGGCGACTGAGTTGCTGAATGCTGCCGAGACGATCGTGGGTGACCTGCCTGGGTTCACAGCGGTCTCGATCGGATGGCACGACGACGTGCCTGTGGCCACCAGCGCGATGTCACGGGCGATCGCGCGTGTGGACACCGGCGCGGGCGTCCTGCTGCTGACCGATATGTTCGGTGGCACGCCGTCCAATCTGGCCATGACCTTCCTCGAAGCCGACCGCATTGAGGTGGTCACCGGGGTCAACCTGCCGATGCTCATCAAACTCGCGCGCGCGGCCGCCACCGGGAACGTGCTCGCGGCCGCCAGAGCGATCGCCGACGATGGCCGACAGGCGATTCGTGTGGCGTCCGACCTGTTGCGCGGCACGGCCGGCTGATTGGCCGCATGGAGGCGCGTACGGTAACCATCGTCAACGCGCTGGGGCTTCACGCACGTGCGGCCGCCAGATTCGTCCATCATGCCGGGCGATTCACGAGCCAGATCACGATCACACGTGGCTCGAGGACAGTCGATGGCAAGAGCATTCTCGGACTGTTGCTACTGGCCGCCCCCAGGGGAGCCTCGCTCGAACTCTCGGCGTCTGGGCCGGATGCCATGGACGCGCTGGATTCGCTGGCGGCCCTGGTCGGGCGTGGATTCGACGAACCATGACTCGCACCAATATGCGTCTGAACGGGCGTGGGGTCGCTGAGGGGACGGCCATCGGCCGCGCGGTCGTGGCCGTCAGCGATGCACGGCAGGTTCGCTACAGGCTGGCCGCCGGTCGTGTCGATCGGGAGCGTCAGCGATTGCGGGCGGCCCGGGCCGTCACTCGCACCCAACTCGAGGATATTTCGACGCGCGTCTCGCGAACCGTCGGCCAGGCACAGGCCGCGATCTTTGCGGCACAACTGCTCATGCTCGATGACCCGATGCTGGCGTCGAGGGTGGATGAGCTGATTCGCACTGAACGAATCAACGCGGATTGGGCGCTTGAGCGGGCGATCGGGGAACTGCATGAGGTCTTCGCCCGGGAGGGCGACGCCTGGCTGCGCGAGCGCGTCGGCGACCTCGCCGACGTGGGAGGCCGATTACAGCGGAACCTTCGCCCCGGCCGCGATCCCCTCGTGTCGCTGGTTCAGGAACTCGACGGCCCGCTGATTGTGGTGGCCGACGAGGTCTCGCCTTCGATTGCCGCGCAACTCGATTGGTCGAAGGTGCGTGGGCTGGTCTGCGACGTCGGCAGTCCGACCAACCACACGGTCATTCTCGTGCGGTCGCTCGGTATCCCGACGGTCGTCGGCCTTGGCAGCGCGACGCAGGTCATTCTGCCTGGACAGACGATCGCGATCGATGGCGCCACGGGCGAAGTGGTGGTGGAACCCGACCAGCAGGCGCTGGAACGGTGGACGCTGCGCGCGCAATTGGCGACTGCCGCCCTGCGAAAACTCGATGAGTGGCGGGCCGTGCCGGCGGCCACCGCCGATGGTCTGCGGATCCGACTCGACGCGAATCTCGAAATTGCTGAAGAGGTCGGACGGGTGCTGGACGTGGGCGCCGAAGGCATTGGCCTCTATCGTTCCGAGTTCCTGCTCGACCGGGCGCCGGCCGCAGGCGGACTCGATGAAGACGCCCAGTTCGAGACCTACCGTCGCCTTCTTGAGGCCATGGCCCCACGGCCGGTGACCATTCGCACCTTCGACGCCGGCGAGGAGCGATGGGAACGGGCCACGCATGGCCTGACGCACCGTGAGCGCTTCGGTCTTCGGGGCGTTCGTGCCGCGCTGCAACACGATGATCGGTTCCGCGTACAGATTCGCGCGTTGTTGCGCGCGGCGCCATTCGGGCAGTTGCGCATCCTGTTGCCGTTTGTCACGTCTGCGGCGGAGTTTCGCCAGGCGCGCGCGCTGATTGGCGAAATTGCGCGCGGCCTCCCGGGCGTTCATACGGTTCAGGTGGGGGCGATGATCGAAGTGCCCGCAGCCGCCCTGACCGCCGATCACCTGGCGAGGGACGCCGACTTCCTCAGCGTCGGCACCAACGACCTGATCCAGTACACTTTGGCCATCGACAGGACCGACGAGCGTCTGTCTGGCCATTACGAGCCGCGCGAGCCGGCGGTGCTGCGACTGCTCCGGATGGTGGCGGTGGCGGGCCGGCGAGCCGGACGCGACTTGTCCGTGTGCGGCGAGATGGCGGCCGACCCGTTGCTGGTCGCCCTTCTCGTCGGGCTGGGGTACCGGGCGTTCAGCATGACACCGGCAGCGCTTCCAGTCGTTAAGCGAAGTCTGCGGGCGGTGGACAGCCGCCTCGCGGCGACCTGCGCGCGCCAGGCCGTGACCGCCGATGGGGCCGACGACGTACACCGACTATTGGCGCCCATCGCAGAAGTGATGCACAGGGCGATTGCGGCAGGGTAGCCGCACGGAGAGGGAGACGATGGAGAACGTGACACGAGTAGAGAAGCCCTGGGGCTACGAGCTGCACTGGGCCAAGACGGACCGCTACGTGGGCAAGGTCATCCACGTCAACAAGGGCCACGCACTGAGCCTGCAGTACCACAACGTCAAAGACGAGACGATCTTCCTGTGGTCAGGCAAGATCCTGTTCGAGATCGAGGAGAACGGCCAGCTCGTCGAGCGTGAGATGTTGCCAGGCGAGTCCGTGCACATTACGCCGCCCACGGTGCACCGCATGACGGCAATCGAAGACTCGGACATCATGGAAGTCTCGACGCCAGAGCTCGACGATGTGGTCCGGCTCAAGGACCTCTACGGAAGAAAGACGTAAGAATCGAGCGTGGCTTTAGCGGCGCCATTTGGCGCCCCTGAAGCCACGCCCTCCGTACTCCCCGCCACTAGAAGGGTATGTCGTCGTCGTTCGGGGCGTCGATCGGGCCCATGTCGTCGGGCATGTCCGAGCCTCCCGGCGACGCGCCGGCTGGGGCGTAACGATCGCGCTGGGGCCGCGCCGCACGTTCACCCCCTCCGCCGCCGGCGCCACCAGCGCCACCGAGCAGCACCACACGGTCGGCGCGGATCTCGGTCGTCTTGACCTGCTTGCCTTCCTTGTCGGTCCACTCGCGTGTCTGGATCTTGCCCTCGACGTAGATCTGTTTTCCCTTCGTGAGGTACGGCTGAATCGACTCCGCCGTTTTTCCCCAGATGACGATGCGGTGCCACTGCGTGTCTTCACGCTTCTGGCCATCGCGATCGGTGAAGTGATCGGTCGTGGCGATGCTCACCGTCGCAACGGCGGTGCCGCCGGTGGTAAACCGCATTTCGGCGTCGCGCCCGAGGTTCCCCACCAGAATTGCTTTGTTCACGCTGCCCATGAGTGTCCGTCCTGTCTCTCTCGCGCGTAGACCCCGCGCGTGGGTGGTGCTGCTACTTGTTGATACGCGCCAATGCCTGTGTGGCCAGCATGTACGCGCTGCTGTCGGGGAACGACCGCCGTACTAGTTCCCAGTTGGTCCTGGCACGAGCCGTCTGGCCCAGTTGTTCGTAGGCCAGGCCCTGCTTGTAGATCGCTTGCGGCTCCCAGTCCGTCCCCTTGTGAATTGTAATCACTTGTTCATAGGCTGCAACGGCTTCTTTGAATCCACCCTTGCCGTAATACGACTCGGCGATATGAAAACGGGCCTTGGCTGCATCGGGCGAGGTGGGAAAGATCTTGATGTAGTACTCAAACCCGGTAATCGCCATGTCGAAATCACCACGGGCATAGTCGCCAAAGGCCGAATCAAACGCGCGTTGCGGGTTCTGCGGTGGAGCGGGCGCGGTGGGCGGCGGGGGCGCCACGGTGCCCCCGGCCGCGGCCGTTGCCGGATCGGTCGCGGCGGCCGCCGTGAGCAGGGCGATGATCTGGGTGAGCAGGGTCCGTTGCGCCGCCAGTTCCTGGCGCAGCGTTTCCATTTCGTGCGCCTCCTTCGAAAGGCTCACGTTGGTGGCATCGAGCTTCTCGCGGAGTACGCGCGCAGTGTCGGTCAGGGCGCCAATGACCAGGCCCTGATCAGCAAATAGCTTGCGGGTGGTGCCGGCCTGTTCGTCGATCCGTGGACCCACTTTGGCCAACGCCTCGGACAACGACGCCACCGCCAGCCGCAGTTGCTGTGTCTGCTCCTGCAGCATGCGGATGTCCGCGAACAACTGCTGGTGCTCGCGATTCTGCGCCGAGGCCGGTACCGGCGCGAAGGCGCCCGCCACGGCGATCGCGCAGAGTCCAGCGCGGGTCAGTGACCGAACATTCATGACGTCATCCCTTCGCGAACCGAATCACTATTTCGCGGTGACGACGAAGTGGCCGCGCCGATTCTTGGAATAGGCGGCCTCGTCGTGGCCGGGGTCAAACGGAAACTCTTTGCCATAACTGACCGTACGCATGCGGTCGGCCGAAATCCCGAGCGAGAGGAGATAACTCTTCGCAGCCAGCGCCCGACGTTCGCCCAGGGCCAGATTGTATTCAGCGGTGCCGCGCTCGTCACTATGCCCCTCAATCGTAATGGCCCATGTCGGGTATTTCTTGAGGACGGCGGCGTTGTCGGTCAGCACTTTCTGTCCCTCGGCATCAACGGAATCACTGTCGTATCCGAAAAACACGGGACCCAGCGGCGCCTGCCGGTTGATTTCGTCGGTGTCCATCGACGCAAGCGGATCTGACGAGACCACGGCCGGCTCGGCCACGATCACGGGCGGCGCCTCTGGCGCCTGAGGCACCGGGGGCCGTGTCGTTGTGCCGCCCCCAGAACCGGGAAATGCCTGCGGTCCGAGCGGTGGGGTGGTGGGGTTCACCGCCGGAGGCGTCTTGCCTCCGCATGCCGAAGCAAGCGAGAGGACACCAACCACCAGGAGCGACGAGAGCGAGAAGCGTGACATATGCGTGGAATCCTTTTGATCGTTCGACTAGCGAGTGGACCAGCGTGGGTAGCGGTTGTTGCCGGCAAAGGTGATTTGCCGCACGTTTTTGCCGTCGGCATCCATGACGGCAATGTGTTCCTTCCCCCACCGCGTCGTCACAAAGGCGATGTGGCGGCCATTGGGGGAGACGGTCGGACTTTCATTCGACCCGGGGCCATCGGTCAACTGTACGACCTGCCGGGTGCCGACGTTGACCTTCTTGATCTCCACACCGCCAGGCACCTCGGCGCTGTACGCAATGAAGTCGAGAGCCCAGGTGGGACGGTCGGCCTTTCTGGGCTCACTGGTGATCTTCGTGGCGGGGCCACCGTCGGCGCTCATGATGTAGATCTGATTGCTGCCACCCCGGTCCGAGGTAAACGCGATCTGAGTACCATTCGGCGACCAGGCCGGAGCGCTGTCGTCGGAGGGGTGCGACGTCAATCGACGCATGTCCGTGCCGTCCACCTTCACGACGTAGATCTCCCAGTTGCCGTCGCGGCTTGACGCATACGCGATGTGCGTGCCATCGGGTGACCACGCCGGCAGGAAGTTCTGGGCGCGGTCGGTACCGCGGGCGGGCCGGCCGAGCTGCACCTGCACCTCATAGAGCTTCTGGACATAGATATCGACAAATCCTGACTGGTGGGATTGATACACAATCGCGCGGCTGTCGGGTGACCAGGACGGCGCCAGGTTGAGCGACCCACGCACGGTGACGCGGCTCGGCCTGAACCCGTCGTAGTCGGCGACGTACACTTCCTTGATGGAGCGCGCTTCGATCGTGCCGCCCATGCGTTCACCATCACGGTCTGAGACGAACGCAAACTTTGTCCGCGCCACGCCGTCGAGGCCGAATCGTTCCTTGTGCAGTTCGTCGGCGATGGTATGCGCACAGAGACGCACACCGCGCAACGAACACGTGTAGCGCTTACCGAAGGTGGCCACCTTCCGTTCGACGTTCATCACCCGCACGTCCAGTTGCAGGTTGCCGCCGGCGCGCTGCACGCTTCCCACCAGCACATCGTCGGCGCCAAGCTGGTTCCACGATTCGTAGGCGAGCGCCTCGGCCGGGGCGCCGGGAATCTGCGCGGCTCCCGCCTGGCTGATCATCTGGAATTCACGCTCGAACTCGAGATCCTTCCACAAGACGTCACCGAGCGTCTTGGCGGCTTCCTGCAATTCCGCGTCAGCGCCGGTCATGAGGAATGCCGGAATCGCGAGGCGGGGCAGCCGGCCGCTGGCGCCGCCAATACTCGTGCGGATCTCCGTCTGCTGATCGCCGAGTGGCACTGAGGTGACCTCGGAGGTTTCGGTCGGCGGAGCCCACGCCGCGAGCGCGGTGCCGACGAGCGCCGTCGCGATAAAAAAAGTGCCACGCATCGTTTATTTGACCTCGCTCCGGGGACTTGAAGACCAGTTGGGAAACCGATTGTTGCCGACAGATGTCACCTGCCGGATATGTTTGCCGTCGATATCCATGACCGCAACTTGCTCGTTTCCCCACCGGGTGGTGACGAACGCAATATGCCGGCCGTTGGGAGCGACGGTGGGGCTCTCGTTCGAATACCCCTCGGTCAGTTGGTCCACCTGGCGCGTGCCCATATCGATTCGCTTTATCTCCACGCGGTCGTCGGCCGTGGCGGCGCTGTAGACCACGTACCCACCCGCCCACGTCGGCCGATCGGCTCTCTGGGGCTCGCTCGTGAGTGTGGTGACCGGGCCACCGTCGGCGCTCATCATGTAGACCTGATTGCTGCCGCCGCGATTCGATGTGAACGCGATCTGCCTCCCGTTGGGCGACCAGGTGGGCACACTGTCGATGCCGGGGTCAGACGTCAGACGACGCATGTCGCTGCCGTCGACATTCACGATATAGATATCCCAGTTGCCATCGTGGCTCGATGCGTAGGCAATGCGCTTGCCGTCGGGAGACCAGTCAGGCAGGAAGTTCTGGGTGCGATCGGTGCCGCGAGCCGGACGCGCCAGCTGGGTCTGGACCTCGTAGAGTGTCTGCACGTAGATATCGACAAAGCCGGACTGATGCGACTGATAGACAATGGCGCGGCTGTCTGGTGCCCAGGCAGGCGCGAGATTGAGCGACCCGCGCGTCGTCACCCGACTGGCGCGGAAACCGTCGTAATCCGAGACGTACACTTCCTTGACTGAGCGGGCCTCGATGGTGCCGCCCAGGCGATCGCCGTCACGGTCCGACGTGAACGCGAGCTTCGTCCTCGCGACGCCGTCGAGGCCGAACCGTTCCTTGTGCAGTGCGTCGGCAATCGTGTGTGCGCACAGGCGGACGCCGCGCAGTGAGCAGGTGTAGCGACGGCCAAACGTCGACACCCTGCGCTCGACGTTCATCACACGGACGTCCAATTGCAGGTTGGCGTCCACACGCCGCACACTGCCGACGAGCACATCGTCGGCGCCCACCTGGTTCCAGGAGTCGTAGGGCAGCGCCTCGGCTGGCGCGGCCGGAATCTGCTGGGCGCCCTCGGGGCTGATCATCTGGAACTCGCGTTCGAACTCGAGGTCCTTCCACAGGACGTCCGCAAGTGTGCGTGCGGCTTCCTGCAGTTCAGCGTCGGCAACTGTCGTGATGAACGCCGGAATCGCGAGGCGGGGGAGTCTGCCACTGCCTGCGCCAATGCTCGTGCGGATTTCGGTCTGCTGAACGTCAAGGGGCAGAGATGTCACATCTGGTTCCCCGATCGAGGGTGCCCACGCGGCGAGCGAGGTGCCGAGAAACGCTGCAGCGACCAGGAGCGGAGCGCGCATGGCTATTTGACCTCGTAGTTGAAGCGCAGACGCACTCGCAGCGTGCCTTCCTTGTAGTCGCGTGGAAGTGGTGGAATCATCGCCATCCCGACCGCCCGCAGGGCCGCCTGGTCCAGTATGAAACTGCCGCTGCCGGCCGCTGTCGCCCGGTTCACGACCTTGCCATCACGTGTCACCACGAACAACACCTCGCTCCAGCCAGTTTCCTGCTGGAGGTTGTTCCACTCCTTCCGAATTGCGTCGGACATCTGTCTGGTCCAGACAGGATCAAACGTATTGAGGTCCACGACTCCGCCGGTGCCACCGCCCCCGGCCTGAGTCAACCCCTGTCCAATACCTGTGGCCCCTGTATCGGTCACCGCCGTACCGGCCTGCACCTGTTTTCCAGTCGCAGGCGGCTTTGGCGCAGTCACAACCGGAGACGCCGCCTTTTCAGGCACCTTCTCCGGGACTTTGGCAGGTGTGACCGCTTTGGTCGGCGCCGGCATGACGTCTGGCTTGGGCGGAGGCGTCGGCTTGATCGGCTCGGGGCGAGGAGGCTCGGGGACCGCCTGTTCAACCCGTCGCCCGGCAATCGGGGCCACACCCGTCGTCTTCTCGCCGAACGATCCGCCCAGGCTCACCTCGATCACGTTCGGTTTGACTGCTTCGCTCGACAACCAATTCGACGGAATCAGCACCGCCGCGAGTCCGACCGCCAGGTGCACGGCCAGCGAATAACCAAACAGGCGAGTCAGTCCTCCGTCGTCTTTCGCACGCGCGTCGATGACATCGGTGATCGCGCCTCTCACGGGGACTGTCTCCCGTCCCAGGGCGCCGTGGCAATCATGACCCGGTCCACGCCGCCTGCCTTCAGGGCGTCCATCACGGTAATGAGCGACTGCAACGTGATATCGCCGTCACCCCCGACGTAGACGTCACGGGTGGGCCGGTCCTTGAGTTCCTGCGAGACCCGCTCGGCCAGGAATCTGAGTCCCACGCGAAGCTTCCCGAGAAGCACGACGCGTTCCCGTTCAAACGTGAGAGGAACCGTGACGTACACCGGCTCGGCCTTGATCGGCTGAGGGCTGCGAGACTGCGGCAGACGCACACCGAAGCCCTGCTGCATCATCGGCGCGCTCACCATGAAGATGATCAGCAGCACCAGCATGACGTCCACGAGCGGCACCACGTTGATCTCGGCGAGCGACGTGGAGACGCGGTGGCTGCGTCCACGCCGACTGCGACCGCCGCCCTGCGAGACTTGTTCGACCTTTGGCACGGGCGCGCTCCTTCAGGAAAAATTCCGCTCGGCGATGTTCAGAAACTCCATCGAGAAGTCATCCATCGCTGCCGCAAAGCCCTTCACCTTGTACGTCAGGTCGTTATAGAAGTACACGGCCGGAATGGCGGCGAACAACCCGGCGGCAGTGGCAACGAGCGCCTCTGCAATGCCCGGTGCGACCACCGCAAGACTTGTTGAACCTGTCTCGCCAATCCCCTGAAACGACGCCATGATACCCACGACCGTGCCGAACAACCCGATGTACGGCGTGATGGAAGCCGTCGTCGCCAAAAAACCGATGCGCGATTCCAGCCGGCTGACCTCAACGGTGGTGGCTCGGAGCAGCGCCCGGTCAAGACTCTCAAGGCTTCTCAGAGTAGGACGCGGGACGGGCGAACCGGGTTTGGCCTCTCCCGCAGCGCGCAACTGCGTGTTCAACTCTGCGTAGCCCATGTGGAACAGGCCCACGAGAGGACTGGCCACCAGACTGCCGCACACCGAGTGCACCTCGGAGAAGCGGCTGCTCTTGCGAAAAATTTCCAGGAACGTCGCCGTCTGTTTTTCAGCGCGACGAAACTGGCTGCGTTTGTGAAAGATGATGCCCCATGACAACGCCGAGAACAGCAGCAGAATGACCAGCACCGCCCACGAGAGCGGTGACGCGTCTTTCAGCAGCGAAACAATATCGGTACTGCTCGGGCCAGTGACGGCCGCATCTCCAGCCGGACCCTGGGATTGAAAAGCCAGGATCAGTGTGCCTAGCGTACGCAACAAAACCTCCGCCTACACAAGTTGAGGCGCCGCTGGGACAGCGCGAACAAACTTGAATGTACCACGAGGTCTTAGGGCTGTCAAAGGTTTGATACCATTGGACTTCGTCCAATTCCCATGCTGCGCTTTCTCGCGATTCGTCATCTGGCGGTCATCGACCACCTCGAGGTGGAGTTTGTGCCGGGGCTCACGGTGCTCACCGGTGAAACCGGCGCCGGCAAGTCCATGCTCGTGGAGGCCATTGACCTGTTGGTGGGCGGCCGGGCCAGCGCCGACCTCGTGCGCACCGGCGAAGAGACCGCCACCATCCAGGCCATCTTCGAACGTGAAGACGGCCGCGAGGTCATCGTCAGGCGCGAGATCTCGTCGCAGGGACGCAGTCGGGCGTTCATCGATGATGCGCTCGCCACCTCGGCCGCACTGCGACAGATGGGTGCCTCACTCGTGGATCTGCATGGACAGCACGAACACCAGACGCTGCTCAATCCGCAGGAACATGCCGGGCTCGTGGACGCGTATGCCGGTCACGCTGCGTTAGTGTCCGAGGTGGCACGACTCTTCGCCGAATGGCGCGCAGCCGCCGGCGCCCTTGAGCGCACCAGGTTGTCGGAACGCGAGAAGGCGGCCCGCATCGAGACCGTCACCTTTCATCTCGTCGAACTCGATCGGGTGGCTCCGGTGGTGGGTGAAGACCATCGATTGGCGGCCGAGCGTCAGGTACTGGCCAACGTCGATCGGCTCGAACGGCTCTCGACCGACGCGTACGCCGCGTTGTACGACAAAGAAGGCTCCGCGCTCGAATCACTGACGCTTGTGTGGAAGCGCGTTGCGGATCTTGCTGACATCGATCCTCGCTTTGCGCCGTACCTCGATCAGCGAGATGAGGTGAAGGCCCGCCTTGAGGATCTGGCCTTCATGCTGCGGTCGTACTCGGGCGACCTCGACGCGTCGCCAGAGCGCCTTCAGCTCACAGAAGACCGCCTGGCGGCCCTTGAGCGGCTGAAGAAGAAGTACGGTCCGGCCCTTGATGACGTCATCGCGGCGCGCCAGGCGTTCCATGATGAGCGTGCGGCCCTTGAGGCCAACGACGAGCGCGCAGCAGTACTTGAGCGCGAGGCAGCGTCGGGCGCCGATAGATTCCGGCAGCGAGCGCTCGAGTTGTCGGCGGCGCGACGGGCGGCCGGGCAGCGGCTCTCGGGCGCCCTCGAAGCAGCCCTGGGTCAGCTCGCCATGCCTGATGCCCGGGTAGAGGTCAGAGTCTCAACCAGTCCGGATGATCCCGAGAGCTGGACCGCGCTCGGCGTGGACGCCGTCGAGTTCTTCCTGTCACCAAACCCAGGAGAAGACCTGCGCCCGTTGGCGCGGATTGCGTCAGGCGGCGAACTCTCCCGCATCATGCTGGCCCTCAAGACCCTGGCCACCCCGGACGTGGCCGGCCGGACCTTGATCTTCGACGAGGTCGATGCCGGCATCGGCGGGGCAGCGGCGGATGCCGTCGGCGCTCGGCTCCAGCAATTGGGCACCCGGTTCCAGGTCCTGTGTATTACCCATCTTCCGCAGATTGCCGCGCGTGGGATTTCGCACCTCCACATCGCCAAGCAGGTCAAGGACGGGCGCACCATCACTGCGGTCTCGCAGCTCGACGGGCAGGATCGGGAGGTTGAGATCGCCCGGATGATAGCTGGCCAGGATGTGTCGGCCCCGATTCTGGCCTCGGCCCGCGACATGCTCGCAGCCAGGCGCTTCATCGAAGATAAGGCAAAAGGCGAAAGCGAAAGTGCTCAGACGACGAAAGCGAAAGGCAAGCGACGTGGCGCGTAAGTACCGCCTCGAGACATTTGGCTGTCAGATGAACTTCCACGACAGCGAACGCATCGCCGGCCTTCTGGAGGCGGATGGCCTTGAGCAAGCGGGCTCCGATGCCGACGCGGACCTTATCGTGATCAACACCTGCAGTGTCCGAGAACGGGCGCAAGACAAGCTCCACCACCGCCTGGCTGAGATTCGCGGCGCGTCGCGGGCCGCTGGCCGCCGCCCAACGATCGCCGTGACCGGCTGCGTGGCCCAGCAGGAAGGCTCAAACCTGCTGGACCTCGACCCCTCCATCGACGTCATCGTCGGCACCCAGGCGATCAAGCAGTTGCCCAGCCTCGTCCGGGCGTCGACCGAGGGAGCGACCCGACTCGTCGACATCCAGCCGTATGACGATGTGTCGTTTCCGATGGGGGTGGCCAAGGCGTCTGACCCGTCGCGCGCGTGGGTCACAATCATCGAGGGCTGCAACGAATTCTGCTCATTCTGCGTGGTCCCGTACACCCGCGGCCACGAGCGGATGCGCCCGGTTGCCGACATTCTCGCTGAGGTCGAACGGGCCGCTGAGAGCGGGCGTGTCGAGGTCACACTGCTGGGCCAGATCGTCAATCACTACCAGGCACCAGACGATTCGTCGTGCGACTTTGCGGCGTTGCTGGAGCGGGTGAGTGCTGTCTCGGGAATCAAGCGGATTCGATTCGCCAGTCCCCATCCGCGCCACGCGACTGATCGCCTTGTGGCGGCGATGCGCGACCTGCCCAAAGTCTGCAAGCACTTCCATCTTCCCGTTCAGTCGGGCTCAAACACGGTCCTCCAGGCCATGCGCCGGCGCTACACCAGGGAGGACTACCTCGCGCTCGTGGCCCGCCTTCGCGCCGAGGTGCCTGGCATCGTCGTCTCAACCGACGTGATCGTGGGGTTTCCCGGCGAGACCGAGGCCGACTTCGAACAGACGCTCGACCTCGTGCGTGACGTCCAGTTCTCCTCTATGTACTCCTTTAAATATTCGCCCAGGCCGAACACGCTCGCGTTCAAACGCATGGCCGACGACGTGCTTGAGTCGGATAAGACGAGGCGGATCATGACACTGCAGGCCCTGCAGGCCGAGATCCAGCTTGGCCTCTACCAGGCGCAGGTCGGGTCAGTGGTTGAGGTCCTCGTTGAATCGAAGTCGCGCCGCCGGGAATCGGAACTGGCCGGCCGGACGCCCGGCTGGCTCCTGGTCAATTTCTCCGGCGCTGAACATCTGATCGGCCAGCTTGTCCGGGTGCGGGTCACGTCTGCCGCGCCGAACAGCCTGCGTGGGGAAATGGCGGAGGCTGCGTATGCTCATTGAGATGGCCGTCAAAGGCCTGATGGTAGACCCGCTCACCAACCTTCCCATCATCATTCTTCGAGACGAGGCAAACCAACGTGTGCTGCCGATCTGGGTCGGACCGGTTGAAGCAAACGCCATCGCGCTGCAGATGGAGAATGTAGGGACGCCCAGGCCGATGACCCACGACCTCCTGCGCCAACTGCTTGAAGGCATGGGCGGGCGCCTCAGTCGTGTGATCATCCACGAACTCCGGGAGAGTACGTTCTATGCGTTCCTTGAGATCATCCGAGGCGACGAGCGCCTCCTGGTCGATGCCCGCCCGAGTGATGCGCTCGCACTCTCGCTTCGGGCCAAGGTCCCCATCTTCGTCAACGAGAGCGTCTTTGCGAATGTCCAGTCCGTGGACGTGGGGCCGCATCAGGTCGATCAGGAGCGGTTGCAGCGCTGGCTTGAGAGTCTGGATCCAGATGATCTTGGCTACAAGATGTAGTGGGTGTATCATGACGGCGGCGGATTTCCACGCGCGCCGACTGACCGTTCCAACAACATGATTATTGCCATTGCCAACCAGAAGGGCGGCGTAGGCAAGACGACCACCGCGATCAACCTGGCGGCGGCGTTTTCCCTGCGAGGCCAGCGCACACTTCTGGTCGACCTTGACCCCCAGGCCAACAGCACGATGTCCTATGTGGACGTGGCCACGGTCGAGCGCTCGGTGTATGACGCGATCACCGATCCTGCGGTCACCATTCAGGACATCGTCAAGCCATCGTCTCAACCGAATCTCTGGGTGGCGCCATCGAGGATTGCGCTCGCGAAACTTGAAGGGAAGTTGGTGGGTGAACTCGACTCGCATTTCCGGCTGAAGGACAAACTCGCGCCGGTCGTGAAGGACTACGAGGCGATCGTGATTGACTGCCCGCCGGCGCTGGGGCTGCTGACGGTCAACGCGCTCGTCGCGGCCACACACCTGCTGATTCCCATCCAGTCATCGTACTTCGCCCTCGAGGGGACCGACGACTTGCTTGAGACCATTGAAAAAGTCCGGATGCGCGCCAACACCGACCTCCGAATCCTCGGCGTAGTCATCACCATGCACGACAAACGCACGGCGCTGGCCAAGGATATCCGGGCGCAGATTGACAAGGTGTTTGGTAAGAAGGTGTTCAAGACGGTGATTACGAAGAGTGTCAGGCTGGAAGAAAGTCCGGCCTACAAGGAATCTATTTTCAAGTTTGCGCCCGAGTCGTCTGGCGCGACCGAGTACTACCGTCTTTGCGAGGAGGTGTTGGATCGTGTCTAAAAGAGGCTTGCCAACCAGTCTGAAGATGCGTCACGACGAGCACTATGTGGATGCGCTGGCCAACTCGGCCGGCACGCCCATCGGCCGGATGATCCCGATCGACGAGATTGATCCGAATCCTGACCAACCTCGCCAGGTCATGGGTGACTTGTCTGAGCTGATGGCCTCCATCGCCGAGAAGGGAATCATCGAGCCGCTCATCGTTCGTCAGCGTGCCGGTCGCTACCAGATCGTTGCCGGCGAGCGACGCTATCAGGCGTCAGTCCAGGTTGGACTCCGCGAGCTGCCGGTGGTGATTCGTGACGTGGATGACAACGAAATTGTCGAGGTCGCCCTCGTTGAGAACATCCAGCGGAAGGACCTGAGTGCCTTTGAAGAGGCAGAAGCACTTCAGGTGCTTGCCGAGCGCTGCGGATACACGCACGAGGACCTGGCGCGGCGCATGGGGAAGTCGCGGACCAACGTCACAGAGTCCCTGGCCCTGGCCCAGATGCCCACCGAGGTCAGAAATCTGTGTCGGCTGGCCGACATTTCTTCTAAGTCATTGCTTTTACAGATAGTTAGGCAGCAAGACCCGCAGAAAATGATTGCCTTGATCGAGCGATTGACCCGCGACGGTGGCGGCGCGGCTGTGACCCGTGAGCAGGCACGGAAAGTTGCCGCGAAACCAAAGCCTGGACGTCCAAAGGCCTTCGTATTCAAGTATCTTGCGCCCGCAAAAACCTTCAGCCTCAAGCTTCAGTTCAAGAAGTCAGACGTGGACAAGAAGGAAGTGATCGAGGCGCTCGAAGGCATCATCGCCGACCTTCGAAAGGCCTGAAGGCAACGCATAGGTATGCAGCAACAATGCATACGGAGTAGCCCCTCCCAAGGATGAACCGGCCGACCAGAAGCCTTTCCCGAGCGCCCCTACGGTAAGCACTGCCAAGGATAGGCTCGTGTTAAGGAGGCGCCTGGATAAGTTACATGACATAATATGTCTTATCAGACATTGATTATATTGTTCGCGGTTGGTGCCTGTGCACGAATTGCGGACCCAGTTCCTGCGTGATATCGTCTCAACCTGAACCCGAATGCGGACCCTCGACCGCTACCTGATTCGCGAAACTCTCGGCCCGTTTGCCCTGGCCCTGGCCCTGTTTACGTTCCTGCTCTGGGTTCAGCCGATGCTCAAAACGGCGGAAATGCTCATTGCCAAGGGCGCGCCGCTGCAGACCATCGCATATCTCCTGGTCACATTGCTCCCGCAAGCGCTCGGCGTCACAGTGCCCATGGCGTTTCTGGCCGGAGTGGTGATGGCGCTCGGGCGGTTCTCGGGCGACCGCGAGGCCGTGGCCATGATGGCCTGCGGGGTCAGTCCGGTCCGGCTCATCCGCCCGATGATGCTCCTGGCCGCAGTCGCCGCCGGCGCCACCTTCTACGTCCTGGTCTGGCTGATGCCCGACGCCAACCAGTCCTTCCGCGATGTCATCTTCCAGCTCACGAAGAAGATGGCGTCCGAAGACATCAGGCCCCGGCTCTTCTACGAGGGATTTACCGGACGCGTCATCCTGATTGAGGACCGCAAGACCGACGGCGGATGGTCGCAAGTCATGATCGCCGACACCTCGGTCTCCGGCCGGCCGTCCATTCAGCTCGCCGAGGAAGGACGCCTCGTCGCCGACGAACCTGCCCGGCTGGTCAACGTGGTGCTCTCAGAGGTGGCCAGCTATCGGCCCCTCAAGAATGGTGAGGAGTACCAGATTCAGCGCTCGAAGGAGGAGGTCGCCCACATCGACCCGAAATCCGTGTTCGGCGACGGCGCCTCACCAGGACGCGGGTTCAACGAGCTGACCATGGCCCAGCTCGATGTGCAGGCGGCCGAAAAGGTGGCCGCCGGCCAGTCGCCCCACAACGAAATCATGTACAAACACCAGCGGTTCGCCTTTCCGCTGGCGTGCCTGGTGTTTGCCATCGTCGGCGTCGCGCTCGGCGTCAGCACCCGCAAGGACGGCAAACTGGCGGGCTTCGCCATAGGCATCGGCGTCATCATGGCCTATTACGGCATCATGACCTTCTTCGACGGACGGGCGAAAGGCGGCGCGTTCCCGGCGCTGTGGGCCCGTTGGATGCCGAATATCGTGCTGGGCCTGATTGGTGTCGTTCTCCTGTGGTGGCGCACTCGCGGCGCCATGCCGATGCCCGCCTGGCTCGCGGTGCGCTGGCCCACATTCCTCACCCAGCGCACAGCCGCGGCCGCCGGCACCGGGCCGAAGGTGGTCCTGGTCATCCGATTCCCGCGACTGTTGCTGCCCAGGCCCAGCCTGATGGATGTGTACGTCGGCGGCAAGTATCTGCGAACGGTGATCCTGGCGTTTGTGGGTCTGATGGCCCTCTACTACATCGGCGAGTTCATCGAGTTGTCTGAAAAGCTCTCGAAGGGGCAGGCGACGATGCCGATGATCGCTGAGTACTTTTACTACGCCACTCCGAAATTCATCTACTTCATTGTGCCTCTGGCCACACTCGTCGCCGTGCTCACGACGCTCGGCGGGCTCACCAGGACCAACGAACTGACCGTCCTTCGCGCCTGCGGCATCAGTCTCTACCGCACGGCGCTCCCCCTCCTGGTCCTGGCGCTTGTCTCAAGCGGTCTGCTGTTCGCCCTCGAAGACCGGGTCATGGCGCACTCGGAGCGACGGGCCGAGGTGCTGAGAAACACCATCCGCGACCGGCCGCAACGCACGTTCAATGTCGCGAACCGCTCCTGGCTGACTGGCCGGGAGGGTGGCCTCTATCACTACGCGGTGTTTGATGTGCGTGCGCAGACGCTGCATCAGTTATCGATGTTCAAGACCGCGCGCGCCCCCTATCGCCTCACCTCGCATACGTTCGCGACGCAGGCCGTCTTCAGGGACGGCGCGTGGCACGCCACCGACGGATGGGTGCAGACGTTCGATGATCAAGGCCAGGTGCGGCGCGAGACGTTCACGTCCGAGACGCTTCCGCTGGAGGAACCAGGGTTCTTCGGCGCCGAACAGTTTGAAGCCGAGTTCATGAGCTATGGGGAACTGAAGACGTACATTGACGAACTCGACGAGAGCGGTTTCAGTATTGCCGCGCACAAGGTGGAACTGCAGCGCAAGGTCGCGTTTCCCTTCGTCACCATCGTCATGACGCTGATTGCCATTCCATTCGGTGTCACGCTTGGCCGACGCGGCGCCCTCTACGGCATCGGCCTGGCCATCGTGCTTGCCGTCGCCTACCTGCTCGTTTCCACGCTGTTCATCGCGTTTGGTGTTGCCGGGTGGCTGCCTCCGGTGCTCGCTGCCTGGGCCACGAATATCGTCTTCGCGGCCGCAGCGCTCACCGCCCTGTTGACCGTGCGGACCTGACGCCCAGCGTCACGAGCGAGACTCCGGAAATCCACACCCGGCCTGCCGACCCCGGCCGCGTATGCCAGGTATCCACGACGAGCGACAGCGACCTGACCTGCTCCACCGGAGGCATGTCTGCGAGACCCGAGCCGACGGCCTCAAAGTCTTCCAGCCGCAGCGTGATGGTCCGCGGCGTGGTATCGACATACACCGACCGCTGCCACCGATTGCCATCCGCGCCGCGGGGCACCCGCCACTGGATCGACACCCGCATCGGGGCTTCTGCGCGCACGGTGAACGTGACCGCGTCGAACCGGTCCTGGCCCGACAGCGGATACGCCATCGCGGCGTACTGCCCGCTGGGCCGGCCGGGCGCCAGGGTATACGCCAGGCTGACTGCTCCGCCGGCAGCGCTCAGGTCGCCGCGTGAGGGCTCATGTTTCTCGACCGCCCACAATGGGGCGTGGTCCAGTGCCGCTACCGTGATGCCGGCGGTCGACGCCTCAGGCGCCATCGCCGGCTGTGGTTCTTGCGGACCAACCCGGATGCCATTGGTGACCATCCACGGGACCGCGCGATTCGGAAGCCGGGCTTCGGCCCGATAGGTTGCTGGTGCGCCCGTGTGAATGAACACCGCACTGCCCCTGCCGGATGCCACTTCCTCGCCGCTCCGCAGCAGTACCACAACCGCGTCATCGGGTTCAGGCACGGTGGCCTGCAACGTCACCGGCTGATCCGTGGCCGCCGACTCCCCCATCGCCCATGTCGTGGCGTCGTGAGAGGCGGTGAACGAGATGCGGCCGGGCGATGCGAGCGCGCGGACAACCGAATAGGAGCGGCCACTCCGCAGGGCCGCGAGGATGGCGCCGGCGTCGACCGCGGCGTCTTGCGTCAACGGTTGCGCCAACTCGATCCCCTGCACCACGGTGCCGAACATATCCAGGTAGCTCGGACGCGCGAGAATGGTCGTCGCCCTCAGCGGCTCGTCCGCCTCGTCGACACCGATGCGCGCGTGGGCATCGACGCCGGCAAGTGCCAGGACCGGGCGTCGGCGCGCCAGGGTATCCCAGCGTTCGAACGACGCGGTCGGACGATTGAAGACGGCGGCAATGGCCTCGGAGGGGCGGATGAGGTAGTGCGCGATCGCGAGCAGCAGGGTTCCCGCGAATTCGTCGCGCCATTCAGAGTCGGCGTTGAGCCATTCCACGCCGTCAGCGCCCGCGTCGTCGCCACGCCAGCTGAGCCCCGGCTTTGGTGAATCCGGGTGCGCGATCACCGTCCATCCCCCCATGCGGTGTACGTCCTCAACGGTGTCGCGGGCCTCGCCGCCGAGGGGAAACGGTGACGCCTTCGTCAGGCCGAGCGCGACCAGATGGCCGGATGTCGTGGAGATTTCGACGGCATCGATCATCAGCACGCCGTGGCGATAGAACGGAGGGTCGGGCGTACGAGTGGCATCGCCATGATCGGTCAGAATGACGAACTGCAGGGACGCGGCTGCGGCGGCACGCGCGACATCATCGGGACTGCCGCTGCCATCCGAGCGATTGGTGTGGACGTGGTAGGCACCGTAGATAGTGTTCGGCTGAACGGGCGAGAGCGGCCGTGAGGCGGGAGGGAGCGTGAGGCCGACGTACACGACAGCGGCGGCCCCCAGGGTCACCGTTGTCATGAGTATTCGTCGTCGGAAGGGGCGCATGTCGGCTTCGCCTGTGGCCCCTCAGTGAATGTCAGATCCCGGCGTCGGCCTTCAGCGCAGAAGCCTTGTCGGTACGCTCCCAGGTGAATTCAGGCTCGGTGCGTCCGAAATGCCCGAAGGCCGCCGTCTTGCGATAAATCGGCCGACGGAGATCGAGGTGCGCGATGATGCCCTTTGGCGTCAAGTCGAAGTGTTTCTTCACCAGCTCAGCCAGCCGCTCTTCGGACACCTTGCCAGTGCCTGAGGAATCCACCAACACGGACACAGGTTCGGCCACGCCGATCGCATACGCGACCTGCAGGAGTGCCTTGCTCGCCAGCCCCGCTGCAACGATGTTCTTCGCCACGTAACGCGCCATGTAGGCGGCCGAGCGATCCACCTTCGTCGGATCCTTGCCCGAGAAGGCGCCACCGCCATGGGGCGCGGCACCACCGTAGGTGTCGACAATGATCTTGCGTCCGGTCACGCCGGCATCGCCGTGCGGGCCGCCGACGACGAATCGGCCGGTGCGGTTGATGTAGATCTTCGTCTTCGCGTCCATCAGATTGGCAGGGATGCTCGGCTTGATGAGCTTCTCGGTCAGATCGCGATGCAGGGTCTCGTTGTCGACCTCGGCTGCATGCTGCGTGGAGACCACCACGGCCTCCACCCGCACAGGTGTGTCGCCCTCGTATTCGACCGTCACCTGTGACTTGCCGTCAGGCCGCAGGTACGGGAGCTCGCCTGAGCGCCGCAACGTGGACAGGCCTTGGGTGAGTTTGTGCGCCAGCATGATAGGCAGCGGCATCAACTCGGGCGTTTCGGTGCAGGCGTACCCGAACATCAGGCCCTGGTCGCCGGCACCGCCGGTGTCCACGCCCTGGCCGATATCGCGCGACTGCTCGTGAATCGATGAGAGCACCGCGCACGTTTCGGCGTCGAACCCGTACTTGGCCCGGGTGTAGCCGACATCGGTGACGACCTCGCGCACGACACGCTGGGTATCAATGGTGCACGAGGTGGTGATTTCACCCGCCACCACCACCAGCCCGGTGGTCACGAGGGTTTCGCAGGCGACGCGTGCGATCGGATCCTGCGCGAGAATTGCATCAAGGATGCCGTCTGAAATCTGGTCGGCGATTTTGTCGGGATGCCCCTCGGTCACCGATTCGGACGTAAATAAATGACGGCCAGCGCGTCCCATCCAGGATCTCCTCACGTCAGGGCCGGCCGACGGCCCGGCAAACATCCAGCGTACCAGACGCTTCGCGGACGGGTCAATCCGCATCTACCGGCGTGGATGGAAGGTATCGTACACCTGCCGCAAGCGCACCTCGAGTATGTGCGTATAGATTTGCGTGGTGGAGAGATCGGCGTGCCCCAGCATGGTCTGAATCGCGCGCAGGTCGGCGCCACGCTCCAGCAGGTGCGTGGCAAACGAGTGTCGCAGCACGTGCGGGCTCAGATGCGCCTTGAGACCCGCCGCCTCCCCATAGTCCTTGAGGATCTGCCAGAAAGCACCTCGACTGAGCCGCCGGGCGCCGCGCTGGCTGACAAACAACCACGGGGGATCTTTTTTTGTCACGAATGTCGGCCTGGCGTCTGCCAGATAGCGCGCCACCCACGCGGCCGCCACGTCCCCGAGCGGGACAATCCGTTCCTTGCTGCCTTTACCCAGGCACTGCACATAGCCCTGATCAATTCGAACGTCCGTTAAGCGCAGACTCACAAGTTCCGACACACGAAGGCCGGTCGCATACAGCACTTCAATCAGGGCTCTGTCTCGAAGCCCGCCGGAGGTGGCGATATCGGGCGCGGCCAGCAAGGCGTCGACCTCGATCATCGAGAGGAACCGCGGCAACGACAGGAACGCCTTCGGGGCGTGCAGGTCATCGGCGGGATTCTCAGCGAGCTCACCGCGCCGGCGCAGGTGAAGATACAAGCCGCGGACCGAGGCCACCAGCCGTGCCGTGGACGTGGGAGACAAACCGCCCGCCATGGCGTCGCGCACAAAACCCTCCAGGTGGCGACGGTCCATGGTCGTGACGAGGCGGCCCTGTGTCGCCGCGTAGGCGCGCAAGCGGGTCAGATCCCGGCCGTAGCCATCGAGCGTGTGTGGCGACAGACGCCGCTCGACTTCCAGGTGCCTCAGGTAGTTGGCGATGGTGTCCGGGCCCATTGTCGAGTACTCTACGCATTTTCGGCGTTTGTGACTCATGCCCTACCAATCCAAGTGGCAGTATCTTCCGACTGAAGCCATCAACAGCGCGTCCATGGCGCTCGACCGGATGCCGGTGCTCGAGATCGTTGATCTCGTGCTCGCGGAAGACAAGAAGGTGGTTGCGGCCGTCCAGAAGGAGCGCGAGCGCATCGCCCACGGCATCGACATCATTACCGCGGCTCTTAAGAAAGGCGGTCGTCTGGTCCTGGTGGGCGCGGGCACGAGCGGCAGACTTGGTGTGCTCGAGGCCGCCGAGATGCCGCCCACCTTCAGCACCCGGCCCGAACTGGTACAGGCCATCATGGCAGGCGGCCAGGAAGCCATGTTCCGCGCGCGTGAAGGCGTGGAAGACAACTTCGAAGAAGGCGGTCGCAGCATCGCGCGCCTGCGCATCGGGAAACGGGATGTGGTCATTGGCGTGTCGGCGAGCGGCATCACGCAGTTCGTCCGCGGCGCGCTCACCGTGGCACGCAAAAAAGGCGCCCGCATCATCTTTGTCACCTGCTGGCCCGGTACCGAACTCCAGAACTTCGTGGACCTCATCATCGCGCCGTCAGTCGGGCCTGAGGTGATTGCGGGGTCCACGCGGCTCAAGGCCGGCACCGCGACAAAGATGGTGCTCAACATGCTCACCACGGTGTCGATGGTCCGTATCGGCAAGACCTACGGCAACCTGATGGTGGACGTCAAAACCGGCTCGGAGAAATTGAAGGATCGCGCGCAGCGCATAGTCTCCATGGTGACCGGTGCGGATCCCGATGAGGCCAAGGCTCTGCTCCTGCGAGCCAAGTGGAACGTCAAAGTCGCCATCGTAATGAAAAAAGCGGGGTTGACGGCCGCTCAGGCCGGCGCCCGATTGCGGCGCGCTCACGATTCCATCCGCGAGGCGCTGGGCGAAGACGTCGACGCGCCCGGCCCCGACCGAGCCTAGCCCGCTCTATTCATGTAGAGGGACGCGCGAGCTGAAATCGGGCGTATCG
>CAZAZR010000005.1:51853-59308 GCA_964489685.1 uncultured Solibacteraceae bacterium | reverse complement strand
GCGACCTGCACAAAGTCCGTGCGGCCCAGGTATTCCATCCCCAGCACCCGGAAGTAACCTGGAGTCACCTGCCACAGCGCTCCCCGTTCGTCGCCCTTCAACTCGGCATCGGTCAGCAAGAGTCTCTGCGGAAGGGCGCCAGCGAGCGCCAACGAATCAATCGCGGCCACCGAGTCGCGACCAAAGATGTCGACCAGGTGACGCTCGACCCCAAGAAAATATGTGTGCCGATCACTGTTCGTCTGAAGCGTCGTCGGCCCGGCCAGGTCCGCGACATAGAGGCCTGTTGGATTGAACCCGACATCGCGCGAAAGACTGGTCCGGACCGACATCGCGGTTGCCATCGTCGCGACGCCCAGCGTCGCCGCAATCGCCACTTGCGCTGTGGTCATGACGCCGAGCGAACGTGAGCGCGCCAGGACGGCAGATCCCGCTGGCTTCGACTCCCGCCGCCATGTGATTGCGCCATATGCCAGTGCGGCCAACACGAGCGTCACTGTCGTCGCGATGAGGATGCCGAAGCCGTCAAGCACCATCTCGCGTCGGACCATCTCGCGCAAGACCGGGCCGCTCTTTGCGGCCCGGATGGCAAATTGGCCAGCCGGAATCGCGAGCAGCATGCCGAACCCTCCGATGAAGCACAGCTCAAGAGCACTCGTCGCGATTGAGCGATGCCACGGCCGGCCCAATGCCGCATGAACCGCCTTGTCGGCGTACCGAGCGTCGTGCAGAGATGCAAATAGCATGAGGAGCGCTGCGACCATCTGCGCGCCGAACAGAGTGAGCGCCGTCGCGGCTGTGCGAGATGTTTCCGCGAAGCCTCCAAGAAGATACTCGCGCAGCGGCATCAGCGTGAGTGTGCCCACTTGTGCGGTGCCGGGACCGCGGTCCTGACCTTTTCGTGCGATCCACGCGAGCACACCTTCCGTCGGCGCTTCATTGGACAAGGTCAATACGTCTGGCTGATCGAATCCAATCCAGGGCAGCAGAAAGCCCTCGGGCAACACACCCACAAGGGTCACGGTCCCCAACGTTGTGTGGATGGGCATCCCGACGACAGATGCGGCGCGGCCAAAGTGGCGGACCCAGATGGCGTAGGACAGCAGGGCCGGGGTCGGAGTGCTCTGATCGAATGCTCCACCAAGGAGTGGGACCACCCCTAACATCGGCAGGAGGTCAGCCGATGCCACCGCAACGGACACACCCACTTCGTCCCCGCCGATGCGCGCGGTCGCCGATCCCAATGGGCGTGCCCATGCCGGTTTGCCTGGAAGCGCGAGCCACTCCCCCACGGCGTTCTCATCGAGGCGTGTCGCTGGACGCCCGTCCGCGCCACGTTGAAAGACCGCCCACACATGGGCCGCGTCAGGATACGAGAGTGTCCCCAGCGCCGGGCGGATGACGACCCACGTCAGCAGGCCTGAGCCTCCTAGCGCAGCCACCACGAAGAGAATCGCGGCGACCAGTTGCCAGCGACGCCGGTACTCTCTGAGGAGGGCAAGAACTTGCAGAGACACGTCGTGGATCCGTTAGCCGCCGATAACGTCGCAGACGTCGCGGCAGTAGTCCTTATCCTGCGCGCTGCAGGCCATCGCATTCAGCTCCTCGTGATCACAGCACTGCTGATTACCATCGCAGCCACACATGACCTCGATGTCGCAGCACCTCCCTAGTGCCTCGGTGGGCGAGGCGATGAACGCGCATACGACCAACAGAACGACCGTGAACACGCGGATGCTGAGTGCGAAATACGTCTTGGGCATTTTTGTCCTCTCCTTCCATGGCGACCTGCGTGACAACGAGATGTCCAGGGCACAAGGGCGCCGCTCATGCCCTGGACCTGCGAACGACTCACATCAGCCTGGAGGCGGAATGCTGCAGTAGGAGCGGCAGTAGCCGATCTTTGAGGAGCTACAGGCCAGGGCTCCAATCGCATTGGGATTGCAGCACAGTTCTTCCGAGCCGCACTCCTCTCCGAACTGACAGCACTTCGGTCCCTCTTCCTCGTCTGCGTACGCAACGCCCTCGAAGGCCACGGCCCCTGCATAGAGCACGCCCAGTAGCATTGCGGTTTTGATCCATCGCGTCATCATGATTCACCTCCCTTCTGGGTCTTTTGCCGACAGTTGGGACGGAGCGTCCGCGTCCAGGCCTGGCAGCGCGACGCCGAGCGTCGCTGAGATCTGCCGTCCCGTTTTTGAGTTGTAGAACCCCATCCAGTTGTGGAGAACAACCCCCGTTGGGGAGACCATCGTGGTTTGAGGCGTCCCCCCCATCATGAACTGATCCCGAGCCGAACCAGGAATGTCGGTGACGATAGGGATCGAAACGTTGTGCTCCTGCTGGTACTCCTTCAGGCCGTTGCTGTCCAGCGACAACATGAGCAGACGATATCGCCCCGGAGCCTGTTCGGCCAGGGACCGTAGATTGGACTCGTTCCTCTTGCACCAGACGCATGAGGGGCGCATCACGTAGAGCACGGTCGGCAACGAGGAATCAGCAAAGGAGACGGTAGCCGTTTCCCCGTCGATTGAGCTGCCGATGAACGCATCGACTTTGGTACCGGGCTGTAATTCGCCGTCGGCCTGAATCGCCGCGATCCTTCGGTCCAACGTCAACACACGCGTTGCCAAAACCACGTTCAAGAAGACTGACAGCCCCATCAAGGGCAGCGTCGAGGTAATCATCCAGCGGGCGAAACTGCGAATCCGAGGCATCGGGACTCCTTACTTCTTCTGGCGAAACGATTCCAAGCGAAACGTGACCGGCACCGCTTCTGGCTGCCGGGCCAAACTTTCAGCCAGCGCGGACAACTTACTTTGGACATCCTTGACACGCGCTGGCGAAACGGGCCGGATGACGGGGGAATAGGCCAACGAGCTGGCGTCTGACTTGTTCATAGCGTCGGTCTTGAGCACGACGATTTGGGTGGCGGGGTCGAGTTCAGGATTGGCGGCAAGGGTGACCACGTCCAGGATGCCGACGATCTCGACTTCAAACCGCTGCGTAGCCCGTTGAATCGAACCCTTGGCGCCAACAGGGACCGCGGGCAGCCCAGCCGCTGCGATCCAGGCTCCGTCGACGACCAGTGCGACTGCACGGCCAGCCCGTTGATCGGCAACGACAAACAGCCGTCCGGCTTTGGCCTTCAAATCAATTACTTCCTGCACACCAAAGGTGACTTCACTCGTCCGAACGGATGGGCTCTGAGGCGACTGCGAAGGGAAGCGGACGCCATCGTGAGCTCCAGCGGGTTGAACGATGGCAAACGCCGCAAGACCTTTGACGGCGGTTGCAATCGCGGCGGCGTGCGCCGCCGGCATGGTGCCGGTGGCAATCCCAGACGCTTTGTCGATCTCTCTGACCACCAGCGGGCCGAGAGGTGTGGCATCCGCAGCGACGATCGATCCGAGCTTCGTGACCTGGCTCGATGCAGAGGTGTCGCGGGACGAATGGGAAACAATCACGATCAACATCAGTGCGAGATTCGTGACAGCAAATCGAGACATAAGATGTGCATCTTCCTTTCTTGTGACGCTCAAACACGTTCTTGTTAACGTGGGCCGGACCAAAGTCCGTGACCGCGTGCACTGCCTGAACAGCAAGGCGTGTGCCAGAGTCGGCACGCTCCATCCACGCGATGACGGGTTAGGCTTTTGGGGATCTGCCGCCCCGCGATGAGGCAAGGTCACCCCGTCGGATAGGCTGCGTGTCCCTGCCGGCGGGTGCCGATTCGGGTCGCGCTTCAGCCCCTCATTCCACGCGAATCAGCTAGTCGATTCGAAGAGCATCAGTCGACGAGAGCTTTAGCGCTCTTCGGGCAGGGACGATCGATGCTCCTACCGCCACCGCGCACATGACAACAGCAGCGGCGATGATCGCGTTCCAGTCGCCGGTCGCCAATCCGTACACCTGGTTCTCAAGTAGGCGTGCCGTCCATCGACCTGCCAAGAGGCCTGCGGCTGTACCCGCCAGGGCCGCCACGGCGGCATCCCAGACGACGACCGAGACAATATTCCGACGGCTGGCTCCCAGCGCTCGTCTGATGGCGATCTCTCGAGTTCGGCGCATGCCCGGCGGAGTCGCTTCTACTCTCGGCCAACCGGCACACAGTAGCCCCTATGAGTCGTCGAGCAGTCGTCCCCCGGCCTTCTGTCGCATACGTGGTTGGCAGGACAGTCGGTATCACTCGAGCAACACCAGGACGCGGCCGTGGGAGACGCGCCGAGCGAAGCCACTCCGTATCCGATTGACAGCACGACGGCACTAGCGGCGAAGCGCGGCCAGCAGACTGTGGCGATCGTCCGTCCAAGGCGCACCAACTCCGGCCTTGAAGTCTTTCACCACGAAACCATCGCCTGCCATCGCATCCTCCAGGTGGTCAAGGGCTCGTTCGTCGGCTGCAATCACCACCCACTGCGTGGCCAGGCGCTGGCGCGTTGGCACTGAAGACCGGCCACGGTCCACGACCGCAAGGCCTTTGAACCCTGCCGATTTCGCGGCGGCGAGGAGGACGTCTTCGAGGCCAAAATAGCGATTCGAGGTGTGATACACGAGTAGCCCATGAGGCTTCACCGTCAGCATGAACTCGCGCATGGCCTCGGCGGTGAGCAGGTGCACTGGGACCGCGTCGGATGAAAATGCGTCCGCAACAAGGAGGTCAAACCTCTGGGACTGACCGCGGCGCAGTGAGAGCCTAGCGTCACCCATGTCAATACTGATCGAGCGACACCGTCGTCGTCCATGTGACAAAAACCTGAAGTAATTCTCGGCTATCGACACGATCGCCGGGTCGATCTCCATGAAGGTCATTGTGTCGCTGCCTGAGCAATAGGCTGCCAATGTGCCGACGCCGAGGCCGATCACGCCGACGTCCACTGCGCCCACTGTCTTGCTGACCGCTCGGATGACGGCGCCAACTGGGCCGGCCTGGTGGTAATAGCCTGTTGCCTTGGAGCACTCTGCCGCGCTGTCACCAGTGATGCACGCGAGTGACTGAACACCATGAGTGGTGGATCCGTGAGTGAGCGTGCGGGATGTGGCTGTGTCCTGCACCTTGAGTTGACCGAACGACGATCGCTGGTGTTCAACGATACCGGCCCCGGCTGACGTCTTCGCGACTGTCCCGACGAGAATGGCCAGCACGCACGCGACCAACTGGCAGCGACTTCGAAGAACGAAGGCGACCGCTATGAGGGTGGCGACTCCGATCCAGGCTGCGGGCGAAGCGTACGATGCCCGCGACAGGGCGGACACTGCGGCGCCGGACGTGAGAAGCACAGCGGCTCCCAGCAACAACCCCTCCAGACTGCCGCGGGTCACCGATTCTCCATGACGCATTTCACGGACGGCGACGGCGAGCAGGATGCCGGACGCAATGATGAATCCGACGTATTCGGGAGCCAGAGAGCCGAACACCAGCCGATGCCAACGAAAGTTCGGGTTGCCAAAGAGCGCAGGGTTCAGCGCGACTGGCACCACCACGCCGAGGAACGCCCCGATTGCAAGGCCCCCCGACGTCGCGCATCCGTAGAACCACTCCAGGTTCCCGTGCCTCGGCCGGATAGAAGCGAACCACCCGTGCCACGACAGGAGCAGGATGGTGACGCCTCCGAGGTGCAGCGCATACGCCGCCAAAGTGTTTGGCCACGACTGGACCAGCCCGGCAAGGAGCAGTGCTACGGCAAATGGCGCGATCCGGTTCGCGACGGCCACGCATCTGCCGCCCCAGTGACTAAACGCGACAATCATCGTCGCAAGGTAGGCGGTGAAGGGACCGAGCCAAACCAGGGGATGCGAGCCCAGGTCGGTTGAGAGATAGCTGGTGCAGGCAAGGCTCAAGCCTACCGGACCCGCCCCACCAGCAAACCAACGCGCCGCGGACCACAAAGACAACCGATCACGCGGCGCCGGAACCGCTGCCTCCGACGGTCGCTTCATCGCTACGCCGAACGCAGAGGCCGAGAGAAGCAGAGCGCTGGCTGTCGCAATCGAACCCCAGACCGCCAATTGCGAAGACACGTCAGTGTAGGGCTGGATAATGAAAGGATATGCGACGGCTGCTGTCAGACCCCCGGTGTTGCTCGCTACGTAAATCCAGAATGGGCTCCCCGCCGGCGTCAAACGGATAAACATGTACTGGCAGGCAAGCGATGTCGTGCTAAGCAGCACAAATGCAAGCCCGAAGTACCGACCGATGACCATCGTCGCCCGAACCGGTGTCAATGTAGTCACCGAGTCAGGTACGGGCGGAGTGCCGAACGCCATGAACAAGGCGAGCGATCCGGCCGCCATCGCAGAGCCGTACCAAACCAGCCGACGCGAGGTCTGCCGGCGGAGTAGGAGGGCCGAGCCCAGGTACCCGAGCAGCAACATCGCTTGAAACAGCGCCTGGCTTGTCTGCCAGAAGGCGGGGGAACCGCCGGTCAGTGGCAGCACGGCCATGGTGGCAGCCGGCTGAACAGCGATGACAAGAAATGCCGAGAGTGCCGCTAACCCGGCAAACCAGATTCGTACCAGAGCGCTCATACCATTCGATCGGTGATCCATCAGCTTCGCCTCCCATCCGCGCCGGACCCGCGTTCATGCCGACCCGCACCGAGACCCGCGTGCTGCTGGCTCGCAACCTTCAGGAACACGGTGAACGTCACGATGCCCGATCCGCCGACCACAGACAGCACGGCGATCACGAGGGCGGCCATGGACGGTATCGCCAGTGGCAGGACGGCCGTACTCACACCGTGTAGTGCAAGGAGTCCGAGTGGAGCACCGACCGAAGCCGAAATAGCCGAAAGACGTAGTTGCCTGGCGGTGAACGCGATCGCGATTCTCCGCGGCAGACCGCCCAGAGCCGACCGAGTGGCGACCTCGCTTTTGGCGAGCAGAGCCCAGTGCAGCGTCATGAGGACGATTCCGAGAAACGTCAGTACGAGTGCACCAGCCGCGAAGGTTACAGCGACGCGCGTGAAGATACGCTGGTCCGCAAATGCCAGGTCTGTCAGAGTGTTCATCAATTGCACGCGATCAACCGGCTGCACACCGTCGAGTGTGCGCAGCGCAGTCACCACGTCCGAGGCCGCGGCAGCGTTCGAGACTTTGATGAGGGCCGTGAGCTTGAGGTACGGAACGTCGTGGAGCGGCACGTACACCGCTGCCCTCAATGCACCGTCTCTTCCGACTTCGTCTTGAACGACGCCAATTACTTCCCGCTTCCCCCTGTAGTCAATGAACTGCCCTACCGGATCAGATGCACCAAAATGATCTCGCGCGAAGGCCACCGACACCACTGCCTGCGGACGACCCGCCTTGCTGGCGGCCGTGTCAAATGATTTCCCTCTGACAATCGAGAGGCCTGCGAGGGAGAGGTACGATGCGTCAACCGCGTCGCCAAACGCCGAGACGCGCTTCGCGCTGCCGGAGGGCGCGCCGACAACCAACATGGGGCTCTGGCTGCCG
>CAZAZR010000005.1:36412-51843 GCA_964489685.1 uncultured Solibacteraceae bacterium | reverse complement strand
TGCCGACAAGTGGCGGATCGGATGCAAAGCCGACCTCTGCCACGCCACCGAGCGCCGCGATCCGCGCTCGCAGCGACTCCTTTGCGCGCACAACGTCGGGGAGCTCATTTGGGCCACGATCCAGCAGCCACGCCTGCGCGACGACCACATCTGGCCGGTTGAGATGCGCATTCGAATCGTCGACGTGCGCCAAGGCAGACCACAGTGCCACCGCCGGCGCAGCCAGGACGATGGCCAGCCCGAGCTGCGCCGAGGTCAGGAGTACTTGGAGGCGGGAAGGACGGCGGGACAGACGCGAACTGTGCCAGATGGTGGTCAACGCACCCGAAACCCTCCTGGTCTGGCCACGAATCAACCAACCAACAGTGAAGAGCGCGGCGATAATCGAAACACCCGCCGCTACAGCTCCCGAGACCCAGGCGACCCAGGACTGATCGGCGATCCAGGTTGCCCCGGGCACTCCAGCGACGATGATGGAGGCGACCAGCCTTGAGGTCAGCGCTCCGGAAGCCGCACCCACACAAATCAAGATTCCGGCTTCAACGGCCGGTGACAACCACAGGCGCCATCCCGAAGCTCCGAGCACCGCACGAATCGCCGTTTCACCCTCGATCTCGTCGACTCGGAGGAGAGACACGATTGTGACGTTGAAGAGCGCGACTCCGAAGAGGAGGAGGCCTAGGACCGAAATGACCGCAACATTGGCCGATGTCGTCCCGAGCATCGCGCTACGGAGGCTCACCACCGCGTAACCATCCGAAGGAGCACGCGGGAGACTGGACTTCAGCCGCCTCGAGACTTCTCCGGACAGCGCCGACAGGTTGGGGCGACCCGCTCGAGCGATAACGGAATATTGCAGGGATCCACCGTCACCGCCAACGATCTGCTGAGCATCCTGCGGAATCCACACGTCAATGGCGTGCGAGGTCTCGTTGGGAGGGGGCAGAATGACGGTTGGTGCCACGAAGTCGGGCGGGAGTTGACCAACAACCGTAAACAGATTCCCGTTAAGCCGGATCGTCCGGCCGATGGCGTTCCCCCCGCCAAGATATCGAGTCGCGAAACGTTCGGTCACAATCGCGACCCTGGCCGCTTCGGTTACATCAGCTGCGGAAAACATTCGCCCTCTGACGTTGACGCCTAACACCTCAAAGGTATTCGGGAGCACCAGCGCACCTGAGACTCGACTTGCGCGCCCTGAGTACTCGACGTCCATCCAGGCACGTCGGCTCGCGGGCCATCGCTCAATGGTAGTGACCGCGTCGAACAGGTCGTGAAAACTCCGAAGCTGCGTCGCTTCGGCCTCGGTCAAGAACACCCGACGGGCTTTCGCCGTTGGCGCAGCGACGACCATGAGCAGTTCGTGGTGGTCGCGATACGGCAACGCACCACCGAACGCACCCCACAGGGCAGCCAGAACGCCGCCATTGAGGCCGACACCAGCCGCCAGTGACAGTGCCGTCGCCGCCAGTGCAAATGGCCGCTTCCCGAGGGAACGAAGGGCCTGCACGATGGAAGACATTCCTATCTGACCTCCGACCGCGTTGGGTCGTCCTTGACGGGATTGAGGTCATCACCAGGCTTGTCAAAAAGGAAGGGTGATGCCGGGGCGGCACCGTCAGCCAGGAAGTACCTCGCGAACATAGCGATGTCCTCCTTCGCGACGTGCCCGGACGACATCGCGACCAGGTCGCTGCCCTGAAACAGTAGCGCTGCGGGCACCGTTCGGACGCCGGTCGCCGCCGTGAACCTCTGGGCATCGCGCAGCTCGAAAAATGCCGCCCCGCGTTCGGACAGATAGGACAAGGCGGAACCGTTCCCCCCTCCCTGCTTAGTCACGACCCAAAGCTGCCGGCCCCGGCCATTGCGATAGCCCTCGAGCACGGCTCGCCATTGGCTCGCGGCTCCTTGCGACGCCTGCGACTGGTCGCCAAACAGAAGCACGAGCGTCGTGTCGGTGGCAGCGATCGTCGTGCCGCCTGTCGCCCCGAGCCACGGCTTCATCAGTTCGGCCGACTGCGTGATCACCGGAGACTGCACGACCGCAATCGGTCGGCGCGCAGTCTCGGAAATCACCCGGTTTGTCTCCGCCAACCGGCTATTCATCGCGTGGATCTCCGCCGCCTTCCACCCCAGCGTGACGATGGCGACCAACAACAGAAGCAACTTCGGATAATACATCTCACCTCCCAACGGAGGCGGGACCCTCGGTGATCCCGCCTCCCTCAACAAACGGATTACTCGTTCTCAAAGATCTTGTAGCAGCCCTGTATGCAGCAGGCTCCGTACGTATCGCCATTGCAATCTGCGCCATAAGTGCACGTCGAGTTTCGGTTCGTGTAACGGCACTCGTTGTCAAGCACAGACTTCTCATTGCCGCAACAGTCGTACAGGATTTCCTCGGCCTGTGACGTAGACGCGTGCGCCACGGTGACCAAGAGTGCCAGGAACAACAGTCGTTTCAGTGTGACCTTTGTCATCTTCGCCCCCTGCTAGTTGTTTATCGGTGGACACGTAGCAGCACAACACGACTTGTAAGTGCTGGACGTGCACGGGTGTTGGGTGTCGCATGCCGATTCATTGTCGACTTCCTTGCAGTCGGAGGCCTTGGCACAGCAATCCCCTGCGTCACCGCCTCCGCCGTCGGCCATGGCATAGCTTGCTGAGCCGACTAGGACGACAAACATCAGCAGCGCACGAATCCGACGCATTGTGATCATCCTCTTCATCTTTCCTTCACCTCCCTTCACTGGAACCGTTTTCGAGTTCGATGCCGGCCAGAACGTCTGCCTCCCACTCTTTCGCTTGCAGAGCGGAGTAGGCAGCCGTTAGACGCCATGACGAGTCGACTCTGACGAACGACGGCGTCGCCATAATGCCGGTCAACATCGAGAATTCTTGTGTGTTTCTGATGATGCCGCCGAGGACGGCGGGCACCGAGGGATTCTGTCGCGCGCACGACATCAACCGGCTGAGTATTTCAGTACCTGCGAATGACAGCAGGACGATCTCGTCATTCGCCTGTACAGAGCCGGCCTTGAGTACCGCACAAATTGCCGGCTCAGCTTCCTTGCAAAAAGGGCAGCGGTCACTTAGAGCCACCAAGAACCGCCGACCGGGCGTAGCGGCAGACTCGGCGCCCCTCGTGCCATCAACAACATCAACGAGTGTCGGCACTTCGAGACGCAGGCCGGTCAACAAGAAGGGAAAGCGCCTGGACGCGAGCACTGTTCTCTGCTCGGCCTGAGTGGCTTTGAGGCGAAGGTCTTGGCTCCAGAACAATACCGCCGCCAATATTGCGAGTAGGACGAAGAAGTTCATCGCGCGTTCACTACCCTTCGGTGCTGTCATAGGCCCTCGCTTGGATGTCGTCAGAGTGATGCTCCCGTCCACGCGCTGTTCAAACTCTCGGTGCGACGGCGGTGGGCGTCATGCGAACGAAATGCAAGGGCTGGGCCACCAGGGCGACTCGCCCGAAGTCCAAAGAATTCTTGAGGCTTAGAAGCAGTGGAAGCGGATCACCGGGGCACGTGTTCCCCCGATCCGGGGTCCTGACACCCCAGGGCGTGATGAGACCGGGGGCCATGCCGGCCTGCGCCTGATAGGGGTGGAACTACCCAAAAGACTATGGCTTATGGCGATGGGAAGCCGCCGAGGCGCTTGGCGATCAAAGTCCAAGGATCGCGGTCAGCAACTTGCTCAGTTGATTGGCCCAGAACGTCATCGAATTGGTGCGATCGATCTCGCGCCCATGGTCCAACGCCGTGATCCGGCGAGATTAAAGGCGAATTCAAGACACCGGAGGCGGCCAGCCTCGAACACGATGTGACGCGATCGTCGCGTTCGATGCCGAGGCCGACAAGGGCCTGGTGCTCATCCTGGCGCGCGGATTACGAAGATGAAGGATGGGCGCACCCACTTGGCGCTCAGAGCCGAGCGTGCGGTCGATCTCGACACCGGCGCTATCGTCGCGGTGACGGTGCAAGGGGCCGACCTCGGCGACACAACGACGGTGCAGACGACGCTCCCCGCGGCCGTCGAGCAACTGACGCGGTCCATGCCAATCACCGTCGGATTCGTGGTGCGCGCGAACAGCGATTACTGCGGCGACGCGGCGCATTGCTCGAGCGTTCGGACGCGCATCTGTACGAAACGGTCGGCATGCGTCGCACGTACCTGCGCGGACACGCCAACATTCTGAAGCGGCTGGTGGTGCAGGCCTCCGCGTTCAATTTGGGGTTGTGGATGCGCAAGGTGATCGGCCCCGTGTCTGATAAGGAGAGGTTATGTCAGCAACAGCCACTTCATACGGGCTATCGACTCAGGACACTCTGATAGACCCGGATGGGAATCTCCGTTCAGGAACACTCGCCAACTTGCTGGATCTGTTGGATGTCGCAAAGGCGGAGGGCTTGTCCGCCGTAGCGGCGGCGAATGGCTGCGAATGGTGGGGACGCCTGAGTGTGATTTGTGCGCCCAGCGCACCGTGCCGTCGGCGCTGATGATCATGTCTTCTTCCTGCGCCATGCGGACGGGCTGCCCTTCCCACTCATCAACGCGTGTGGTGACCTGATGTTCGACCGAATACCACATCGATGGCACCACCTTCGCGTCACCGCGGCCGGCCACGCCGTCCTGCATGTCCCACAGGCCGATGAGCGGCCCCGCACCGTGGCCCTGCAACCCGACCGGATGTGAGTACATGGCGCCGTTGAGACTCGCGCCCTTCATGCGCTCACGGATGGACCTGAGGATCTCGTCGCCCGTGCGGCCGGGACGCGTCTCCTCCATGAAACAGTCCTGCATGATGTTCGCGTTCACTCGCCCTGAGCCCGAATACGCTCCAGGCGCTCAAGGGCTTGCGCGATCTCCGTGCAGCGCGCCCGGACGACGTCGGGATCAAGGGTCATCGTGCGAAGACCTCCCGCGTCGCGTGTCGAAGGTGCGTGGCTAGATCATGATATTCCCGCCCGACGCGTTCCATCAGCGCCGAGATCTGACGATCATCGCGTTCGGCCACAATCCTTCCGCGAAGGACATGGAACAGGAAGGGAGTGGCGCGTGGTTAATGCGCCGCACATCCACGGAGAGTACAGGCGCTGCGGAGAGCTCAACAGCCAGTGCCAGGTCGAACGCCGGATCGGCCTCTGCGGTGACCCACACCGCCACGTCGAGGTCCCTGAAGGCCTCCGCACTCAGAAAAGACCCGAACACCATGGCGAACGAGAGCCCGCGCCTGTTCGCCAAGGTCGCGGACAGCCGCCCCAGAACCGATTCGCGTTCCGCCGATGACATCCGGTGGAGCCTGGCCACGGCGCCAGTGTAGCCGCAAGGCCTCGGCGCACACCTGCGGCCACGTCTTTCCGCCGGCTCGCGAGCCGAGCCGATTGACACCAGTCTCCTGGATCGCTCAGCATTGGCAACCATCGCTTCGCCCATGACCCACTTCGACACCAACACCGGCACCGCGAACGCGGTCGCCGCATTCCCCAGGGCACTGGAAAGTTACCCGTCCGCGCCCGATCAGACGCTCGCGGCCGACCTGGCGATGCGTGTGCAACTGGAGCCCTTCAACGCGATCGCCACGGCCGTGTTCGTCCTGGCGATTGTTCACACGTTTGCGGCCGCGCGCTTCGCGGCGCTCGCGCACCGCGTGCAGCACCGGCACGATGAGGTCGAACGCGCGCTCGGCAGACCGGCGACGCCGAGTCTGCGCGCAGAAGTCCTCCACTTCCTTGGGGAAGTCGAAGTGGTGTTCGGCATGTGGGCGTTGGTGCTGCTTATCGCGATCACCGCCTCGACTGACTGGAGCACGGCCACGCACTATTTCAGCGATACGGTGAACTACACCGAGCCGATGTTCGTGGTCGTCATCATGGCGCTCGCGGCGACTCGCCCGGTCATCGGATTCGCGGAAACCGCATTGAGGCGAGTGGCCCACGCGGGGGGGGCGACGCCGGCTGCCTGGTGGGTGGCCATTCTGACGATCGGGCCGGTGCTGGGCTCGTTCATCACTGAGCCTGCGGCGATGACCATTTGCGCCCTACTGCTGGCGCGACAGTTCTACGACCTGCAACCCTCCACCCGATTGAAGTACGCGACGCTGGGGGTGTTGTTTGTCAACATCTCGATCGGGGGAACGTTGACGCAATTCGCGGCGCCGCCGGTCCTGATGGTGGCGCGAACATGGGACTGGGACATCCCGTTCATGCTGGTGCACTTCGGTTGGCGCGCGGTCATCGCGATCGTACTCTCGACCGCGGCTTACTTCATCCTCTTCCGGAAGGAACTGCAGTCACTGGCCGCACAGGCGCCTGTTCCCGATGTCGAGCAACCGGATGACGATGCGACCGGGCCGGCCCTGTGGCCCGTGCCGGGGTGGGTGGTGGTCGTGCACCTCGCGTTCATGGCCTGGACCGTCTTCAACGCGCACTATCCGGCGCTGTTCATCGGTGGGTTTCTGTTCTTCCTTGGATTTGCCCGCGCGACCGCGCCCTACCAGAGCCGAATCGAACTGAAGACGCCGCTCCTGGTCGGGTTCTTCCTGGCAGGTCTGGTCATTCACGGCGGGCTGCAGGGATGGTGGATCGCCCCGGTGCTTGGCAGTCTTCCCGAAGGCCCGTTGTTCCTCGGCGCAATCGCATTGACGGCGGTCAACGACAATGCGCTCATCACCTATCTGGCCACCCTTGTGCCGAACCTGGGCGACTCGATGAAACTCGCGGTGGTGCAGGGCGCGGTGGTCGGCGGCGGGCTGACCGTGATCGCCAATGCGCCCAACCCGGCGGGCCAGGCGTTACTGGGGCGCTTCTTTGGTGGAGCGATTTCGCCGGTCGGGCTGCTGGCCGGAGCGGTTGTGCCGACAATCATTACCGCGCTGGTATTTCGTTTGCTGTGATACCGGCGGGCTCGCCAGCAGCAGACCTGCCCACACCATTGACGGCAGGAACTGGAGCAGAACGCGATCGAGCGACGAGCGCAGGTGCCAGCTCAAGTCGTGCGGCGTCATCACATACACCGCCGTGTAGATGAGCAGCATGAGGCCAAGGCCTGCCATGGTCAGGCGCGCCGCCGCCGACCCTCGGCCGGGCATGCCGCTCACCATGAGATAGATCACGAGGAGGGGAAGCGCCCCGATCGTGTTGGCGCCGCCGAACCACCACTCGCGCTATGGCGCGTCCGATCGTGGTGATGCGTTCAAGCGTGAACATCGTGGAGACGCGATCGACGGTGAGTGCCGAGACCATGTCGTTTGCCGGATCGATACTGAGTCGTCGGAGGAGGATCAGGAGCGCGACGAACGGCCCCACCGCGCTCAGAAGCGCACCCGGCATTGGCTCATTGGCTCATTGGCTCATGCTCTCGTGCGCCCGTGGTCACATCGGCGGTAGGTGGTCGTCTGCAGGAATGACAATTCTGTGAGACTTCGGGCAAAGTCGGTCGTCGGGCAAAGGGTCACCCCGGCAAAACGTCAATGAATACCGCTGAAAACACGGACCGTTCCTTGCAAAGGAGGCAGCCGAGATTCTCGGTTATCCCTTATGCGAACCCGTTTTCCGCACGCCTGGTCCCCGTCCGACGGCTTCACCCTCCTGGAGGTGCTGGTCACCATCGGCATCATCATCGTGCTGTCGGGTATCACCGTGGCAGTGATGCCGGTCGCCCTGATCTCGGCCAGGGCCGACAGCAGCGCGGCCACGCTCGTGGCCGTGATGCGGGTGGCCCGCGAAGAGGCGATCTCCCAACGTCGCAACATGCAGGTGGTCTTCACGGCGCCGAACAAGATCGTCGTGTCGCGCATTGAAGTGCCGGGGCCCGGCACGACGGTCGTGCGCGAGGCCTTCCTCGGCACCAACTACAGCTTTCTCCTGTTTGCCGGCGTCCCTGACACCCCCGACGCCTTTGGCAACGCCACGGCGACGGCCTTTCCGGGCGCCACCTCCATCCTGTTCACGAGTTCGGGCGAATTCGTGGATCAGGTCGGCGACCCGGTCAACGGCACGGTGTTCATCGGCCGCACCGGCGAGACCTTGAGCGCCAGGGCCATCAGCATCTTCGGGCCCACTGCCTTGATCCGGCAGTGGCGCTGGGGAGGCAGCGCATGGGTGCAGTAGGCCACCGGCGCGCCCGGCCGCGCGTTGGCGGCGATGCGGGCTTCACGCTGATCGAAGCGATGGTCGCGATGCTGATCATGACCGTCGGGCTGCTCGGTCTTTCGCAGGCGTTCATCGTCGGCCTCCAGCACATGGCCACCTCATCGTCGAACCTCGTTGCGCGCGAGAAAGCGCGTGAGGCCGTTGAAAGCGTGCATACGGCGCGTGACACCCGCACTATCACGTGGGCAGAGATCCGCAACGTGTCGGCAGGCGGGGTGTTTCTTGATGGCGCCCTGAGCCTCAATGCCGCCGGCGTTGATGGACTCATCAACACGGCCGATGACGCTGCGGCCGGCATTGAAACCCAGCGGGCGCCCGGGCCGAACGGCATTCTCGGCGATGGTGACGACGTGCTGACGCCGCTCGTCGGATTTCAGCGGCGGGTGGAGATTCGTGAACTCGAGCCGGTCAACCCCGCCCTGCGCGAAGTGGTGATTTCCATCACGTATTCCGTGGGTCTGCAAACGCGCACCTATACGCTGCGCACCTTCATTTCTTCGTTCTCCTGACGCCACGTCAATGCGCACCGCCGAACCTCTCAGCCGCAGCGACGCCGGATTCAGTCTGACCGAGCTTCTGGTCGCCAGCGTCATCGTGATCGTGGTGCTTGTCTCCACGATGACGGCGCTCCAGAACGCGTATCGAGCCACAGAGATCGCCAAGGGCACCACCGGCCTGACCAACAACCTGAGGATTGGCGTAGACATGATCGTTCGTGACCTCATCCAGGTCGGCCAGGGCATGCCGACCGGCCGCACGGTGCAGGTGCCCAACGGCACCGGCGCGTTGACGATTCAGCGGCCTCGCGCCCAGGGCAGCACGTGCACCGAATGGCCGGCGGGGACGCAGGTCATTCCGGCCGTGACGGTCGGTACCGCATGCGGTCCCACGATCAATGGTGTGGCCACCGACATGATGACGACGCTGGCCGTTGATTCCCAACTGGAAGCGGTGCCCGTCCAGAGCTTCAACGTCGGCGCCCACACGGCGACGATCTCCACCCTGGCTCAGGCCACAGGCGGCCTTGACATCAGCACAGGCGGACCCGACGACGTCGACGTGGGCGACCTGATGATGTTCACGAAGGGCAGCGCCAGCGCCCTGGTGTACATCACTGCGGTCAACGGCAACCAGACGATGACCTTCAACGCGGGAGACCCGTTCAATCTGAACCAGTTCGTCAGCAGTCTGAACGGGACGATTGACGACCTGGCCACGCTCGCACCCACGACTGCGCAGTCGGCCACCGTGTCGAGAATCCGGATGATTTCGTACTACCTCGACACCACGCTCGACGCGACCACGCCGAGGCTCATTCGGCATATGAACTGGGGCAACCCGGCGGTGGCCCTCAACAAACGCGGCCGCACGGTGGCATTCGCCATGGAGAACCTCCAGATCACCTACGACATGGTGGATGGGGCGACCAATCCCTCGAACGTGCGCATGGTGGCCGCAGACCTGACCACGGCTGGCGCGTGTGCGCCGCAGCCGTGTTCGCCGAACCAGATTCGCAAGGTCAATATCTATATTGCCGGCCGTTCCACCGAGAAGTTCTCCACGACGAAGAATTACTTTCGCAACACGCTGAACACACAAGTGAGCCTTCGCAGCATGGCGTTGGTGGATCGGTACAAATAGATGGCTCTCACGAAGGGGTCCACAATGCGACGGGGTAGCGATTCGGGCATGGCGCTGGTGTCAACGCTGCTGGTGCTGCTGTTGATGGGCGCGCTGGTGTTCGGTTTCCTGGCGGTGATCGCGGCTGACCAGCAGGCGAGCGGTATCAACCGCGATCAGACGCAGGCGTACGCGGCCGCGCATGCCGGTCTTGAGAAGCTCACCGCCGATCTGGGCGCGCTGTTCATCGGCGGCAACTTCAGTCCTTCAGGCGCGCAGATTGCCGCGTTGACCACGACGCCGCCGGTGCTGCCCGGGTTTACGTTCATCGCACCCGGAAACCTGCCGGGATACACCATCACACCAGGGGCCCTGAAGGTTGCGACGGTTCCGAACGGGCCGTTCCAGGGGCTGATCGGACTCATCACGCCGTATGTCATCAATGTGACGGCGCGGTCCAATATCAGCGCACTTGGCGCCGCCGAGGCGCGCATGCGGCGCGAGCTGCAGACCGTGGCCGTGCCCGTGTTCCAGTTCGGGATCTTCTCCGACAACGACCTCAGCTTCTTCGCCGGCCCGAACTTTGATTTTGGCGGCCGGGTGCACACGAACCAGAACGCGTACGTCGCCCAGGATGGCAGCGCCACCCTCACCCTGCGCGAGGTCTTCACCGCGGTTGGAGAAGTGGTCAGGACGCACCTGGCCAACGGCGTCTCGATCACCACGAGCGGCCACCGCGGCTATGTCAGGCTGGCCACCACGGGCGGATCGAACCCGACGTTTCGGAACCTCAGCTGCGGATCACAAGGTGGCAACTGTGGCGGCGGCACCCAGGAGGGCAGTGTAACCGTGGCGAGTGTGCCGCCCAGTACGCTGCAGACCGTCAACGGACAGCCGACCATGGTTCTGGTATCGGGCAATACCCGGAACGAACCGACGTGGACCAACATTTCCACCGGCTCGTACTCGAACCGGCTCCGCAGCGGCGTCACGGGTGGGCGCCGACTCGACTTGCCGCTGGTGGCCGATGGCGCCGCCGCGGTGGATCTGGTGCGGCGGCCGTCGAGTGTGACGCCGGACACTGAAGTGGTGCTGGCCCAGCGGTTCTATTCGATGGCGAGTCTGAGGATCCTGCTTTCCGACCGAGCCTCCGACATCACGAGTCTTCAGACGGTGACTGCGGCCCCGCCTGTTGATCTGGCGCGACTGGCCCTCGACGCCGCCTATCGCGCCGATCCGAATGGGCAGGGTACGGCGGTCACCTGGTTGACTGGCGTCCCGCTCGCGGTCGCCGGCACGTATGGCACGGGCACGCCCGGCAATCTGTATCGGGTTCCGCCAGGCACGCCGTTGCAGGGCGGGTTTCTCAAGATCGAGCGGCAGACCCGCGAAGGCGTCTGGTCGGACGTGACTGTTGAGATGCTCAATATGGGTTTTACCGGCCGCAATCTTGCCGGGTCGGCGACGTGGAACAGCGCCGGCACGACCTGCGCGACCAATGCGGCCGACGACCCAAGTCCCAATGCCGTGATCCGCCTGCAGCGCGTGCGCGACAATCCGCTGGCGGGGTTCGGCACCTGTGGCCAGACCGCAGGTGTCTGGTCCACCGACGGGACCAACTATCTCCCCGTCTCGTTTTACGACCCACGCGAGGGCGCCCGGCGCGACGATCCAGTGGGACAGGGGACCACGCCGCTGCTCGGCGGCGTGATGCACTACGCCGAGCTCGACGTCAACAACCTCCGCCTGTGGCTGGCCACTCATCCCGACACGATGGATGTCACCGGCTTCGTCGTGTACTTCTCCGATCGGCGGGGCAACAAGAACCTGGGCGCGGATCTGGCCGAGGGCACGCGCGTCGGCACCGACGGCGTGCTCTTCACCGCCGACGACTTTGGCGACGATCTCGAAACGGGAGAGTTCGGTTTTGAGGACATCATCAACCCCGCGTCTGTCCAGAGTGTGTCCAACGGGATACTCGACCCCGGCGAAGACATCAACGGCAACGGTGTCCTCGATCTCTACGGAGGCTCGCCCCGTGTGTACCCCGTGGCCGCCACTGCGTACCGCATGGCCACTGTGCCCGCGTGGGTTCCGGCAACAGGGGCGACCGGCGTCTGGGCTGCGGGCGCCACGGCGACACTCACCACCGCGGTGCCGGTCGGCGAGGCGCGAGTCAATCCGCAACTCTTCTTTCGCCGGTCCCTCAAGCTGGTCAATGGCGGCTACACCACCGGGAATCTCCGACTGCCGGCCAACGACACACAGGGGCTGACGGTGGCGACCGAGAATCCCATTTACATCCAGGGTAACTTTAATGCGCCCAACGCGGCAGGCACCGCCATGGGCACCACTCCGGGCACCGATCACGTCTCTGCCTCGGTCATCGCCGATGCGGTCACATTCCTGTCGAACAACTTCAACGACATCCGATCATTCATGTCGCCGCACAGTGTCAGCTCAAATCGCAACGCCGTGACCACGTGGTACCGCGTCGCCGTGATCTCAGGCAAAGGCCTGAACTTCGCAAGGCCCACCACGAATGCGGCCAATGACCACACGGACTTTGGCACCGACGGCGGGGCGCACAACTTCCTGCGGTATATCGAGAATTGGGGCGGCCAGACGCTGAACTACCGCGGTTCGATTATCAGCTTGTACCTGAATCGCCAGGCGGTCGGCGTCTACAAGTGCTGCGACGTCGTGTACTCACCGCCCACGCGTGGCTACAACTTCGATACGGACTTCCTGACACCGGCCCTGCTCCCGCCGCGCACGCCGATGTTCCGCGACATCAACACGCTCACGTTCAGGCAGCTCCTGCGTCCGAATCAGTAGTCTGGCGGGCGCGCTGCGCCTGTTCGCGCAACTGCACGCTCATGGACGCCGTGCCGGTGACCACGCCCCGGCACGCCAGCGCCCCGCAGTGGCAGGCGAAGGCCTCGCTCTCTTCGTTGCAGAACTGGGCGTAGTCGAGCGTGAGTTCCTCGCCGGCGCCAATCTCGCGCAGGGCTACGACGTTGAGGCCGTCGTAACCCGTGTTGGGCGCGCACGAATGATTCTGCGGCGCCCAGTCATGTGGATTGTCTGACCAGAGAATATACACATCGTCTGAAAGCGGATACGCGTACTGCGCGAATGTCTGTCGATCGCGGGCGTCCCACGTCTCTTCCACCCATCGGCGCGTGACGATGCGCTGCGAGCGCTCCTCGCCCACATAGACGATCTCGCCGCGGGCGATTGGGCGGACGGCGTCGATCCCCAGGCCGCCGTTTCTTGTGCGCACGATGAAGGGCTTCTGCCTGACGGCGTGGCGCGCCAGCCCTTCCGTGATGATGTGGCGCAGAAAACCGGCCACGCCGGATCCATCGTGCTGCAGGATGTAGTCGGCGGTACCGTAGAAGCCTTCCGGATAGAACACCGAGCAGCTGAAGTTCGCGTCGAGCACGCTCGGTACCCCCTCGCGGTCGAGGCGGAAGTCCATTCGGCTGTAGCCCGTTCCGCCGAAAGTGAGAAAGACGCGGCGCCCGGCGTCCACGAGCGCGGCTTCGAGCGCGGTATCCTTCACCGAAATGTTGGCTTCGGGGTGGTATTGCGCGTTCTTCAGGTCATAGGTCTTGAAGCGCTCGCCAGGCGGGAAGCGATACTCAATCGGTCGAAATGCCAAAGGCACTTTCGGGTTCGCCGGGTCGGCGGCCACGAGCACCGAGAATTCGCGCCCGTCGAGATACTCCTCGATCAAAACGGTGTCGTAGTGGTGCAGCAGCGCCTCGGCCTTGGCCATCAGCGCGTGGGCATCCTCACACAGGCTGGCGGCATCGATACCGAACGAGTCGCCGCCTTCGCCCGGTTTCACGAACAGGGGGAACGTCAGGGTGGCGGCCGCGTGTGCCACATCGGCGGCTGAGCGCGCGGCGACATGGGGCGGCGTACGGACCAGCGCGTAGCGGGCCACCACCTTCAACATTTCCTTGCCCGTTTCGTACCGGTCGGCGGGCGGGCCGGTGTACGGCAACCCGAGACTGTCGAGCGAGTGGATGACGTCAATGGAGGGCACGTCCCAGTCGAGATGACCCTCGCAGAGGTTGACGAAGATGTCGTAGCCCGCCTTTTTGGCGTGGCTCAGTTGGGCGTAGACCGTCGCCTTGTCCAGAAACAGGTTGGTGAACGACCATTCCGGGATGAGGGGTGAGAGGTCGCGCGGCGGATCGTGTGTGGCGTACTCCTTCAGCAGTTCTGATTTGTCATACGACGGCTGGAGCACGCACACGTTCATGACGGAAGGGTCCTGTCGAAACGGCGGCCGCGCCCCGGGCGGTGTCGCTGCAGGGCGTCGGCCACGATGATGTCCACGAACGAGGCGATGGATGTGCCGGAGTACTCCAGGATGCTGCCCACCGCCGACGTCACATCCGCGGTGAGGCCGCAGTTGGCATTGACCTCGAGGACGAGCGGCACACCTGGGTCGGCGTCGTAGCGGATATCGACGCGTGCGTAGCCGCTGCCTTCGACGGCGTGGACCGCTCGACGCGCCAGGCTGGTCAATTCGTCATGCCATTCACCCGGCGCGGGCGCATACGAATAGGCGTGGTTGTCGGCGCCTTCGTCCATCACGGTGTCACTCGTCAGGAACCGCTGGTCGATGGGCAGGAACTCGTTGAAGACGCGTTCGACCGGCGCCAGCGCGCGCAGCCCGTCGGGCATGGTGCCATCGCTCAGCACGAGCACCGTGAACTCGCGTCCGGCCAGAAATGGCTCGGCGATGAGGCCGCCATGAGCCACCGCCAACTCCGCCGCACGAATCCCGTCCTCGATGTTGCCCGCCCGGCTTGAAGTCGTAATGCCGGTTGACCCGGCCGCCACGTCCGGCTTCACGAAAATCGGCCATCCCAGCGTCCGTCCGGCGCGTCGGATGTCTGCCTTCGCGTTCCGGATGCGCACGAATGGCGCGGTGGGGACGCCCCTGGCGGCAAAGCGGCGCTTCATCGTACGCTTGGACGTGGAGATGCCGTAGAACCTGGATCGGGCGCCGGTAAACGGCACATTGGCGGCTTCAAGGGCCTTGACGACCGACACGCCGGGGTAGCCGTTGACGTCGTCACCGTCACACAGATTCAGCACGACGACGCGACGCCGTGTGTGGTGTTCGCGTACCCGATGGATTTCGGTATCGAGCGTGGACGCGGACACTGCCACCCACTCCCACTCGCACCCGAGCGACTGCATCCAGCCATCGATCTCGGCGCGCACGGACGGGTCGTCGTATTCGGGACTGGTCAGCTGACCGTCGCATTCGGCATAGGCGATGAACACGGACACAAAGGGACGAGTGTGCATCAGCGGGTCATGCCATGTCGAAGGATGCGATCGATGATCGGTGTCATGCGCTGTCCGCACAGATGAAGGATGCTGCCCACAGTAGACGAGTCGCTGGAGGATAAGCCGCACTGTGCGTTCACTTCAAGCACCATCAGCTGATGACTGTGTGCGTCGCGCCGGATGTCTACACGAGCGTAGCCTTCTCCCTCGACGGCCCGAAACGCGCGTCGCGCGATGTCCGCCAGCACCGGGCGCAGGCCCACCGGTGCAAGTTGATACCAATAATAGGGCTCGTCGGGCGGGATGGGACGATCCACTTCGGGGAGACCCCAATAC
>CAZAZR010000005.1:15245-36402 GCA_964489685.1 uncultured Solibacteraceae bacterium | reverse complement strand
AATACGCGCTCCCCGGGTGTCAGCACAAACAGTCCGAGCGGCTCCTGCGGGTCTTCCACCACGAGTACGGTGAACTCACGGCCTTCAATGAAGGTCTCGATCAACACGGCTTCGTCGTCGAACGACTGGCCATGGAGGCCGGCGCGGATGGCCGTGACCTGTCGATGGACCCCGGCGCGGTCGTGCACCACCGAGTCCAGTTGAATGCCGTAGCTGCCGGCCGAGACGTCGGGTTTGACGAACAGGGGGAAGCGCAGGGTGTCGGCGGCGCAATCCACATCGGCGGTGGTCCGCGTCAACACCCAGGGGGCGGTGGGGACATCGGCTGCAAGGAACCTGGTCTTGCTTGCGGCCTTTGAGGTGGTGATCCGGTAGAAATCCGCGCCGGCGCCGGTGAAGGGGACGGCGTGCGCCGTCAGTGCGGTGACGACATCCAGGCCGGGGAAACCATCGGCGATGGTGCCATCGCAAAGGTTGAGCACCATGACGTCGCCAGCACGGGCCAGGACCTGGGCGCGTGTCACTTCGGCGGCGAGTGTGTCGGCGGTAATCGGCACCCAGTCCCACGACCGCCCCAGGCCCACCATCCAGCCTTCAACTTCCGCCCGGTACTCGGGGACGTCGTAATGGGGGCTGACGAGATGGCCGTCATCGACCACATAAGGCACGAAAACGAGGACGCGGTTTGGGAGGGGAGTGGGTGAATCCGTGACACGTATTGAACGCACTTGCGTGCGGATAGTAATTGAGACGCCTGAGCAATGTCGAGGCGTCCAGCGCAATCTGGCGCGTCGGGCGCTATCGTACCGGGCGACCGGTCACATCCAGCGCCGCCCGCACGCCTCGCGCCAGGTGTGCGGCGGGGCCCGTGCCGTAGTAGTGCAGGAAGATGACCATCGGCGGCGCGCCCACCATGTGATGGTGCATCGCGACGATGTTCAGGCCGTTGGCGCGCAGGGCCTTCAGCACGGGTTGGACCTCTGACTCGCGCATCGCCACATCGCCTGCCACCATGGCGTCCGCATCTGTGCCCGTGAACGCGGCCCAGGTGTTCAACCCCATCCGCGCGTTGATGAGCGCGCCATGCTCGCGCATCGCGATGTCAGGCCGCCCGATCGTGATCTTGTAGACGGCGCCCGACTGCTCGCCCTCAGATCCGATGATCGAGGCCAGAGCCTTCGTGTCCATGCCGCTCGGAGGAGGGGCCGGCGTGGTGGGCGCGTGTGCAGCAGTGGGAGGCGCGGCAGCGACAGTCTTGCTGATGATGTCCACCGCCGGCTTGATCCTGCGCACCAGTTCGTCCACCGTGCCCATGCCGTGGACGTGCATGTAGAACACGCGCGGCCGCTCCCAGAAAAAGTGATTGTGCAGCGCGGTCACCTCAAGGCCGTTGTCGAGCAGCGCCGACATCACGGGGTTGACCTCGTCCTCAGTCAGCACAAGGTCGCCCATCATCACCTGATGACCACCGTCGCCCGCGGTGAACGCAAGCCAGCCGCCAAACCCGAACGGCGTGGGAGCGGGGCGGTCGCCAATCGTCACGCGAAGGTCCGTGCGGGGGATGTTGACCTTCAGCACGCCATCGCGAAAGTCGCCGGTCTTGCCCAAGCCTGTCAGCACCGGCTGATACTCGGCCGGCACCGCCTGCCCAAATACCAGCCCGACCGGGGCCAGCGTCACGATGAAGAACAATACGACAAGCGAGCAAGTGGTGCGCATCATTGGAGGATCGTGGCAGAGTCCCGTCGGTGCGCACAAGAATTTCCGCTGTGGCTGACGTGACAGAAATTCTGGCGCACCCGCACAGCTTTCGCCTGTTGATCGCTTCAGGTAAGTTGGGTATACTCACGCCAGAAAGCGAAAATAAAGCGAAAATCAACCATGGCTTCTGTTGCCCTCTCTCGACTCACCACGTTGCTGCAGGCCCGAAAACTTGATGGCACGCTGACCCGGCCGCTCAGCACGGGACTCCCGACCACCAGCACCGGCGTCGAGGCGCTGGATCAGGCGTTGGCCCCAGGCAATCTCAAAGCCGGGTGGCCCAGAGGACATGTGTCGGAAGTGGTCGGCCCCGCCTCGTCTGGCCGGACCAGTGTGGTGATGGCCACCCTGGCGGCAGCCACGGCGCGCGGGGGCGTGGTGGCCCTGGTGGATGTGGCCGATCGCTTCGATCCGGAGAGCGCCGCCGACGCCGGTGTGGACCTCGATCGCATGTTGTGGGTGCGCGGGCCCAGCATGACGTGGGGCACACCTCACAGCACAGTGGGAGACCTGGCAGTACGTCGCGGCCTTCGTGCGTTTGATCTGACCGTACGCGCAGGCGGGTTTGCGGTCGTGGTGCTGGATCTGGCCGATGTGCCCGGCCGCATGGTGCGTGCGTTGCCCGCGTCCACCTGGCTGCGATTGGCGCATGTGTTTGAAGGCCGCGACACCGTGGGGCTGCTGGTGGGCACGGCGCCCATGGGCCGCAGCGCGGGCGGGGTCTCGCTGGCATTACACGGCAGCGGACAGTGGACAGGGACCAGCGCGCAGAGCCGCCGGTGGTCGGGAGTCGCGGTGCAGGCCCGCATCGCGCGAAGCGCCATGCAAGTGGGCGTGACGCGTCACGCATCCGGAAAGGCGGCGCCCGCGTGTTTCTTTGCCTCGTCCGAGACTCGCTGAGCCCCTCGGTCGCCGGCGTGCTCGAATCCGTCGCCCGCGCCTGTTCGCCCCGTGTGGAACCCCATGGCGCCGATGTGGTGATGTGTGATGCGCGTGGCCTGACACGCGTGATTGGCGAACCTGCCGTCATCGCCGAGGAGATGCGGCGCATGGCGTGGGACCGCGGCGTGGGGGTGCGTGTCGCCATTGCCGGCACACACACGGCTGCGTGGCTGCTGGCGCATGTGCGTCCCGGCACGACCGTGGTGACGCCTGGTGACGAAGCGCACACCCTGGCGCGTCTGCCGATCACGGCCCTGTCGATGTTGCCGGAATGCCGGGCCCGCATCTTCAGCGATGTGTTGTCCACGCTCGATCGCTGGGGCGTGGCCACGATTGGCGATCTCGCGCGACTCTCGCGCGCCGACGTGTCGTCGCGGCTGGGCCTGGCCGGAGCGAGGTTGCATCAGGCGGCGTGGGGCGAAGACGTGGTGCCCCTGGTGGCTGCCGCAGAGGCGCCGCGTTTTCTTGAACGTGTTGAACTGGAATGGCCGGTGGACGGGCTCGAGCCCTTGTCGTTTGTGCTGGCGCGCGTCTGCGAGGCGCTGTCGGGCGCGCTCGAACGGGCCGATCGCGGCGCGGTCACCATCACAACGCGGCTGACCCTGGTCAACAAAACCGTGGCTGAGCACACGTTGACATTACCGGCGCCGATGCGCGACGCCAAGGTGCTGCGCACGTTGATCCTGCTCGATCTTGAAGCCCATCCACCCGGCACTGACGCCGAGCACTTTGCCGGCATCGACATCGTCGAGGTCGAACTGGGGGTGACGCCGGGCCGCATCGTGCAGCACTCACTGCTGGCGCACGACGTGCCTGCCGTGGAAGACATCGCCACGCTGGTGGCTCGTCTCCAGGCGCTGATGGGGGAGTCGCGTGTGGGCGCGCCGGTGGTACTCGACACACACGACCCCCGCAAGTCGGCGCTGAAGCCGTTCGTGGCGCCCGCAGTCGCACTGAGCGCGCGAGCACGTCAGCGCCCTCTCGGGCTTGAACCCAGCACACGAGAACACCCCGTTGCCACCATGCGTCGCTTTCGACTACCGATGGCCGTGCGTGTAGTGACCGACCATGGGGCGCCGGTGCGGGTGGTACTGAATGAAAGAGGGCCTGCCCTGAGCGAGCCCCGAAGGGGCGAGTCGAAGGGCGAGTCGAAGGGTGCCGTCACGCATCGGGCCGGGCCATGGCGTACGTCGGGGCAATGGTGGACCGCCGATCGCGATACCTGGGATCGCGATGAGTGGGACGTGGGTGTGGACACCGGCGTGGTGTATCGCCTGGCTCGTGATCGCGCCACCGATCGCTGGGAAGTGGAAGGCGTGATCGATTGAGATGTATGTTGAACTGCACACCGCGTCCGCGTTTTCGTTTCTCGCCGGCGCGTCATTACCAGAGACTCTTGTCGCGCGTGCGGCTGCACTGGGGTATCCCGCGATTGCATTGCTCGATCGCGACGGCGTGTACGGCGCCCCGCAGTTGTATCGCGCCGCCAGAGCCGCCGGCCTTCGCGCCATTGTCGGCGCCGAACTGACGATCACCCAGATCCATCCGGGCGGGTCGTCGCTGTGGACGCTTCCCGTCCTCGTCGCGTCCGTCGAGGGGTATCGCAATCTGTGCCGGCTGATTACGCGCGCCAAATCGACAGCGGCCAAAGGCGAGTCACTGCTCACGCTCGCGGATCTGGATGGACACTGCGGCGGATTGATTGCCCTGGCCGGACGGCCGGCCCTGGTCGCCGAACGCCATGGTGTGGGCGGCCTGGTGGATCAGATTGTCGGCATTTTTGGACGCGATCGTGTCTGGGTGGAGTTGCAGCGTCACTTGCGGCGCGATGAAGAAGCGGCCAACGCGTCACTGCTCGATCTGGCCGCCGCGTTTCGCGTGCCGGTCATGGCGTCCAACGGCGTCCGGTTCGCCGCATCGGAAGATCGCCCCGTCTTTGATGTCCTCACGTGTCTGCGGCATAAGACGACGCTCGCGCAGGCGGGGCGGCGGCTGTCGGTGAATGCCGAACGGTTCCTGAAACCGCCTGAGATGATGGCGCGGTTGTTCAGCGATCTGCCGCAGGCGCTGGCCGGCACCGAGTCGCTGGCCGAACGGATCGAGTTCACCCTGGTGAACCTGGGGTATCGCTTTCCTGAATACCCGGTGCCCACCGGCGAGACACAGGCGTCGTTTCTGCGTCGTCTTGCGCTGGTGGGCGCCCGTGATCGGTATCACCCGCTCGACGAGGCGTTTGGTGGCCGCGCGAAAGCCCAGATCCAGCGCGAGCTTGATCTCATCGACAAACTCAACCTCGCCGGCTACTTCCTCATCGTCTGGGACCTGGTCAATTTCTGTCGGCAGCAGGGGATTCTGGTGCAGGGCCGCGGATCGGCGGCCAACAGCGCCGTGTGTTATTCGCTGGGGATCACCGCTGTGGACCCGGTTGGAATGGAATTGCTCTTCGAACGGTTTCTGTCTGAGGAACGTGGAGAGTGGCCGGACATCGATCTGGATTTGCCGAGTGGAGACCGGCGCGAGCGGGTCATCCAGTACGTGTATCAGCGATACGGTGCGGCGGGAGCCGCCATGACGGCCAATGTCATTTCGTATCGTGGCCGCAGTGCCGCCCGCGAAGTGGGGAAGGTGCTCAGCATGGACGAGGCCGAGATCGGCGTCCTGGCCAGAATGATGAGCCGCTTCGAATTTGTGGATCCGGCCGACACGGTGAACGAGCACTTGAAAGCGGCCGGTGTGGATACCGGCAAACAGGTCTACACGCAGTTCGCCACGTTGTGGCAGCGGATGCAGGACCTGCCGCGGCATCTGGGACAGCACTCGGGCGGCATGGTGATGTGTCAGGGACGGTTGGATGAAGTGGTGCCCCTGGAACCTGCGTCGATGCCAGGCCGCATGGTGGTGCAATGGGACAAGGATGATTGCGCCGACCTTGGCATTGTGAAGGTCGACTTGCTGGGCTTGGGCATGATGGCCGTGCTCGAAGAAGCGGTGCTGCTCACCGGCGTGGACCTGGCGCATCTGCCGCCCGACGACCCCGAGGTGTACCGCATGCTGCAGGCGGCTGACACCGTGGGAGTGTTTCAGGTGGAGTCGCGCGCGCAAATGGCGACGCTGCCGCGACTCAAACCCACACACTTCTACGACCTCGTCGTCGAAGTCGCGCTGATTCGTCCCGGCCCCATCGTGGGACAGATGGTGCATCCGTACCTGAAGCGACGCCGCGGAGATGAGCCGGTCACCTACGCACATCCCAGCCTGGAGCCGGTGCTGAAACGCACGCTCGGAGTGCCGCTGTTTCAGGAACAGTTGCTGCGCATCGCCATGGTGATTGCCAATTTCAGCGGCGGCGAAGCCGAGGAGTTGCGTCGCGCGATGGGCTTCAAACGGTCGGCGAAGCGCATGCTGGACATCGAGGGCCGGCTGCGGGCCGGGATGGCCGTCAACGGCATTACCGGCGCGGTGGCGGATCAGATCGTGCTGTCGATTTCGTCATTCGCGCTGTACGGATTTCCAGAGTCACACGCGGCCAGTTTTGCGCTCATCGTGTATGCCAGCGCGTATCTGAAGGTGCATTTTCCGACGGCGTTTTACACGGCATTGCTGAACAATCAGCCGATGGGGTTTTATGCACCGGCCACGCTCGTCAAGGACGCGCAGCGGCGCGGCGTGCGGTTTGCTCCCGTGGATGTCCAGGTGTCCGATTGGCCGTGCACAATTGCCGACGATGGGGTGATTCGGTTGGGGTTGATGTATGTGCAAGGGTTGCGTGCCGAGACCGGCCGCAAGATTGCGGCCATCAAAAACACGTCGGGTGTCTTTTCGCGATTTCGAACACTCGACGAGCTCGTTACAGATACGGGGCTGCGCCGCGATGAACTGCGCATGCTGGCCGAGTCTGGTGCACTCGCCTCGCTCGGGGGCGATCGCCGGTCGGCGCTGTGGCAAGCCGAACGTGCCGCCCGTCCGGCGGGGCCGCTGCTGGCAGACCCCTTCGACTCGCCCGAAGCGGGCTCGCTCGAGCCGGAAAAGACACCCGACGTCTTTTCCGCGGTCAGGTCCCCACTGCCTCCCATGTCCCTGCTCGAACGCGTCGAGGCCGACTATCACACGACAGGGTTGACCATTGGCCCGCACCCGATGGCGCTGGTGCGGCGCACGCTGTCGGCGCGCGGCGTGGTGCGCGCGGTGGACCTGGCGCACGGCCGTCCGGGCCGCAGGGTGCGTGTAGCCGGCGCCGTGATCACGCGGCAGCGGCCGGGGACGGCGAAGGGGTTTGTGTTTCTGTCGCTGGAGGATGAAACGGGCATCGCCAACGCGATCCTCACGCCCGATGTCTTTGCGTCACACAAACGCACGGTCGTGGACGCGCCGTATCTGCTGATCGAAGGCATCCTGCAAAATCAGGACGGCGCCATTTCGGTGAAGGCCGAGCGCGTAGAGGTGCTGGCGCACCAGGGGCCGCCCCCGCAATCTCACAACTTCAGGTGAGCTACTTCCTGAGCCTGACGGCCTGCGGGCCCGACAGGTAGCCGATGGTCGTGGCACCCGGCGAAACAATCACGGTCTTGGATTTTTGTCCGGGCGTTTCGATCGTGCGCTTCGAATCCGCCACCGGTCCGGCCGTGGCGCGAATATCAAGCTTCGTGCCGTCGAGCGCATCAACGGTCTTCAGCTGAATCGTGACCTTCTTCTTGTCATGGCTGAGGATGACACCAGTTGCGGCAGCGCCATTGGCGATCACCGTCTCGCCCCCAACGGTGACATCCCTTGTCACCCTGAACTGCAGTTCCATGCCTGCGGTGGCCTCGAGCGGAATTTCGGTCTGCAGCTCCAGCGCGATCGGCAGGGCGTCGGGCACCGGCACGAGCAACACGACAGTTTCGGCCACAGGCACCGGGACCGCTGCCGCCGCCGCGCCACGTCCTCTGGCCGCGGTCGTCGCTGCGGGCCGAGGTGTGGTCGCAGCCGGCTTTGCGGTGCTCGGCACACCCTTCGTGGCATCGGTGACTGGCGCCACGGCGGCACTGGGCGGTGCCTGTGGCGCAGGCTCGGGCGTCGTGGCCGCCAGTTCAGGCGCCGGAGTCGTCGCGGCCGCCACAGGCGGAGCCGGGGGCGTCTGGGTGGAGCCAGGCCGCGTGCTGAACCACCAGCCACCCGCGACAAGCGCGACGACCACCACGGCCGCGCCCGCCAACATGGCCGTGCGGTTCGAACCGGCTGCCGCGCCGGTCTTGGCTGTCTGGGCCCCACCGGCGGGCTTCTTTGCTGCCACCGTAGCCGTTTTTGTCGTGGCCGCCGCCGCACTCGCCGCCGCTATCGCCGCGGCAGGCACGCCAACCGAGGTCGGAAGGACGGGCTGCGAGATGATGCCCGAGGCCAGGGGCGACTGTGCATAGAGCACGCCCGACGACGAGAGTTGCCGGAGCCGCATCAGCGCATCGCGCACCTCGGCCATGGTCTGGAAGCGCGCATCCGGATCTTTCTGCAGGCACCGATGGATGACGTCCGACAGGACCTCGGGCACTTCGGGGGTGATCTCAAGCACGCGCCGCGGTTCGTCGCGCAGCACACTCGTCAGCGTACTGATGCTGTTTTCGCCGGTGAACGCGCGATTGCCCGTCGCCATCTCATAGAGCACGGCGCCGAACGAGAAGATGTCGGAGCGTCCGTCCGACGGCTTGCCCTGCGCCTGTTCGGGCGACATGTAGGACAGGGTGCCCACAATGGTGCCTTGCACGGTGAGCGGTGTGACGCCGGTGGCTTCCGGGTCCTCGCCGAAGACACCCGGCGCGAGTTTGGCCAGCCCGAAGTCGAGCAGCTTCACCAGGTCGCGTTCGGTGACCATGATGTTGCCGGGCTTGAGGTCGCGGTGGATGATGCCCGCGCCATGCGCGGCGGCAAGCGCGTCGGCCACCTGTGCGCTGTAGTTGATGATCTGCGAGACCCGAAGACCGCCGCGCGGAATGAGGGCGTCAAGCGTCTTGCCCGCCACCATCTCCATCACCATGATGTCGGCGTCGTCTTCCGTGATGACGTCGTGAATGGTGATGATGTTGGGATGATTCAGCGCCGAGGCCGCCTGGGCTTCCTGCATGAATCGCTGCCGCCGCGTCGGATCGCCGCTGTGATCTGCCCGAAGGAACTTGAGCGCCACCATGCGGTTGAGCTTCAGATCCTTGGCCTTGATGACATCACCCATGCCGCCCGAGCCGAGCTTCTCCAAGGGTTGATACTGGCCGCGAATGATGGAATCCATGGTGTTACCGCACAATCACTCTGCCCTGCGACATGACGAATCGCACTGACCGCAAGGCGTCGATGTTCTCGGTCGGATCGCCCGACACAGCAATGATATCCGCCAAATAGCCCGGTGCAAGGCGTCCCAGCGTGGAACCCAGCCCCAGCGACTCCGCCGCGAGCGACGTGGCGCTGATGAGCGCGTCCACGGGGCGCTGTCCCGCCTGGACACGCACGAACGCCTCGCGCGCGTTCTGCCCATGGGCGCCGGCCACCGCATCGGTGCCGAGCGGCATGCGCAGGCCCGCGTCGAGCGCCTTCTTGAAGATCGGGCCCAGGGTCGCGACGGCGCGTTCCATGAACGCAAACCCTTCCTCGGTGTAACTGCCCGTGCCCAGGAACTTCGCCTTGTGCTCGATGTAGTTCTGCAGCACGAGTCCGATGTTCGGATCGAAGAAGACGTTGGCGGCTTTCATCGCCGCTATCGCACGGTCGTCAGCGAACGCGCCGTGTTCAATCTGACCGCAGCCCGCCTTGACGGCCGCCGTGATGGAATCCGAATCGTGCGCGTGGACCACGGAGCGAAGGCCCTGCGCGCGGGCCTCTCCACAAATGGCATCCAGCTGTTCCTGTGTGACGTTGAGCGTGCCACCGTCGCGGATGCTGCCGGACGCAAACGTCTTGATGACGTCGGCGCCAGCGACCTTGAACGCGTGCACCGCCTCGCGCAGCTGTTCGGGTGTGCGAGTGCCCGGCTGGAGCTGTCCGAGCGATGACACGATGCGCGGGCCCACGAGCGTGCCGGCGGCCACGGCCGCCCGAAGGGCCGCATCGCCGCGATTGCCGAGATTCTGGACCGTCGTGAATCCCGCCAGCAGCGTCGCTCTGAGGTTGGCCGCAATGGCCGCATCGCGCTGCTCGGGTGTCTCACGCGGTCCGTCGGGACGATTGCCGTAGCGGCCATCGGGACCGAAATGCCAATCGATGTGCGTGTGCACGTCGATGAGGCCGGGCATCAACGTGACGTCGCCGAGGTCAGTGACCTCTCCCTCGGCCTGCCCCACAAAGACGATACGGCCGTTGGTGACGGTGACGACCGCGTTGCGCTGCAACTGGCCACTGACACCGTCGAAGACCCGTGCGGCCCGGATCGTCAGGGAGGCCGGCGCTTGCGGCGCTGCCAGCGTGGACACAACACAGCAGCAGACAAAACCAGATACGGGTACCCAGCGCATGGAGGCGATCCTTTCCGAGTCGGGCTGAGTATAGCCCGGCGAGTTACAATCATGGTTCATGGCACAACGTCGGGCACGAGTAGAGGTCACGGAAACGGGCGTTCGGATCATCCGCAAGAAATCCAGGATTTCAGGGTGGGGTGTGTACGCGTCGGAGCCGATCAACAAGAACAAGCGCATCATCCAGTACACCGGAGAAAAAGTCTCATCGGCGGAAGCGGATCGGCGGGAAACGAAGTATCAGAAGAAGGGTCAGATTTGGTGTTTCACCCTGAACCGGGCCTGGTACCGTGATGGCAACGTCGACGGCAGCACCGCGCGTTTCATCAACCATTCCTGCAACGGCAACTGCTACTCCGAGGTCATCAAAGACGTGGTCTGGATCCGCGCGTCCAAGAACATCGCGAAGGGCGACGAGCTGAGCTACGACTACAACACCGAGGGCGAAGCCGGCATGAGGTGCCGGTGCCACCCGACGTGTACGAACAAGATCTGATGAGTGCAGCCGACATGGCCGATCCTGTTCGTCACGTCGTCTATCTCCACGGTTTCGCATCGTCCCCCGCGTCATCGAAAGCCGAAGTGTTCCGACGAGGGCTCGCGACAGCGGGCGTCGGATTTTCGAGCCCGGACCTGAACCAGCCCGAGTTTGAGACGCTGACCACCACGCGCATGCTGGCACAGGTGCGGGAGGTGATCGAAGGGATTCCTGCTGGCCCGGTGGCGATCGTGGGGTCGAGCCTGGGCGCGTTTGTTGCGGTGCTTGCCGCCGACGCGGACATCACCGGCCGTGTCGATCGGTTGATCCTGCTTGCGCCAGCGCTGGACTTTGGCGGCAACCGGTTGCGCCAGTTCGGTCCGCATGGCGTTGAAGCCTGGCGCCAGGCAGGGGCTCTTCGAGTGCCCCACCACGCATGGGGCGAGGAGCGCGAGATTCAGTTTGCGCTGTATGAGGACGCCGCGCAGTACGACGCCATCACGGTGTCCACTCGGTTCCCAACCCTGGTGTTCCAGGGCGAACACGACGACGTGGTGAAGCCGGCGATGGTCCAGGAGTGGGCGGTGGGGCGGCCGCTGGTTGACCTCCGCATGCTGGCGGACGGCCATCAATTGTCGACGTCCATCGACCTTGTCTGGCGCGAGAGCGCGCGGTTCCTGGGGATTAGGTAAACCCATCGGGGCGCGACTGTAACCGCGGCCGACGGCCGGTCGTAGTGGGGAACACAGGGTAGAATCAGGTTCAAGGACCCCATCATGTTGATCACGCGCGCATCGGATATCCGTTCCTCTGAGATCACACCCGAATCGGTGTATCGATCGCGGCGGGAGTTTCTGCAGACGGCTGCGGCCGGCGCCTTTGGGGCCTATGCCGGGGCCGCCCTGCTGACTGACGACCTCTGGGCGCAAGCCGCGATCCCCGGCGTCAGGAAGTCGCCCCTGTCGACGACCGAGACGCCCCACACGTGGCAGCAGATCACCGAGTACAACAATTTTTACGAGTTCGGCACGCAAAAGTCAGACCCGGCGCGGTACGCCGGCCAGTTGAAGGTGAAGCCGTGGACGGTGAAGGTGGATGGCCTGGTGGCCAAACCGGCCGACTATGCGCTCGACGATCTCCTCAAGCCACATCAACTTGAGGAGCGCATCTACCGCTTCCGCTGTGTGGAAGCCTGGTCGGCGGTGATTCCGTGGGTCGGCATTCCGCTCGCGGATGTGCTCAAGCGTATGCAGCCCCAGGGCAAGGCGGCGTACGTCGCGTTCACCACCTTGCAGCGCCCCGCGGAAATGCCCGGCCAGCGCACGGGATCGCTCGACTGGCCGTATGTGGAAGGCCTGCGCATGGACGAAGCCATGCACCCGTTGACCCTGCTTGTGACCGGGCTCTACGGCAAGGAACTCCCCAATCAGAACGGCGCGCCGATCCGCCTGATCGTGCCGTGGAAATACGGCTTCAAGAGCATCAAGTCCATCGTGCGGATCAGCCTGGTGGAAAAGATGCCGCCGACCTCCTGGAACATCGCGAACGCGGCCGAGTACGGGTTCTATTCGAATGTGAACCCCATGGTGGACCATCCCCGCTGGAGCCAGGCGCGCGAGCGTCCGCTCGGCGGGTTCGTCAAGAACAAGCCGACGCTGATGTTCAACGGCTACGCCGACCAGGTGGCCAAACTCTACGCCGGCATGGACCTGAAGAAATTCTACTGATGACGGCCGGCGCGATGCGCGCCGTCAAGGTGCTGGTGTGGGCGACCTGCACCTGGCCGGCCGCGAATCTTTTCTACAAGGCGTTCTGGGGTGACCTGGGCGTCAATCCTGTCGAGACACTGGAGCACACCAGTGGCGAAGCGGCGCTCGTCATCCTCTTGTGTTCGCTTGCCACCACGCCCATCCGGCGCCTGACGGGCTGGAATCGCGTGCAGTCGCTGCGCCGACTGCTGGGGCTGTGGGCCTTCTTCTACGCCCTCGCGCATTTTTCGTTCTACATCCTGTTTGACCAGGCCTGCCTCTACTGGGCCGATTGCCAGCTCGGGGCTGTGGTGGACGATGTGATGAAGAGGAAGTTCATCCTGTCGGGCATGGTCGCCCTGCTCGCGATGGTGCCGCTGGCGCTCACGTCCACCAAGGGCTGGATTCGGCGTCTGGGCAAACGGTGGCAGACGCTGCATCGGCTCGCCTACGTGGCCGGGGCGGCCGGCGCCATCCACTTCATCTGGAAGACCAAGGTGCCCGAACCCAAGCCTTATCTCTATGGCGGCATTCTTCTGGTGCTTCTGGCCGTGCGCCTCGTCTACAGTTGGCGTAAGCGCCGTGGGGCAGTTAGGAAGTTGGGAACGTAGGACGTGGCTTTAGCCGCGCCGGGGAGTTGCATCATGGGTGTCACTGGACGTGCGAGCGCCATCCTCTTGATCGCCGCGACAGCCGCGTGCGGCGCGACTGATTCTCAGGACCCTGCGCTCCCGCTGCCGCAACCAGTGGTGGCTGAGGCGACACCGGCCATACTGGGCGACTCCTGGCTCAAAGGCGAAACGGTTGGCGCCGAGCCAGTGATGTTTGCGGTGCTGGCCGGTGACTGGACCGTGCGCGAAGAGGCCAGCGAACGATTCCTGCGCGTGGACGGGACGCATTGGACGGTTGGAACGCCGCCAAAGCTGTTGCCCGAGAAGGCGGCTGCGCTATTTCCGTCCTCGGCGGCCGCGTTCGAGACACGGGTGCTGGCCGGCCTGCAGTTTCCGTACGGCGTCGTTCGACAGGCGGGGACGTTCGGCGATGGGGAACTGCAAGTGGACTTCAGGCTGATCGGAGGCGCGTCGGATCAATTCGCGTCGCTGCTCTTCGGCTTGACCGAGGATGGCAATCACTACGCGTTTCGCTACAACACGAAGGACGGCGACACCGCATTGTGGAAGGTCGTGAACGGCCAGCGTGAGCGCCTCCACCACGGCGGCATCCCGGTGGCCGTCGCGATCGGGGAGTGGCGCACGTTGCGGCTCAACGTCGAAGGTACCCAGGTGGCCGGGTGGGTCAATGACGTGCAGGCCCTGACGTTTGACCTGCCCGCCGCGGTTTCCGGCCGGGTCGGCCTGTGGTCGAAGGCGGATTCGGTGACCGACTATCGGCGGTTCGCGGTCAAATAGGAAACTTAGGAAGTGGGGAACTTAGGAAGTGGGGAAGTGGGGAACTTAGGAAGTGGGGAAGTGGGGAAGTGGGTCTCGTAGGGCGCGCTGGGTTTCAAGCGCGCCGAGAAACGCCCAGGCCGCGTTACGGATGGCCGTATACTGCGGCGCATGTTGCTCCGACGCTCCTCCCACCTGATTCCCGTCGTTGTCGCGCTTTCGCTCTTGTCTTCGGGCCTCCTGGCCCAGCGGGCGACGAGCGCAACCACCTACTATCCGCCGCGGCTCGACTGGGCCCGGCAGTCACCGGCCGAGGCGGGGTTTGACGCCGTCAAGCTGAAAGCCGCTGTCGATTTCGCGATCGAGAATGAAAACCCCGCCACCAAAGACCTCGCGGTGGACATTCCGAACACCTTCCGGCGAGAAGCGCCCTACAACGCGCTGATCGGCCCCACCTCCCCCCGCGCAGCCGCCAACGGACTCGTCATTCATCGCGGCCGGATCGTGGCCGAGTGGGGCGACGTCGCGCGGCCGGACATGACGTTCAGCGTGACGAAGACCTTTCTTTCGACGGTCGTCGGGCTCGCGTACGACCGTGGACTCATCAACGATCTCAACGACCGCGTGGGGCCGTACATGCCGGCGACTGTGGACCTGTTCGCGTCGGAGAAGAATGCGCAGATCACCTGGGACCACCTTCTGCGGCAAACGAGTGACTGGTCCGGGACGTTGTGGGGCAAGCCTGACTGGGCCGACCGGCCGGTGGGTGCGACGGAAGGAGACTGGCAGAAGCGTCCGGTCTACCCGCCGGGGACGCATTTCAAGTACAACGACACGCGCGTGAACGTGATGGCGCTGGCGGCCCTGCACGTGTGGCGCGATCCGCTGCCCGAGGTGCTGCGTCGTGAAGTGATGACGCCGATCGGCGCGTCGAGCACGTGGCGCTGGGAGGGGTACGACAACTCCTGGGTTGACCTCGACGGCCGCAAGGTGCAGGCGAGCACCGGGGGCGGCCATTTTGGTGGCGGCATGTTCATCAGCGCGTTCGACCTCGCCCGCTTCGGCTACCTGTTCCTGAGGAACGGCAAGTGGGAAGACCGCCAGCTCGTGTCCACGAAGTGGATCGGCCTGGCTCGCACGCCGGGCGTGAACCCCGAATACGGCTTCATGAACTGGTATTTGAACCCCGGCCGCAAGTCCACACCGTCAGTGCCAGAGAACACCGTCAGGTTCGTCGGCAACGGGAACAACATCGTCTATCTCGACTGGGACAACGATCTCGTCGTCGTCACTCGCTGGATCAAAGGCGGTCGCGCAAACGGCGCCAGCACAGGGAGCGCCCTCGACGACTTCCTGGGCAAGGTCGTAGGCGCGATCAAGGGGACGGGTGTCGATCTGTGGAAAACTCCGGGAACTTAGATCACGTTGTTCCTGGAGTTTTCCACAGATCGACACCCGTCCCCCTGCTTATCCCCCCCGCGTATGCATTTCCAGATGGGCGTCTTTCTTCAACACGCTGAGCGGGATGTAGGTCCCACGGTCGCGCACCGAGCGGCGTTCTTCAGCGCCGCGGTCTGCGCGGCCCTTCCAGACAGCCTTCAACATGTTGAGCAGTGTCTCAGGTGAAGCGCCGGCGCGCAGGGGCCGGCGCAGATCCGTGCCGTGCTGGGCGTAGAGACACAGCAGCAACACACCGTCGGCCGTCAGCCGTGCACGATCACAGGTGCGGCAGAAGGGCTGCGTGGTGGACGCGATGATGCCAAACGCCAGACCGTCGGGCAGCTGAAAGCGATCGGCCGGCGCGGAGGCCGCGCTCGGCAGCGATTCGATCGGTCCGTAGATCGACGCGAGGCGCTCCAGCATTTGCGCGCGCGAGAATACCGCGTCTGGCCGCCAGTGTGTGGCGCCGCCGACGTCCATGTACTCGATGAACCGGACTTCAGCACCGACCGAGCGGCCGTACTCCAGCAGGTCACCCAGTTCGTCGTCGTTATCGCCTTTGGTGATGACCGAGTCGATCTTCAAATCCGCGAATCCCACGCGGCGCGCCGCGTCGATCCCGGCCAGCACTTGCGGCAGGGCGTCCCTGCGGGTCAACGTGGCGAAGCGATCGGGCCGAACGGTGTCCAGACTGACGGTGACACGATGGAGGCCCGCGGCCTTCAGCTCGGCTGCGGCATCTGACAGCAGCACGCCGTTTGTTGTCAGCGCCAGATCAATGAGCCACGGCCTCGCCGCCAACTGCGCCACAAGGGATGGCAGGTCGCGACGCAGGAGCGGCTCGCCGCCCGTCAACCGCACCCGGTCCACGCCCATCTGGCCGAACAGGTCGGTGAGCTGGACGGTTTCCTCGAACGAAAGCACGTCTTCTCTCGGCAGCCAGACGTACTCGTCCTCGGGCATGCAATAGTGGCACCGCAGGTTGCACCGGTCGGTGACCGAGAGGCGCAGGCTGCGCAGCGGCCTGCCGAGAGTGTCGAGCGTGGCCATGTGTCCTGATTCTTGCACACGAGGCATGAAGGACTGAAGGAAGTGCGCTTCGAGACGATCGAGGCGGTGCAGCGCTATGATGACCGTCACATGTGCCCGCCAGCCACTGGGTGGATACTAGCGCCATGAGTCACTACGCCATCGCGGGCCTCGTGGTCCGCACCCGCCCGGAGGAATTGCTGCAGGTCGCCGCCGGCCTCGCGACCCTGCCTGGCATCGAAGTTCATCATCCGGATGCCTCGTCCGGACGCGTCGTCATTACGCTGGAGTCAGACGGCCCGGACCTTGGGGGCGACGCTCTGGAGCGCCTGCGTGGCGAACGTGGCGTCTTGAGTGTAGAGCTCGTCTACCAGTACGTGGAGCCGCCCGTCGCTGGCGCCGACCTGACGCCCTCACTGGGTCAGGGAGCCCGCTGATGGACGCCACACGACGACACTTTCTCAAGATCGGCATTGCGGCCGCCACGGGTGTGGCCGCAGGCCTCCACCTGCCCGAGCACCTGGTGGCCTTGGGCCAGGCGGTCCAGGCTGGCTGGGCGTGGGACAAAGGCGTATGCCGTTTCTGCGGCGTCGGATGCGGCATCCAAATCGCCACCCAGGGCGGGCGGGTCGTGGCGGTCAAGGGAGATCCCGACAGCCCCGTGAACCGCGGGCTGCTGTGCGTCAAGGGTTACGCCAACGCGAAGATCCTTTACGGCGCCGACCGTTTGACCCGGCCGCTGCTCCGCATGAAGAACGGACGATTCGACAAAACCGGCGATTTTGTCGCCGTGTCGTGGACACGCGCGTTCGACGAGATGACGACCCAGTTCCGTCGGGTTCACAAGGAACTGGGGCCCACCGGGGTCGGCGTCATGGGGTCCGGCCAGTACACGATTCAGGAAGGCTACGCCGCCGTCAAGCTGGTGAAAGCCGGATGGCGCAGCAACAACATCGACCCGAACGCGCGCCACTGCATGGCCTCAGCCGTAGCGGGGTTCATGCAGACGTTCGGCATCGACGAGCCGGCCGGCAACTATGACGACATCGAACTGACCGACACCGTCGTGACCTGGGGCGCCAATATGGCGGAAATGCATCCGATGCTGTGGGCCAGGGTGATCGACCGTCGCCTCAGCCACGCGCCGATGCGATTGATCAACCTCACGACGTTCACGACGCCGACATCGGCGATGGCAGACGTCGAGATCCTGTTCAAGCCGCAGACCGACCTGGCGATCTGGAACTACATCGCGCGGGAAATTCTCACGCGCGAGGCGGTGGATCGCGCGTTCGTGGAGCACCACTGCGTGTTTGCCGCCGGCCCCACGGACATCGGCTTCGCGCTTCGAGACACGGATCCGCACGAAGCCGGACAGACGACGCGAGCCACGGCGGGACAACACTGGCTCATCACGATGGACGAGTTTCGCAAGGGCGTGGCCCCCTACACGCTCGACTACGTGGCGCGCCTCGCCAGGGCAGACGACGCGGAGCCGCTGCCGGCGTTCAAGGCCAAGCTCGTCCAGTTGGCGGACGCGTACGCCGATCGCGCCCGCAAAGTCGTGTCGTTCTGGACCATGGGCTTCAACCAGCACACGCGCGGCACGTGGGTGAACGAGCAGGCCTACATGGCGCACCTGCTGACTGGCAAGTTCGCCAAGCCCGGCAACAGCGCATTCTCGCTGACCGGACAGCCGTCCGCCTGTGGCACGGCGCGCGAGGTCGGGACCTTCTCCCACCGCCTGCCGGCAGACATGACGGTGGACAACGCCGAGCACCGGGCCAAGGCCGAGGAACTCTGGCGCCTGCCCGCGGGCACGGTCAACCCGAAGCCCGGCAGTGACATCACCCGGATGATGCGCGATCTGGAGGACGGCAAGGTCAAGTGGCTGTGGGTGCAGGTCAACAATCCGTTTCAGGCCACGGCCAATGCCAACCACTGGATTGACGCCGCACGCAAGAACGATGCGTTCGTGATCGTGTCAGATGTGTACCCCGGCACGTCGTGCAAGGTCTCGGATTTGATTCTTCCGTCGGCCATGATCTTCGAGAAGTGGGGCGCTTACGGCAACAGCGAACGGCGCACGCAGATGTGGCGCCAGCAGGTCACCGCGCCAGGCGACGCACGATCGGACCTGTGGCAGATGCTCGAGTTCTCGAAACGGCTGACGGTGGGTGAACTGTGGGGCGAACAAGCCGTGCCTGGCCTGAAAGCGGAAGGCTTCACGGACGGACGTCTGCCCAGTGTGCTGGATCACATCAGCGCGCTCGGGTACCGACCCGAGAGCACACTCTACGACGTCCTCTTCGCGACGCCTGCCAACCGCAAGGTCGCCTGGCCTGATCCGGTGGCCGATGGGCACGCCAACGACACGGTCACGGACTTGAACGAACGCTGGTTTCCCGAGAAGGCGTTGTTCGAGGAATATGCGGGATTCGGCCGCGGCCATGCCCATGACCTGGCGCCGTTTGACCGGTATTTTGCCGCCGATGTGCGCGGCCTGAAATGGCCGGTCGTCAACGGCAAGGAGACCCATTGGCGGTTCAATGCGGCTCACGACCCGTACGCCGCAGTGGGCTCGGGCTTCGACTTCTACGGCTCGGCGATGAAACGCCTGCCGCGCGGCACGCTGGCGGGAATCACGGACACGACGCCGGTGTCGCTGGCCGGCAAGGCGAAGATCTTCTTCCGGCCGTACGCCGCGCCGCCCGAAGTGCCCGATGCCGAGTGGAACCTCTGGCTCAGCACGGGCCGGGTCCTCGAGCACTGGCACTCAGGCACGATGACGCGCCGGGTGCCTGAACTGCACAAGGCCGTCCCTGCCGCCCTGGCCTATATGCACCCTGCCGACGCCGAAGCCCGCGGCCTCGCACGCACCGATGCGGTGTGGATCGAATCGCGCCGAGGACGAGTCCGCACGCGCGTGGAAACGGAGGGCCGGTACGGTCCACCTCGGGGATTGATTTACGTGCCGTGGTTTGACGAAATGGTCTTCATCAACAAGGTCACGCTCGATGCTGGCTGCCCAATCTCCCGCCAGACCGATTTCAAGAAATGCGCCGTAAAAGTCTACAAAGCCGACGAGGCCGCGTCATGATGCGACGGGGGTGGATTCTGCTGGCCGCAAGTGCCGTGGCTGGTCTCGCAGTGCTGGTGGTCACTCGGGACAACGGCGCGATCGGGCCGCCGATTCCGGACCGCGAACTGGGGTTGCGGCAGACGACCCTGGCCGATGATCGCGCGCCTGCCGTCTACGTCCTGACCGACGCCGCGCCTGGAGACAACGCACGGCTGCCGCGAGCCTGGGATGGCGCCCCGCCGCTGATTCCGCACGGCCTGGACGGGTTCGTGCCCATCACGTCTGCCGAGAACACGTGCCTGCTGTGTCACCAGACCGGCAGCACGGATTCTGCCGACCCGCCGCAGTTGCCTTCCAGCCACCGGACCGATCTGAGAAACGCTCCCACCGTATTGCGGCAGACTGTCGCTGGCGCGCGCTGGAACTGCATGGCCTGCCATGTCGTGCAGAGCAACGCGCCGCTCCTTGTGCAGAACACGTTCGCGACCGGCGGCAAGTAGAACGCGCGTTGACGATGCGGCCGCGCCTCGTCACAATGCCGGCATGCGCTCCACGGGCTGCACGGCCGCGCGCGAGTTCGCGGGTGGTGCGCCCGCCACGCGGCGTTCGACCGCCTCTGACGGGCTCACCAGGACCGGCCATGTCGCCGAAGGCCGTGACAACGTACCCGGCGTCGGTGCCACTCTACGACGCGGGCACGTTGCGGACGCTGTTCCTCGACTTCGAGCGCGACGATCGTTCAATCTGCTCAACGCGAATCAGGACCCGACGTTGCGCCGCTCCGTGCTCTTTCTGGAGGTGGCGCGCGACTACATTCCGGCGGTCAAAGCCAACTTCGTGCGAGTCGTGATCAACGGCGAGAGCTGGGGGGTGTACGCTTGGCGTCAGTAACTGATCGACGCCTCGAGATACCCGAACGCGAGTCGCCGCCCCTGAAACAGGCGACCGACGACGTCTCCCCCGGACATCCGCCCGAGGTAGGCGTTGACTGAGAATCGAGGCGAGAGGGTCCAGTCCGCGGAGCCCTCCAGAATCCAGCCCAGGTCGGTCGCACCGTTCGCACGCCGTCCGGAAAATCCAAAGGACGTCCCCGTACTGCTGGTGGCTCCGCTGCCGCCGTACCAGAGATCGGCTGAGCGCGTGAGCCGAAGCCAATGGGCGTCCACGCGCGCACCCAGTCTGGCATGCGGGCGCGTCTGCACCTGGACGAAGACATCCGTACTGTTCATCAAGTTGTAGACCGTCGAGAACGAGTACTTCCGTCCAGTCGGCAGCATCTGGAAGAACGTGCCATGTGTGGCATCGAGGGGATCCTCGTCGCCGGAACTGCGAAACAGACCGGCTCTGATCCAGGGCGTCGCCGGCGCGCCTGTCCACTGGTATCCGGCCTCCACAGCCACCGCGCTGGCACGGTGATCCTGACCGTACCAGTCCCCGGTCTGCCACACCGCCCACACGAGCCCATCGGCCTGACCGCCACCTGCGGGGTAGGCTCCGGCCACGGTGGTCCCCAGTGACGTCACGTGCACATCAACAGCCGCCGCCGGCAGGAACGTACTGTCGGGACGCGCCGACACCGCTCGCTGGTCCGCATACCGGTACGCGAAGATCTGGACGTCCGTGCGGCGGACGACCGTGCCCGGCTTCAGACTGACGGAACCGACGGCGACCCAGAGATCGTCGAGCGGTGCACCCGCGCGCTCCTCGAATCCGCCCTGGGTCGGCCCCGGGCCGTTGGGCACCGGAGCGCTCTACTACAGTGCGGCAGGCAAACCGCCGAACTGGACGTACTGGACACTGGCGCCAAACTCCACCCT